>CAZKEX010000063.1:0-16282 GCA_964551895.1 uncultured Caldilineaceae bacterium | reverse complement strand
GATCAAAAAGAGATCCGTTTTAGTCCGTTGAATCCGTTGCATCCGTTGCATCCGTTGCATCCGTGTCATCCGTGGTCTATTTTTCCGTTCTCTAATTCAAAAGCAGAAGAGGCCGACGATGGGATCGTCGGCCTCTTCTGTATAGTTAATCCGAATAGCCGGCGTGCTGAAAAAGGAGGTAAACAGCACTGGGGAGAGCTATTCGGGCCCTACCTTGTTGGGTGAACCCGTGCGACCCTTAGGCCAGCGCCGGCTCCAAGCGCCGTTCCACCTCTCGCAGGACGGTGACACGGTTGGCGTGGGCGGTCTCGTAGACCTGCACCTTGACCAACTCGTCCACGGACAGGGTATCCAACATGCCGTTGATCTCCTTGACCGTGAAGGTGTCGTAATCGGCGACGGGCAGATCCATGGCCGGGACGGCGGCGACCAACTGGCTGTCGATCTTGGCGGTCAGGGCGTCGATCTCCTTGCTCAACTTGGTCAAACGCTCTCGGCTGGGCAGATCCAGACCCTTCAACACCTGCTGAACCTGGTTCTCGATCTCACCGACGGCGGCGTTAGCCTGACCCTGGGTGCGTTTGAGCTGCTTGCGCACACGCTTGTTGAGGCCATCAAAACGATCCTCGACCTGCTTGGTCACACCTTCGAAGCGGTCCTCGACCTGGCCCCGCACCTTCTTGGCTTCGGCGACGGCGCTCTCGCTAACCTTTTCGCCCCGCTCGGTGACCGTGTCCAGCATCTTCTCGCCCCGTTCCATCAGGGATTTGGTCTCGTCGTAGGCCATGCCCAAGACACCGGCATAGGCCAACATGGCCTTGCGACCCTTGTCCGTCGCCCACTTCATGCTGTCGCCCAATTGCTCCTGGACGTTGCGCAGATCCACATTTTTTACATCGATCTTAATTTGGCTTGTCATTTGAAAGTCTCCTCACAGAATTTATTGGTCAGAATGACCATATCCAAAATAGTTGCTGATCTGTGACACATCCCAGAACTCCTGGGCTTTGCGCTCTTTGTGGCCAAACGCTTCATCCTTGGCCTGCCTAACGCAGTGCGTCACGAACAATATAACACAGTGCGTCATGGCTGTCAAGAGGCAAACCATTTGCGTTTTGTTTGTAGAACCAAAATGGCCCATTGCCAAAGCAGGTCAGGAACTCGGCCAGAATTTGTGAGAAGGAGTGAGAAGGGGTTTTCCAAAGAAACCGTCAGCGCACCTTGCCCCGGGCCTGGATCTGCCATACCACCTCAACCTGCTCCCCCCGCACACCGTAGATTTCGTCGTGCATGTTGATACAGCCACAGACGTGGTTGGGGATCACCCGCAGCCGGTCGCCGATCTGCGGGCTGGGGTCGCACTGGCTGATGTCCAGGTAGCCGTGTTCCTCGTTCATCATGTAGATGCTGGCCCCGGGGTGGTCCACCACAATGCCCATGGGCAGCCCCCGGTCGCTGGAGAAGGTCTTCGTGCCCCCGTCCAGGATGGCCCGCTGGTCTGTGGGCCGGCTGGCCACGGTGGTGAGGACGGTGACCGCGCAGTCGTCCACAGCGGCCATGCCGGCCTCGACCATCATTTTATCCATAAAAATATAGGTGCCTGCCCGATGTTCGGTGAGACCCGGCACCGTGTGGGCCAAAAAGGCGTCCGGGGTACCACCGCCGCTGACGATCTCCGTGCTGAGGCCAGCGCGCCGCAGTCCGGCCACGGCCTGGTCGATGGCCTCAGCGTTGGCCGGGCCGCTGGGGTAGACCGACATGCCCCGCAGACGCAGACCGGACAGTCGGTCCAGATCCTGGGCAAGGGTCAACAACTCGGCGACCGTGGGCGCGCCCGTGCGGTTGTTGGGGCCGCCCATCTCCGCCAACACATCCACCACCATCCCGGCGGCCACGGCCGCGTCCGAGATGCCCTGGCCCACGATCAGGCTGTCCACGGTCACTTTCAACTCCGTGCGCCGGGCCAGGCGGATCAGCCGCTCCAATTTGGCCGGGCCGAGGATGTTGTAGTAGAGCAGGATGTCCCGAATCCCGGCGTCGGCCATCACCTCCACTTCGCCCAGCTTTTGGCAGGTGATGCCCACGGCCCCCAAGGCCAACTGGCGATGGGCCAGGGCGGGGATCTTGTGGGTCTTGATGTGGGGGCGAAAGCCCAATCCGTGGCTGTCGAAATAGTCCTGATAGCGGCGCAGATTGCGCGCCATCACATCCAGGTCGAGGATCAGGCAAGGGGTGTCGAGTTGGTGGATCTGCATGGTGGGTCTCCGGGTTGGGTAGTTGATTGGTTGATTGGTTGATTTGTGACGCTGCTGAAAAAAGCATTTAACCGCCGAGAACGCAGAGGGCCGCAGAGGATTCGTAGAGGAAAAGCCTTGTTTTTCTTTGTGTTCTTTGCGGTGAATTAGACCTTTTTGCAGCAGAGTCATTGGTGGTGGGTTGAATTTTAATCGGGTGGGGGTGTGGAGGCAAGGTTGGCTTGATGGTATAATGTGGGCAATCGCGCCGTCAACCCCACACCATTCGCCATTCGCCATTCGCCATTCGCTCCACAAGGAAATCCCATGAGTTCTGAACCCAAAAAAACTATCCTGGTCGTAGACGACGAATCCCGCATGGCCCGCTTTGTCAAGATGAACTTGGATCTGGAGGGCTACATCACCCTGGAGGCCAACACGGGCTTTCAAGCTCTGGAAAAGGTGCGGGAGTATCAGCCGGATCTGGTGCTGTTGGATGTGGAAATGCCGGGGCTGGACGGCTTCGAGACCCTGAAGCGCATCCGGGAGATCGGCGACATGCCTGTGATCATGCTCACCGTGCGCTCGGACGAGGACGACCGCATCCGCGGGCTGGACCTGGGCGCGGATGACTATGTGACCAAGCCCTTCAGCCCCCGAGAGCTATCCAGCCGCATCCGGGCTGTCCTGCGCCGCTTCGAGCCGCCCACCCGCCCAGAGGACCAGATCATCGACATCGATGACCGCCTCTCCTTTGACCTTCAGCGCCGGGACGTGATCGTGGATGGAGAACGGCTGGGCTTGCGCCCCACAGAGTATCGCCTGCTGGACCACCTGATCCAAAATGCCGGGTGGGTCGTCCCCCACGAGACCCTGCTGTCCAAGGTGTGGGGCCACGAATACGCCAACGACAACCATCTGCTGCGTCTCTACATCACCTATCTGCGCAAAAAGATCGAACCCGACCCCTCAAACTTCCGCTACATCTTCACCGAGCGGGGCCTGGGCTACCGATTCGTCGATTTCAAGAAGAAGTGATCGGGGATCCCCGATCCCCGATCCCCGATCCCCGATCCCTGATCCCCGATCCCCGATCCCCGATCTTTGATCCCCCCCCGCCTTTTGTGATACAATTTCTAATTGGTGCGCAGTCAGCGCCAGAAAATGTAGGTCCCAATCAATCACGCTCCAGGACCGAAGAATGGGGTGCCGGAAAGCCCACGGGCCGACGGTACATTTTTCGGAAAGATCGGAGCGGCAGACAAACCCTTTTTCAGCCCTTAGGAGGCAAACTGTGGCAGTTATTACCATGAGGCAACTGTTGGAGGCCGGCGTTCATTTCGGTCACCGCACCCGCCGCTGGAATCCGAAGATGCGTCCCTACATCTTCACCGAGCGCAGCGGCATTCACATCATCGACCTGCAACAGACCATGTTGCGTGTCAACGAGTATTATGACATGGTGCGTGACACCGTGGCAAAGGGCGGCATTGTGCTCTTTGTGGGCACCAAGCGCCAGGCCCAGGCCACTGTGCGCCTGGAAGCCGAACGATGTGGTATGCCCTACATCAACCAGCGCTGGCTGGGTGGCACCCTGACCAACTGGAAGACGATCAAAGAGCGTATCGACTATCTGAACAAGCTGGAACGGCGCATGGATGCCGGCGAGTTCCGCACCCTGACCAAGAAAGAGCAGTTGGAGATCCGCAAGGAATTGACCCGGCTAAATCGGCGCATTGGTGGCATCAAGACCATGACCAAGCCGCCGGCAATCATCTTTGTGGTGGACACCAAGCGAGAAGATCTGGCTGTCAAAGAGGCCAACAAACTGGGCATTCCCCTGCTGGCCATGGTGGACACCAACTGTGACCCGGATCCCATCGACTTCATCATCCCCAGCAACGACGACGCCATTCGGGCCGTCAAGCTGCTGGTCAGCGTGATCGCCGACGCCGCAGAAGAGGGCCGTCGCATCCGCGAGATCGACATGGTGGACACCGGACGGGTCAGCCACGATGACCTGGCCGAGATGGAGAAGTATCTTGGACCCAGCACCCTGGCCAAGCTCCAGGCCGATGACGAGGATGATCTGGAAGAGTACGACGACGATGACGATGATGATAACGACGATGATGATGACGATGATAACGATGACGACACGGATTCCGAAGATTTTGATGACGATGACGATGATTCCGACGACGACGAATAGTCTTGTCTGGGAATAGGGTTCGTTGATTCGTCAAGCGCTATCGGCTGCAATCTGAGATTGCGGCAACCATGACAGGAGAGTAAAATGGCTGAAATTACTGCGCAGATGGTCAAAGATCTGCGCGAGGCGACAAGCGCCGGCGTGTTGGAGTGCAAAAAGGCGCTGACTCAGGCCGAAGGTGACTTCGACCGAGCAGCGGAGATTCTGCGAGAGAAGGGGTTGGCTGCGGCGGCCAAGAAGGCCAGCCGAGACGCCAACGAAGGGCTGATCGGTCACTATATTCACCAGGGCAGCAAGATGGCCAGTTTGGTGGAAGTAAACTGCGAGACCGACTTCGTGGCCCGCACCGATATCTTCCAAGACCTGGCCCGGGATCTGGCCATGCATGTGGTGGCCGTCCGCCCCAGCTACGTCAGCCGGGACGAAGTGCCGGCTGATGTGGTGGAAACCGAGAAGCGGATCGCCAAGGAGCAGATGGCGGACAGCGGCAAGCCCGACCACATCCTTGATCGCATTGTCGAGGGCAAGCTGGACAAGTGGTACAGCGAGATCTGCCTGTTGGAGCAGGGCTTTGTCAAGGATCCGGACATGACCGTCCAGGCATTGCTGACAAAGAGTATCGCAACCTTGGGCGAAAACATCAAGGTGCGGCGATTCAGCCGATTTGAAATCGGCGGTTAAATGGTTGAAAGAATGCCCAGCCCAAAGGCTGGGCATTCTTGTGTCCGGCGTCAATTATCTCGATGATCTAAAAAGTTTCAAAAATCGGTAAAGGGAGACATCACACGATGAGCGATATAAAATTTCAACGGCTGTTGATCAAATTGGGCGGAGAGGCCCTGGCGGGCGAAGACGGCTTTGGGATCGACCCCAAGCGGGCCGAAGAGGTGGCCGGCAAGGTGCGCCGGGTGATCGACATGGGCGTCCAGGTGGCCCTGGTGATTGGGGCGGGCAACCTGTGGCGGGGCAAGACCGACGGCCTGGATCATGGCATGGAGCGGGTAACCGCCGACCACATGGGCATGTTGGCCACGGTGATGAACGCCCTGGCCCTGCAAGATGCCCTGGAACGCCAAGGCGTCCCCACCCGGGTGATGACCGGCATCGAGGTGCGGGCCGTGGCCGAGCCGTACATCCAGCGCCGGGCCGTCCGCCATCTGGAAAAAGGCCGGTGTGTGATCTTCGGCGCCGGCACGGGCAACCCCTATTTCACCACGGACACAGCCGCGGCGCTGCGGGCCATGGAGATCAACGCCGAGGCCTTGGTCAAAGCCACCAAGGTGGATGCGGTCTACGATCGGGACCCCAAACAGGATAGCGACGCCCAGCCCTTCAAACAGTTGAGCTATATCGACGCCCTGAACATGCGCCTGGGGGTGATGGACAGCACGGCCATGGCCATGTGCATGGACAACGATCTGCCCATCTATGTGGTCAACCTGTGGAAAAACGATGTGTTGGACCGAGTCGTTCGAGGCCAGTCGGAAGGTACCTTGATCACGGCTTAGGTTTGACGGTTAGGTGCAATTGCGATTGGGAGATTGGGAGATTGGGAGATTGGGCCGTGGCAATCGCCCAATCTCCCAATCGCTCAATCTCAAACAGACAAGTCGCCTGCTACGATCGTTCGTCTGCTCAATCATGGCCGATGGGGGCCGGTTTTTACCCTTGTCCCAGAATAGGATACAATAGCAGGGTCGGTCCCCACCAACTTTTACCCAAGGAGCTATAGGCCATGATACGCGAAATACTACACGATATGCAGGATCGGATGGAGAAAACCATCGAGGCCTACCGTCACGATCTGATGACCATCCGCACCGGCCGGGCATCCACCGCCTTGGTTGACCGGCTGTTGATAGACTACTACAACATGCCGACCCCGTTGATGCAGTTGGCCTCGGTCTCGGTGCCCGAAGCCCAGATGATCCTGATCCGCCCCTTTGCCGTCGGTGACATCGGGGCCATCGAGCGAGCCATTGCCAAATCGGACATCGGGTTGACCCCCCACAGCGACGGCAAACAGATTCGACTCAACATCCCCCCGTTGACAGAAGACCGGCGGCGGGATCTGACCAAGCAGGTGGCCAAACGGGCCGAAGAGGCTCGAGTCTCCCTGCGCAACATCCGCCGAGACGCCATTTCTGACTTGCGCGAGATGGAAAAGGAAAGTATGATCAGCGAGGATGATCTACACCGAGCCCAGGATCAGGTTCAGGAAGCCATCAATAAGTACACCGAGATCGTCGATCAGATCACCAAGGAAAAGGACGACGAGATCATGACTATCTGATCTCCCCCCTCCCCCGTCCCCTCCCCCGTCCCCAACCCTTTCCTCCCATGGTCAGGGATGAATTGATATGAAAACAGGGGTGAGTTCGCGCTCACCCCTGCTTTTTCGTCACATCGCGTTGCCGTAGGAGAGAACCCAGTGAAGAACAAGAACGAGCAGGCGCTTGCCCCACTCCCCGCCGTCCCCCACCATTTGGGCATCATCATGGATGGCAATGGGCGTTGGGCCCAGGCCCGTGGATTGCCCCGGCTGGCCGGCCATCAATCTGGGGTGGACAACATCAAACGGGTGTTGGAGGGCTGTGTGGAATTTGGGGTCAAGGCGTTGACCATCTATGCCTTCTCCACCGAAAACTGGCATCGGCCCCCAGACGAGGTGCGGGGCCTGATGTTCTTGCTGGGCATGACCATCAAACGGCAGTTGAAGGATCTGCACAGCAACGGGGTGCAGATCCGCCACAGCGGCCGCCTGACCGGGATCAGCGAGGAGTTGCAGCAGCAGATCCTCTATGCCGTGGACTATACCAAGGACAACGACACCATCGTGCTAAACGTGGCCTTTAACTATGGGGGCCGGGCCGAAATTTTGGATGCCGTGCGCCGGGCTATGGCCGATGGCCTCAACCCGGACACCCTCTCCGAAGAGGTCTTTAGCCAATATCTCTACACCGGCGACCTGCCCGACCCGGATCTGATCATCCGCACCGGGGGGGAGTGGCGGTTGAGCAACTTTCTGATCTGGCAGGCCGCCTACGCCGAATATTACACCACCCCCACCTATTGGCCGGATTTTGGCAAGGAAGAGCTGCACAAGGCCCTCTGGGAATATGGCCAGCGCGAACGGCGTTTTGGCCGTGTGCTGGAACCGAGTTAGCCGCTGTCCCCCTCTAGGGATCCAATCGCCCACACACCCACACAACGAAAGAAAACGACGTGTTCCAGCGTTTCGTAACTGCCGTGATTCTGCTGCCACCTATTCTGGCGGCCCTTTGGGTCGGCGGCGTGTGGTGGACCCTGCTGATCCTTGTAATTTCTGTGGTGGCGGGCCACGAGATGTTCACCCTCTTGGCCGTGGGCGGCTTTCGCCCAGCCCCCTATCTGGGCATGATCTGGATTGCGCTTCTGGTGCTGCGCGCCACCCCGGTCTTGGCCATCATCCCCCTCAACGGGCTGCTGGCCGCCGGCCTGATCGCCGCCTTCATTCTGGCCATGTACCGCATCGAAAAGCCCCTGGCCACCTGGATCAGCACCAGCGCCGGGGCCATCTATTTGGGCGTGATGCTGGGCCAACTGGCCGGGCTGCGTCTGTTGGCCGACGGTTTTTGGTGGGTGCTTTTCGCCCTCTTCATCACATGGGGCAACGACACCGTGGCCTATTTTGTCGGGGTCACCCTGGGCAAGCACAAGATGTGGCCCCGGCTCAGCCCCAAGAAGAGCTGGGAAGGCACCGTGGGCGGATGGGTCGGCGCGGCCCTGCTCGGCGGAGCCATCGCCCACTTCTCGCCCCTGCCCATGAGCTTTGGGGCCGGCGCCGCGGTGGGCGCGGTCGGGGGCGTGCTGGCCCTGTACGGGGATCTCTCCATCAGCCTGGTCAAACGCCAGGTGGGGGTCAAGGACACGGGCAGCCTCTTCCCCGGTCACGGCGGCATGTTGGATCGGCTGGACAGTCTGCTCTTTGTGTTCCCCTTTGTCTTTCAGATCGCCCTGATCTGGAAGTAAAAAGAAGGCAAAAGGCAAAAGGCAAAGTGCAAAAGGCAAAAGTGGTTGGGATGAACCCGCATGGGTCTTTCCCAACCACTTTTGCCTTTTGCACTTTGCCTTTTGCCTTCTCTTCTATTTTTCCAACGCCTCCCGCAATGCGCTGATATTGGCAGAGACGCTATCCTTTTCGTTGTAAACCGCACTGCCCACGACCACCACGTTGGCCCCGCTCAGGGCAACATCCCGAATGTTGTAGATCCCAACACCGCCGTCCACTTCCAGCTCGCAGGTGGGATTGTATTCCCGGATCAGGGCCCGCATACGGCGCAGCTTGCTGGTGGTGGTCTCGATGAAACGCTGGCCCCCAAAGCCAGGGTTGACGCTCATGATCAAGATCAGATCCACGAAGGGCAGGATCTCCCGCACGGCGTCCACAGGGGTGGAGGGGTTGAGGGCCACGCCGGCCTTGCACCCGGCGGAGACGATCTGCTCCACCGTGCGGTGCAGGTGGACACTGGCCTCCACATGCACGGTCAGCAGATCTGCACCGGCCTCGACAAAGGCCCCCACATAGCGTTCTGGCGCATCCATCATCAGATGCACATCCAGGGGCAGGCTGGTGGCCTGGCGCACGGCTTTGACGATCCCAGGGCCAAAGCTGATGTTGGGCACAAAGCAGCCATCCATCACATCCAAATGGATATAGTTGGCGCCCCCGGCCTCGGCCTGGCGGATCTGCTCTGCCAGATTGCCAAAATCCGCGGTGAGGATGGAGGGGGCCAATTTGACCGGTGGCCGGGGTGACATAGTTGAGGAAGGCACGGCGTCAACCTTTCATCGCTAACAAAAAAAGAGGCTGTCCAGTTATGGACAGCCCCAAGTGTAGCACAAACGGAAGAGGCAGACAAACGACTTTTTTTGGGGCCGGATTAGCCCCGCCGGGCCAGAAAATCCAGCATGAGTTCGGTGATCTTCCGGGGCTGGCGGAAGGCCAGGGCGTGGGTCTGGCCGGGGATGATGTGCAGCTCGGCATCGGGCAGGGTCCAGGCCATGCGTTCGGGGATGGAGGGGGGAAAGAACTCGTCGTCTTCGCCGTGGATCAGGCAGACGGGCAGGTGGAAGCTGGCCAGGGCATTGAGGGGCAGATCGATGCCGTGGGTGATGCGCAGATGGCGGAAGCCGGGCAGCAACACCTCTTCGTAGTAGCCCTCGTAGCGGAAAGGGTCGTGGAGCCGGGCCGTGGCCTCCATCCACCGTTCCCCGGCCCGAAAGTCGTCCGGGGTGAGGGCGTTGGGGTTGTCCGTGGTCTTGGGATTGGTGCTGTGGGTGGTACTGATCAAGATCAGGGTGCGGGGCTGGGCCAGATCTCCATGCACCAAAAGCTGGGCGATCATGCCGCCGCTGCTGGTGCCGGCCACATGGCCGCCATCAGCGCCCACGGCGGCCATCAATTGGGCGATCTGCCGGGCCATGTGGGTGTGTTCGAAGGCCGCTGGCGCGCCCAGGGAGCGACCGTGGCCGGGCAGATCCGGCACCAGCAGACGGAAGCGCTGGTTGAGGGTCGGGATCATGGCTCCCCAGGCCGCCCGGCCACTGCTCATGAAGTTGTGGAGCAGGGTGAGGGTGGGGGCAGCCGGGCCAGGGCCAGGGGCGGGCCACACCTCGTAAAAGATCTGCCCGGTATCGGTCGAAAAGAGACCGCTCTCCGGGGCGATTTCGGACTCAGTCATCGCTGTGCTGCTCCCGGGGGGAATCGGGTTTTGTGCTTTCGCGTTCGGCGGGGGTGGGGGTGATCGGCCCGCCCAGACTTTTGATGGAGCCTTGCAGTTGGACCGGAGGCTGGGTGACGGCTTGGCGTTCAAACTGCGCGCCCATCACCTCGAAGACCTCGGTCAGATCGGCCAGGGTGAGCAGCCCCTCGAAGCGGCCTCGATCCATCACCGCCACCACAGGGATGCGGGACTGCATGATCTTCTCCCACACATCGGCCAAGGAGGTGGTGGGGGCACAGGTGGGGATCTGGGCGGCGGGGATCATGGCATCCACCACGCGGCCTTCCTCGCCCACCTCGCGCAGGGCGGCCACCAGCCGGGACCGGGTCAGCACGCCCACGAAGCGCCCGCTCAGATCCAGCACGGGGAAGTCGGCCTGATAGGTGGACATGATCAGTTCGACGGCTCGGCCCAGTTGTTCGCTGGCGAAGAGGTCCAGGGCATCGGCGTTGAGGGCGCTACTCGCTGCCACTCGCTTTAAGACTGCCCGGCTCTCGACTGCCTCCAGTTCCGATCCCCCGCCGACATAGACAAAGAAGGCGATCAAGAGCATGAAAATACCGCCCCCCATAATTCCCCAAATGGCAAAAAGGATGGCCATAAAGCGGCCCACATAGACCGCAACCCGGGTGGCTTGGACATAGGGGAAGCCCAGGGCCAACAGCGCCCGCAGGATGCGTCCACCGTCCATGGGGAAGGCGGGGAGGAGGTTGAAGACGCCCAAGACCACGTTGGTCACGGTCAAATAGATGACCAGGCCGCTGAAGCTGGGGATCTGCATGTGGGCGATCCAGTCCATGAAACCGCCGCCGATTGTGCCGTCGTTCATGCCCAGGCCGATCAACACGGCGGCCACAGGCAGCAGCAGCAGGGCCAGCACAAAGTTGACCAAAGGACCGGCCACAGCGATCAGAAATTCCTGCAGTGGCTTGTCGGGCATACGCTCCAACTGGGCCACACCGCCGATGGGCAGCAGGGTGATGGTGGGCACGTTGACCTTGAAATACTTGGCGGTCACCGCATGGCCCAGTTCGTGCAACACCACACAGACAAAGAGAAAGAGGATGACGACGACGCCATAGAGCGCGCCGATCACCGGCCCAGCCGGCCCGCTGCTGTAGATGAACGCGCCCCAGGCCAGGATCAGGACGAAGGACCAGTGGACCTTCAGTTCAATGCCGAATATGCGAAAGAGGGTGATGGATGTACCCATGATCTTGTCTTCCTTCCAGAATTGTTTAACCGCAGCGGGTGCAGAGGAGACGCAGAGGGCGCAAAGAGGTAAAAAGCTTTCTTTGTTTTTCTCTGCGAATCTCTGCCTCTCCTCTGCGCCCTCTGCGGTTAAATGCGCTTAATCTTCGATCAACGGCGGCGGCCCGTCCGGGTTGCAGACCTGGCATGGGCAACTGGCCCGCAGGCTGCTGAAGGCGTAGATGCCCGTGTCGTGGCCGTCCGCCCAACTGATGCGGAGGGCATAGCCGCCCACGAACTCGGCCCCGGAGACCTGGGCCGTGGGCAGGGGACCGCTGGTCAAGGTCAGCTCGTCCGTGGGCATGGCGGCCTTGCGCCGCTCCTCCCGGCAGGTGGCGCAGGGGCAGTGGGAGCGCAGCCACGCCAGGGAGAAGCCGCTGGCATGGCCGTCCGCCCAGATCACGTTGAGTACGCCGGTCGGTCGGTCGATCTTCAACGTGCGGGGCTTGTGTGTGGCTTGGCGAAACATGGGCAACTGGCCTCTATTTCTTCTCTGGATTCAGCAACCCGGCGAAAACCTCCAAAGGCAGGGGGAAGACAACCGTCGTGTTGTTTTCCATGCCGATCTCGGTCAGGGTTTGGAGATAGCGCAACTGCAGGGCGCCGGGGGCGGCGGCCATGACGGTGGCGGCGCCGGCCAACTTTTCAGAGGCATCCAGTTCACCTTCGGCGTGGATGATCTTGGCCCGCTTTTCCCGCTCGGCCTCGGCCTGTTTGGCCATAGCCCGCTGCATGGTCTGGGGCAGTTCCACATCCTTGACCTCGACCACGCTGACCTTGATCCCCCAGGGCTCGGTCTGGTCGTCGATGATCTGTTGCAGTTGGCGGTTGATATCGTCCCGCTCGGAGAGCAGTTCGTCCAGTTCGCTCTGGCCAAGGACCGAGCGCAGGGTGGTCTGGGCGATCTGCTGGGTGGCGATCAGATAGTTGCTGATGTTGACCACCGCGGCCACCGGGTCCAAAACCCGGAAATAGCAGACCGCGTTGACCTTCACCGTCACATTGTCCCGGGTGATGGCCTCCTGGCTGGGCACATCCAGGGTCACCACCCGCAGATCCACCTTCACCATCTGGTCGACAACGGGGATGATCCAGAAAAGGCCCGGTCCCTTGGCCCCCTGCACCCGGCCCAGGCGAAAGATCACCCCCCGCTCATATTCCTGCACAATGCGCAGGGACGAACGGATCAAAGAAAAAAGCACGGCAACGACAATAAGCAGAACCGGCAGATTACCTGAGATTGCGTCGAGCATAGAAGCCTCCTGGTGTTGGAAAAGGTGTTGGGAAATGTGTTGGTAAGAGCATGAATGAAAACGGGGGATCCCTTTGATCCCGTTTGAACGGCGAACAGACAGGGAGAGATTGGGCAAGGTCATTATACCCCTAGCAACCGTCCATCACAACCGGATGGGGGAGGCGACACACTTCCCCGGCAAGCCCGTCGGCTTGACGACCGCGGATCGACAAAGTATCATACGCACCAAGCGCCATTTGCGTCGTACCTGCCAAGCTGCTGCGAGGATATGTCCCATGTCTCAAAATTTCGGTTCCACGCCTCCCCTGTCCAGACCCCCACAGGCCCCCCGGCCCCGCCGCTGGCTGCCCCTGGCCATCATCCTGATCCTGTTGACCGCCCTGGCCGGGACCCTGGCCGTGGTCAGCTTTGGCCCGGACAGCCTGCGCCGCTCCAACGCAGAGATCGTCACCGCCAGGGAGAGCCAACCCACTGCCCCAGCCCAGGCCGCCGAGATCCCCGAACCGGCTCCGACGGCCACGGATCTGCCCCAGACCTCGCCCACCCCGACCAAGCTGCCCACTGCGGCCCCAACTGCGACACCCACCCAGACCCCCGAACCCATGGGCGTGGTGAGTGGGGACGTGGTCAACGTGCGGGAGGGGCCAAGCACAGCCTATCCTGTTTTGGGCCAGGTGCGAGCAGGGGATGAAGTCGAAATCCAAGGTCGAAACAGCGAGGGGACTTGGTGGCAGATCTGTTGTGTGGGCGGGGGGGCGCAGGGCGAAGGGCAGGTCGGCTGGATGTCGGCTGAGTTTGTGGATGCGGGCTTTAGCGCCGAGGCAGGTCTGGCCATCCCCGTGGCCGAAGCGCCCCCTGTGCCCACCCCCGCCCCAGCCGCCCCGGTGGTCACGGGAAGCAGCGGCGGGGATCAATCCGCGGCCCTGTTGGCCGCGCCGGCCTCCGGGCTGCCCGGCCCCGGCGGGTTTCCTGGCCCTGGCGACACCAACCCCCTGACCGGGCTGCCCCTTTCCGGCGAAAACCAGAACCGGCGTCCGGCGGTTGTGTGCATCAACAACGACTTCGCCGCCCGGCCCCAATATGGCCTGGCCCAGGCGGATGTGGCCTACGACTATCTGATGGAAGGTTTCAGCATCACCCGCTTCAGCGCCGTCTATTACGGCGACGACGCCGACCGCATCGGTCCCGTGCGCAGCGCCCGGCTGATCAACTACTATCTGGGCGCGCTCTACGACGCCGGTCTGCTCTGCTCCGGGGCCAGCGACAGGGTGCGCTATATTCTCAAGAACGATGCCCCCTTCCCTTATCTGGACATCGACCTGGACGACCCCAACAACAGCCGCTATTCGTCCAGCCTGGGCAGCGACTATCGCACCCGGCTCCAGACCAGCACCGCCGGCCTGCGGGCTTTTCTGACCAACACAGGCACCCAGCGCGCCCCAAGTCTGCGGGGCTTCACCTTTGGGGAGGTCCCCGGCGGCGGCGCACCGGCCAGCCAGATCAACATCCCCTTTCCCAGCGTGACCGGCAGCCAGGTGGCCTATACGTACGATGTGGGGAGTGGGCGATTTCTGCGTTTCTTGGGCGGGATCGCCCATGTGGACGGGGCGACCGGCGCGCAACTGGGCTTTGACAACGTGGTGGTGCAATATGTCCCCCACGAGACGACGGACATTGTGGAGGACAGCTTGGGCAGCAAGAGCATCCGCCTCAACCTCTTTGGCGGCGGACGGGCCATCGTCTTCCGCGATGGCCTGGCCTTCGAGGGCGCCTGGCGCAGCGACAGCCGGGGCGACACCCCCCGCTTCTTCGCCAACGACGGCAGGGAGATCCCCCTCAAGCCGGGCAAAACCTGGATCAGCGTGGTGCCGTTGAACTACAGCATTGCGTACCAGTAGCCGTTGGCCGATGGCTGTTGGCTTTTGAGTTTGCGACCGCGCCTGGTACAACTCAACGTAAATAACTCCGTGGATCCCTGCTCTAGCCCGGTCCGTGACCGGGCTAGAGCAAAGGTCTCAAGGGGTTATTTGCGCCGCCGTGTGCTATACGTTCGTACCCCACAAAGCTAACGGCTGCCCGCTATCGGCTAAACAGCCCCTTCTGATCGTACTCTTCCGGGTACTCGACCTTCATGTGGGCGTAGGCGGCCCGGGTGGCGATGCGGCCCCGGGGGGTGCGGTCCAGGAAGCCCAGTTGCAGCAGATAGGGCTCCACCACATCCATGATCGTGTCTCCCTCCTCGCTGATGCTGGCGGCCAGGGTCTCCAACCCCACAGGGCCGCCGCCAAACTTGACGATGATGGAATCCAACACCCGACGGTCCAAGTCGTCCAGCCCCAGCTCATCCACCTCCAACAACGCCAACGCCTGACGGGCCACAAGCTGGTTGATGTGGCCGTCCGCCCGCACCTGGGCATAGTCCCGCACCCGGCGCAGCAGGCGTAGGGAGACCCGAGGCGTGCCCCGGGAGCGCTGGGCGATCTCCCTGGCCCCGTCCGCGTCCAAAGGCACGTCCAGGGATTTGGCGGCCCGGGTCACAATATCTTCCAAGGCGTATTGCTCGTAGAAATCAAAACGCTCCACCACGCCAAAGCGGGCGCGCAGGGGCGAGGTCAGCAGGGCCAGGCGGGTGGTGGCCCCGATGATGGTGAAGCGGGGCAGTTTCAGGCGGATGCTGCGGGCGCCGGGTCCGCTGCCCACCACAATGTCCAGCACAAAATCCTCCATAGCCGGATAGAGGATCTCCTCCACGGCCTGGCGCAGACGGTGGATCTCGTCGATAAAGAGGATGTCCCCCTTGCGCAGGTTGGTGAGGATGGCGGCCAGATCCCCCTGTTTTTCGATGGCCGGCCCGGCTGTGACCTTGACATTGGCCTTCATCTCGTTGCCCAAAATGTGGCTCAGGGTGGTCTTGCCCAGCCCAGGCGGACCGTAGAGCAGCACGTGATCCAGGGCCTCTTCCCGCCCCTTGGCCGCATCGACCAGAATGCGCATCTTCTCCCGCAGATGGTCCTGGCCGATCATCTCGTCCAGGCTGCGGGGGCGCAGGGCATAGTCCACCTGGCGATCCCCGCCCTGCGCTTCGGGCGAGACCATGCGCTCGTCCCCGGCGGAGGAGACAGGCGCAGGGGACAAGGGGAGGGCCGGGCTGGGTTGACGGTTGATGGGTGTGCGTTCGTCGGCCATGGGCTTTCCGTTCTGGGTGATGGTTTTGGGTAATCGTGTGCGCCCTGGTCCAAAGTGGGTTTGAAAAGTAGCCACCAAGCCGCAACGCCCCCAGATTATAGCAGACTCTGGGGGTGAATGAAACAAGCGTTCGGGTAGGTGTGGCCGTCCTCAGATCGACCGCCAAATTGGACGCCAAATCTACGTCCGATTCCACCAACGGGTCGTCCCCTAAAAAAGTGGTTGGCGCGAATAAGCAGTGGGTTAAGCCAACCGCCCCACCCTGAAAGGGATGGGGCTACACGGGCAACGCCCCCTCAAAGGGGGCTTGACCAGACGAAAAGCCTGGTTTAGCAGGCGTGGCAGTTGTAGCGCCGTCCCTTTCAGGGCGGTGCGGACG
>CAZKEX010000062.1:0-16424 GCA_964551895.1 uncultured Caldilineaceae bacterium | reverse complement strand
AGAGAAAAAGAATGGTCTCTCTGCGAATCCTCCGCGTCCTCTGCGCCCTCTGCGGTTAAGAAAGATCACATTCGATTCGCCACGAAGAGCGCGCCGGGGATGGTGAAGTCGCCGTTTTCTTGCATTTTCAGCGCCGCCCGCACTTCCGGCGCGGCCCCGGCGAAGAGGGCGCGGATCATGGCGACGTTCAGTTCCGGCGTGGCCATGCGGATATGCCAGGACTCGAAGGCCAGGAAGATATCCCAGGTGTGGGCTACCTTTCCGCCGAACCCGGCCCGGTCAAACATGGCCAGCCATTGGCCGGCATCGTGATCCCGCACGTGGGACGGGTCCCGGAGCAGTTCGATGGCCTGCAAAAAGGTGTCCAGGGCCGGGGCGTCAAAGCTGATCACGTCGCCCAGCAGCAATTGGCCGCCGGGCCGCAGCGCCCGGTGAAACTCGGCCAGGGCCGCCTGGGGCTGGGGCCAATGGTGGGCGCTGTAGCGGCTCACCACCAGATCGAAGCTCTGGTCGGGGAAGGGGATCTGCTCCACATCCCCCGGCTGGGTGGTGATGTTGGCCAGTCCCCGCTCGGCGGCCAGGCGATCCACCTGGGCCAGCATGGGCAGGCTCAGGTCCAGGGCGGTGACGTGGCCCACGTGGGGGGCAAAGGCCAGAGCCGTGTGCCCCGCGCCACACCCCGCGTCCAACACAGCCTCGCCGCCGGTGAGTCGGGCCATCTCCACCATCACCGCCAGATCCCCGCCCTGGGCGTGGACCGGGCTGGTACTATAGCTCTCCGCCACCGGGCTAAAGCGCCGCTCGACCGCGGATTTGATGCCAGAATTTTGAGATAGTTTCGTCATAACTGGTTGGTTGAATTGTTGAATTGTTGATTTGTTGATTGGTGACTCTACTGCAAAAAGCCATTTAACCGCCGAGGACACAGAGATTTCGCGGAGAACGCCGAGGAAAAAATCTTGCTTTTCTTTGCGTTCTTGGCGTCTTTGCGGTGAATTTGACCTTTTTGCAGCAGAGTCATTTGTTGATTGGTCCTCCTGAGGCATACCCCAATCAACAAATCAACAAATCAACTACTTCCCTTTTCTCGCCGTGATCTCGCTGCTGGTGAAGCGGCTGGCCAGGCTGGCCAACACCGCCGGGTCCAGCTCGGCCAGGGTGCCGGGGATGCCGTCTGGGCCGTCGGCGTAGGGGCGGAACTCGTCTGTGGTGTAGCGGTGGCGCACATCCACCCGGCCATCCGTGAAGCCAGCCTCGGCCAGATAGGTGCGGAACTCGTCCGCGGTCAGCGCGCCGGCGATGCAGCCCGCCCAACTCAGCCCGGCCCGGATCTGGGCCTCGCTCACGGGCAGGTCCGAGAGGTCGCCGTCCACCACGATGTCGGAGAAGGCGATGCGGCCACCGGGCTTCAACACCCGGAAGGCCTCCCGCAGCACCTGGGGCTTGTCCGGCGAGAGGTTGATCACACAGTTGGAGATCAGCACATCCACACTGGCATCGGCCACGGGGATGGCCTCGATGTCCCCCTGGCGGAATTCTACGTTGTCCACCCCCATCTTGGCCAGATTGCGCCGGGCCAGATCCAGCATCTTGGGCGTCATGTCCACGCCATAGACAAAGCCCGTCGGCCCCACCTTGCGGGCGGCCAAAAAGACATCGATACCGCCGCCGCTGCCCAGATCCAGCACCACCTCGCCAGGTTGCAGGGCGGCGATGGCCGTGGGGTTGCCGCAGCCAAAGGAGTTGCCCGCGGCGTCATCGGGGATATCGGCCAGATCTTCCGGGGTGTAGAGGGGGGCGTCGTCACAACATTGGCCGATGCCCGGCTGGGTGGCCGCTGGGCTGGGCGAGCAACAGCTTCCGCTCTCGACACGGTTGCCATAATACTCTTGAATGGTCTCTTTCAGGGTCTCTTTTTTGTCTGTCTCTGGGAAATCGATCAGCGTGCTCATGGCTTTTCCTTTTTGGTTGAAATTGAAGAAATTCTTGACGTAAAGAAAGTGGGGGCGTAGAGATTTCGGTAGATTCTTTTGCGTTGATCGCGCATCAAGTCAGGCCGGCCAAGAAGCCAGCCAGCTTTTCAACAGCTTGGTCCTGGACCCGATAGAAGATCCATTGGCCCCGCTGCTCCGTGATCAACAGCCCGGCCTGGCGCAGGACTTTGAGGTGATGGGAGATGGTGGGCTGGCTGAGATCGAACTGGCTCTCCACATCGCAGACGCAGACCTGGCCCCCGTGACGGCTGAGGATGTCCAGGATCTGCACCCGCACGGGATGGCCCAGGGCCTTGAAGGTCGCCGCCCAGTTCTGCGCGGTGGCGGCCCCTATACGCGTCACCGGTCCCGGCGCGCAGCGCCCCCCGGCGCTTGACCCGCTATTCACTTTTGGGCTGACGAGACCGTTGTCCATCCACTCTCCCCCACTTCCAACAAAAACAGAATCACAATACCCACGATTATACACGGCATATAGAAATTTGTCAATATAGAAAACTTTCGATATAGGGTTTTTCAGCGCCCCTCGCAATTCGCCCCTCGCCCCCCGCCATGCTAGAATTCCCCCATGAACCCACACAAGGCCATCGACCCCAAATACCTGCGCTATCAATATGCCACGGCGGAGAAGCTGCGCATCCGCCAGGAGGCCCACCGCCTCTACAGCGAGACGCCGACGGACTATGCGGCCTGGCTTTTTGGCCATTTGGCCGCCCGGCCCGGCGACGTTGTGTTGGACGTGGGCTGCGGTCCCGGCACCTTCTACCCGACTTTGCGGGATTATGGGGTGAAGGTTGTGGCTTTGGACGCATCCTTGGGCATGGTGAGTGAGGTGCAGGCCCAGGGCGTGGCGACCCAATGGCCGGTCCAGGCCAACGCCGAGCATCTGCCCGTGGCCGACGCCAGTTGTGACCGGGTGATGAGCAATCACATGCTCTATCACGTGCCGGATCAGGCGGCCGCGCTGGCCGAGATGCGCCGGGTGCTGCGCCCAGGCGGACGGGCGCTGATCTCCACCAACAGCCGGAACAATCACATCGAGTTGCTGGATCTGCACCGCTCCGCCGCGGCCCAGTTGGGTTATGCCGCCAGTTCTGGCACGGAGCATCGGTTCAACACCGGCCATCTGGATTTGGTGCGGACCGCCTTCCCCAGCGCAGTTCTTCACGAACAGCATGACGCCTTTGTCTTCCCCACCACGGCCAGCGCCCTGGCCTACTACGCCAGCGGGATCATCGACCTGGTCGATCCTCGACCGACGGACGACAGCCACCAACCCCAACTTCTGACCATTTTGGGCCCGCAGATCGACGCCATCATCGCGGAAAAGGGCGTTTTTCGGGTCTACAAAGGGGTGGGCATTTTTGTGGCCGACCTCAAAG
The DNA here is from genome assembly GCA_964551895.1 of uncultured Caldilineaceae bacterium. Classification (GTDB taxonomy): domain Bacteria; phylum Chloroflexota; class Anaerolineae; order Caldilineales; family Caldilineaceae; genus JAGNDO01. Next base: position 13,048 of record CAZKEX010000062.1, on the reverse strand, counting down.
CGTAGGCCAGGTAGAGTTACCAAACGAAAAGAGGCCGCCCAACATCGGGCGGCCTCTTTTCGTTTGGTAACTATTGGCGATTGCGCAGTTCGGTCATGGAACCGTCTGCGGCTGAAGGGCGCGTTCAAGGGTCATGCGAATGTACTTCTGGTAGGGGATGCCTTCTCTTCCGGCCTGGGTTTTGATAGCATCCAGCAGGGATCCCGACATCCGCAGATTGACGCTTTCGGTTTTGGGCAAAAACTCAAAGCTCGCTTTGGTGAAGTTTTCCGGCTTCAAGAACGCGGTCAAATCTTGATCCAGGAAATCTTCTGCCTCTTGATCTGTGTTAAAAGTTGGCACGTTCATATTTCTTCGCCTCTCTTTCATGCATATAACGGGCGCTAATGGGTCGAATCATGGTTTCATCGTCTTGCGTGCGCAGAGTGAATACAACGAACATGGGTTTTTCACCGGGGCCACGACCAACGGCAAGGAAGCGCTGTTCTGTCTGGGAGTGCGCCACATCTGGGGCCAGATAAAGCTCTTTCTGCTGGAAGAACGCCTCGATTTCTTCGACAGCAAGCCCATGCTTTTGGCATTTTGCACGGTTCCCCGCGTCCCAGTTAAATCCACTCGTCGTGATATTCATCATACATATGATTATGCCATTTGTCCATACGAATGTCAATACGTTTTTGGTTGAGAAATTCCCAGAACGAGGTGCTGGCCAGCTTGCGAGAAACCCTGGGGTCGGGTAGGATCGACCCAGCAGTTTTCTATCCACCCCAGCTTTGCGGAGCCAACCCATGCAAAACCCTATCACCATCTCCAGCCTGACCAGCCACATCGTCACCCTGTTCGAGGGCGACGACGTGTTGCGGGACGTGTGGGTCAGCGGCGAGGTCAGCGGGTGGAAACGGGCGGCCAGCGGCCATATCTATTTTACCCTGAAGGACGCCGGGGCCGCCATCTCCGCGGTGATGTGGAAGGGCAACGCCTTCCGCCTGACCTGGCAGCCCCAGGCCGGGGACCAGGTGATCGCCCACGGCTATGTGGGCGTCTACCCAGAGCGGGGCAGCTATCAGTTCTACGCCGACCAGATGCGCCCGGCGGGGAAGGGTCAACTCTATGCCCGGTTCGAGGCGCTGAAGGCCAAGCTGGCCGCGGAAGGATTGTTCGACGCCGAGCGCAAGCGGCCCATTCCTGTTCAGCCCAGGCGGGTGGGCATCGTCACCAGCGCCGGGGCCGCGGCCCTGCGGGACATTTTGCGCACGTTGAGTCTGCGCTGGCCCTTGGTGGATGTGATGCTCTTCCCGACCTTGGTCCAAGGGGCGGAGGCGCCAGCCCAGATCGTGGGGGCGATCCAAGCCGCCAACCGTTACAGCGCCGAGGTCGCCCCCATCGACACCCTGATCGTGGGCCGGGGCGGGGGCAGCATCGAGGATCTGTGGGCCTTCAACGACGAAGGGGTGGCCCGGGCCATCGTCGCCAGCGCCATCCCCGTCATCGCCGGTGTGGGCCACGAGGTGGACTTCTCCATCGCCGATTTCGTGGCGGATCTGCGGGCGGCCACGCCCACGGCCGCCGCATCCGCCGCCGTGCCGGATCGGGCGGACATCCTGGCCAATCTTTGGGCCGTGGAACAAAACCTGGCCGACCGGGCCTGGGATCTGGTGGACTTTGAGCGCACCCGGCTGGACCAACTCACCGCTCGGCTGGACCGGGTCCACCCCCGCCGCCAACTGGACCTGAGCCGTCAGCGGCTGGAGGATCGATCCCAACGCCTGCACCGGGCCGCAGAGCGGATCTTGACCCGCCGCCGAGATCGCCTGGCCGCCGCCCACCTGCGCCTGGGCGCGCTCAACCCCAGCCGGGTGCTGGAGCGAGGCTACAGCATCGTCCAGCGCACAGACGGCAAAGTTGTCATGGGTCCAGAAGGAGCCGCCCCCGGCGAGGAACTCCACATCCGCGGGGCCAAGGGCGAGTATCGGGTGCAGCGGTTGTTGGTGTAGGAATGTTGATTGGTTGATTTGTTGATTGGTGGTGGGTTAGCCGACCCAATCAACAGATCAACCAATCAACAAATCAACTAATTCAACTTCGCCTGCAACAACTGCCACGCGGCCCTGGCTTGGTGGTAGTCGGGACAGAGGTCCAGGGCTTGGCGGTAGTGGTGGATGGCCAGGGGCCATTCGCCCAACTTTTCGTAGAGCCGGCCCAGGTTGAAATGGGGGTAGCAGCGGGCTTCATAGCGGGGGGCGGCGATGGCCTGGCGGAACCAGTCCACGGCCTCCTGGTTGCGGTCCAGTTCCATGAGGTAGGCGCCGATGTCGTTGTAGGGGTTGCCAAAGGTGGGGTCCACGGCGATGGCTTTGTGGCATTCGGCTATCGCTTCTTCGTAGAGGTTGAGAAAGGAATAGACCCAGCCCAGGAAGGTATGGGCCTCGGCGCTAGGGTAGAGACGGATAGAGAGGCCGTAGAGACGGATGGCCTCGGCGAAATCCCCCGACTGCTGGGCGCGGACGGCCATCTGGAAGTATTCCAGGGCCTGCTGCCACACTTCGATCTGGTCGTCGGAGAGGTTGGGTGGTTGGCGCATTAACTATACTCGATCTGAGGAAATTTGCGGTTGACCATGCTTGACGCCTATGTTAAACTAATTCTCGTAATTCCACAACCGATCTCTAAAAGGCTGTGAAGGGGACAGGCGGGCCGGTTGGCCCCATCCGATGTGCAGAGAGTGACGCCCAGGCTGTGAGCGTCGCCATCGACCCGGACCCGTGACACCCCAGAGCCGACCGGCGAACGGACTTTCCCACTAACCGGTTTCGGGTGCGCCCGTTATCGCGCAGCGAGTCAACAATCTCTCAATCTCCAAATCTCTCAATCGCTTTGCGTTGAGATTAGGAGATTGGGTGAATAAGAGATTGTTGGTTCGGCCAAGGCCCCAAGTCTGGGGCAAAAGGTGGTGGCACCACGTGCGGCATTTTGGCCCACGTCCTCCGATATATTTGGAGGACGTGGGCTTTTTGATTGGGTCTGTGCCCGCGCCCAATCGCGCCCGCGTCCTCCTGTGTGGGGACGCGGGCTTTTTGCAATGAGTAAGGAGTAATGAGTAAAAGCGTGGTTGGGTATCATTCAGCCCTATCTGATCACCCAAGGTTTCCCCCACGCTTACTCATTACTCATTATTCCTTACCCATTGCCCCATCTCAAACGGAGGCACAAACCATGACCATCACCATTCGCACCACTCAACTCTCGACCCACATCGGCCAGCCCGTGCGTCTGCGCGGCTGGGTGCAGACCTTGCGTCTGCTGGGCGGCATCAACTTCCTGGTCCTGCGGGACGGCTGGGGGACCGTCCAGGCCGTCACCCAGGACGCGGCGGACTTCGCCCCCCTCACCGACGCCAACCTGGCCCCGGAGACGGTGATCGAGCTGGTCGGCGCTGTGGTCGCCACGCCCCAGGCCCCCGGCGGCATCGAACTGCACGATCCGGTCGTCACCCTCATCACCCCGGTGGACGAGGCCCTGCCCGTGCTGATCTCCAAGCGGGCGGTGACGGCCAGCCTGCCCAGCCAGTTGGACCACGCCGTGGTGGTCAACCGCCACCCGGCCCGGCGCGCCGTCTTCCGCCTGGGCGCCGGGGTGATGCGTGGCTTCCGGGAGACGTTGGATGGCCTGGGCTTCACGGAGATCCAGACGCCCAAGATCGTGGCCTCGGCCACGGAGAGCGGGGCCAACGTCTTCGTGCTGGACTACTTTGGCCGGGAGGCCTATCTGGCCCAGAGTCCCCAATTCTACAAGCAGATCATGGTGGGGGTCTTCGAGCGGGTCTACGAAGTGGGGCCGGTCTTCCGGGCGGAACCCCACGACACCGTGCGCCACGTCAACGAATATGTCAGCCTGGACGTGGAGTTCGGCTTCATCGAAAACCACTTCACGGTGATGGCCATGCTGCGGGAGGTGTTGGCGGGGATCTTCGCCACCCTCTCCGCGGACTACGGAGCGGAGCTGGATCTGCTGGCGGCCAAAATGCCCGTCGTGCCCGCCCAGATCCCCCACATCCACTTTGCCGAGGCCCAGGCGCTGATCCTGCGCCTCCACGGGGTGGACGTGCGGGGCGAGCCGGACCTCTCCCCCCAGGACGAGCGCTGGCTGGGCGAGTGGGCGATGGCGGAGCATGACAGCGACTTTCTCTTTGTCACCGGCTATCCCATGGGCAAGCGGCCCTTCTACACCCACCCGGACCCGGCCCGGCCCGAATTCTCCAACAGCTTCGACCTGCTCTTCCGGGGCACGGAGTTGGTGACCGGAGGACAGCGACTGCACAAATACGCCGACTACTTGGCCGCGCTGGAACGCATGGACCAATCCGCCGAGCCGTTTGAGAGCTATCTCGAAGCCTTCCGCTATGGCATGCCCCCCCACGGCGGCTTCGCCATCGGCTCCGAACGGTTGTTGATGCAGTTGTTGGGGTTGAGCAATTTGCGTCTCAGCACGCTCTTTCCGCGGGATCTGGGACGGGTGAGTCCGTAGGGGTAAGGATCGCAAATGGGGCGACCGGTAGATCGCTCCATAGAGCGTGCATTTCAAGGATGCGATGTCATTGAAGACTACCCATTCTTGCATCGTCCGCTCCCAGATTGTCTGATTTTAGCGTTTTTGGCCGATGGTCGCCCTTTGCACGCGGTTGTAGCGATCGATGAGCAAAAAGGACGCATTTTTGTTGTCACAGTTTATATTCCTTCCAAGGAGAGATGGTCCTATGATTGGCGAACACGAAAATAGCATTTGTCCGACCTGTGGCGGACCGCTGCATAGCCAAATTTCAGCGATCCCCTTCATTCTTAAACAGAATGCTGTCGTGGTCATTAAGGGTGTCCCGGCCGAAGTCTGTGCCAACTGCCATGAGCCGTTTATGGCTGGTCAAGCAGTTGATCGAGTCACCGAAATCTTGCGCCAACTGCGCACGTTGAGCAGTGAAGTATCTGTGGTTGCCTACCCAGAAGCTGTGGCCGCCTAGCCCGTAGGGAGTTATTGCAGAAGAGAAGTGTACTGAATGCCATCCATGCTGTTCGGGATTTTGTGCATAGTATTAGCGGTATGGAATTTGGTCCTTGCCCGAAAATGCCGCCACGATCCGTCTTCTATCGTCGATTGGTTCTCAACCGACAGTGGTGCGCATAGGTCAGTGACTGCTGCCATGTTTTTCTTGGGGAACGGCAAAGCAGCGAAAGAAGAATTCCTCCAAAATCACCAGTTGCAACGGTACTTCTTGATGGAGAAATACCTTACGGCTCTCTTGGCGTTGGTGGCTGGGGTAAGTGTTCTTTTTTGACAATAACTAATGCACAGAGATCAAAAAGAGGGGGAGTGACCATCCGGTCATTCCCCCTCTTTTTACTTTGAGTTCTTTACGGTGAGAAGTTAGTTCTTCTTCTCCCGCAAAGCGGCCTGGGCGGCGGCCAACCGGGCGATGGGCACCCGGAAGGGGCTGCAACTGACATAGTCCAGGTTCAGTTCGTGGCAGATGGTGATGGACTTGGGATCCCCGCCATGTTCGCCGCAGATACCCACTTCCAGGTCGGGCCGGGTCTGGCGACCCAACTCGACGCCAATGCCCATGAGCTTGGCCACACCCTTCTTGTCGATGCTCTCGAAGGGGTTCTCCGGCAGAATGCCCTGCTGGATGTAGTCGATCAGGAAACCCTTCTCGGCGTCGTCACGGCTGATGCCAAAGGTGGTCTGGGTCAGGTCGTTGGTGCCATAGCTGAAGAACTGGGCGTGTTCGGCGATCTCGTCCGCGGTGAGGGCGGCCCGGGGAATCTCGATCATGGTGCCGAACTTGTAGTTGATCTCCATGCCCTGCTCCTCCATGACCTCCTTGGCCTCGGCTTCCAGGGCAGCACGCTGCACCTTCAGCTCGTTGACATGGCTGGTCAAAGGAATCATCACCTCGGGATGGACGTCAATGCCCTCCTTGGCGCATTCACAGGCCGCCTCGAAGATGGCCCGCACCTGCATTTGGGTCAGCTCCGGCATCATGATGCCCAGGCGCACGCCACGGGTGCCCAACATGGGGTTGGACTCGTGGATGGCCTCCACCCGGCTCAGGATACGTTCCTCGTTCTCGATCTGGCGCAGGAGGTCGTTCAGCTCCTTCAGGTCCGTGGCCCGCAGCAGCTTGATCTTGTGGTCCGCCAGGGCGGTCATCAGATCCTGCTGGCTGGGCAAGAACTCGTGGAGGGGCGGGTCGATCAGGCGGATGATCACGGGCAGGCCGTCCATGGCCCGGAAGAGGCCGGCGAAGTCTTCCCGCTGGAAGGGCAACAGGGCGTCCAGGGCCTCCCGGCGCTCGGTGACGTTGTTGGTCATGATCATCTTCTGCACAAAGGGCAGCCGTTCTTGCTGGAAGAACATGTGCTCCGTGCGGCAAAGGCCAATGCCCTGGGCCCCATATTCTCGGGATCGTATGGCATCTTCGGGATAGTCGGCGTTGGCCCACACCCCCAGGCGACGGAACTCATCGGCCCAGCTCAACAGCTTCATCAGCCACGGGTCAGAGATGTCCGGGACCATGGTTTCCACCTGGCCCAGGTAGACATCGCCTGTGGTGCCGTCGATGGAGAGCCATTCGCCCTCGTCGATCACCAGATCGCCCACGGTCATCTTGCGCTGGGCCATGTCGATCTCCAGGGCGGAGACGCCGACCACGGCCGGTTTGCCAAATTGGCGGGCGACCAGGGCGGCGTGGCTGGTACGGCCACCCCGGCTGGTGAGAATGCCCTCGGCGGCCAACATGCCATGCACGTCGTCCGGCTTGGTCTCCGGGCGGACCATGATCACCTTTTTGCCGTCGTTCTTGGCCCAAGATTCGGCCAGGTCGGCGTCAAAGGCCACCACACCCACGGCAGCGCCGGGGGAGACGTTCAGACCTGTGGCGATATATTTACCGCTCTCCTTGGCCGCCTTCTTGGCCACGGGGTCGAACTGGGGGTGCAGGAAGAAGTCTACCTGCTCTGGGGTGACCCGCAGCACGGCCTCTTCTTTGCTGAGTACACCCTCTTCCACCATCTCCACGGCAATGCGGACGGCGGCTTGGGCCGTGCGCTTGCCGTCTCGGGTCTGGAGCATCCACAGCTTGTTCTGCTCTACGGTGAACTCCACATCCTGCATTTCCCGATAGTGGGTTTCCAGGATCTTGGTGATCTCCACGAATTGATCCCAGGCCACGGGCATGTCGGCCTTCAGCTTCTCCACCCGGTCGGTGGCACGAATGCCGGCCACCACATCTTCGCCCTGGGCGTTGAGCAGATAATCGCCTTCGATCTTGCGCTCGCCGGTGGTGGCGTTGCGGGTCATGGCGACGCCGGTGGCGCTGCTATCACCCATGTTGCCAAAGACCATGGTCTGAATGTTGACCGCGGTGCCCAGATCGTGGGGGATCTTGGCGGCGTTGCGATAGTCGATGGCCCGCTTGCCGTTCCAGGATTTGAAGACAGCTTCCGTGGCCAAGCGCAGTTGGTCCAAGGGATCCTGGGGGAAGTCGATGCGGTTGTAGCGCTTGAAGATGGTCTTGAACTCATTGCCGATGGCCTTCCAGTCTTCGGCGGTGATCTCCGAGTCGGACTCCACGTTGCGCAGCTTGCGATACTTGGTGATGACCTCCTCGAAGGGATCATCCGGCACACCCATGACCACAGAGCCAAACATCTGGATCAGTCGGCGATAGGAGTCGTAGACAAAGCGGGGATCGCCGGTCAGCTTGATCATGCTCTGCACGGTTTCGTCGTTGAGACCGATATTGAGGACCGTGTCCATCATGCCGGGCATGGAGAACTTGGCCCCGGAACGACAGGAGACCAACAGGGGGTTCTTGGGATCCCCAAACTTCTTGCCGGTCTGGGCCTCCACACCGGCCAGGGCTTCCAACTCCTGTTCCCACAGCCCTTCGGGGAACTTGAGACCGGCGGCCAGATAGGCATTACAGGCTTCCGTGGTCACGGTGAAGCCAGGGGGCACGGGCAAGTTGATGCGGGTCATTTCGGCCAGGTTGGCGCCCTTGCCACCCAGCAAGGCTTTCATGTCGTCCCAGCTTTTGGGCTTGACATAGGCTTCGGCAGCGTCCAGATCCGAGAAGAGGTAAACCCACCTCTTGAATCCATTTTTAGACACTGCAACGTGGGGTCTTTCTGCTACCATTGTCGCCATGATTTTAGTTGCTCCTTGAAAAAAACGAATGGTGGGTATTGAGTATCGAGTATCGTGTATCGAGTATTTTACTCGATACACGATAGCTGCTTATCGGCGCAATACGCCTGTGGGATCCTGCTGCCAGGATTGAAGAACCTTCATGTAGTTGGCCCGCTCGAAGGCGGCCGGCTCGGCCACGTGGAGCTGGCTCATGCTGCCCTGCATCTGCTTGATGGAATCGTATTCGTGCTCCTCCATCCACTGCACCAGATCGGCCTCGATCTCGCCGATGCGTTGGGGGCCGTTGCGCAGGAGTTCCGAGGCCATCATGGTCACCTTGGCCCCGGCCATCATACCCTTGAGTACATCTTCGTGGTCGTGGATGCCCGTGGTGATGGCGAGGTCGGTCTTCACCCGCCCCCAGAGCATGGCCACCCAGCGCAGGGGCAGACGCATTTCATAGGAGTTGCTCAGGATCAGATGGGGCACCACTTCCAGGTTTTCCAGGTCAAAGTCGGGCTGGTAGAAGCGGTTGAACATGACCAGGGCGTCGGCCCCGGCCTCGGTCAGGCGCTTGGCCGTGTTGGCCATGGAGCCAAAGTAGGGGCTGAGCTTGACCGCCACAGGGATGGTCACGACCTTCTTCACCGCCCTGACGATGTCCAAATACATCTCCACCACTTCGGCCCCGGTCACGTCTACATCCGCGGCCACGTAGTAGATGTTGAGTTCCAGGGCGTTGGCCCCGGCCTCTTCGATCTTCTTGGCGTGCTTGATCCATCCGCCGTGGGAAACCCCGTTCAGGCTGCCGATGATCGGCACATCCAGGGATTGCTTGGCTTTGTAGATCAGATCCATATAGGCGTCGGAGCCCACGTTGTAGCGGTCCAGGTCCGGGAAGTAGTTCAGGGCCTCGGCAAAGCTGTTGACGCCGTAGCTCAGATAGTGGTCCAACTGTTGGCTTTCCTGATGGATCTGCTCCTCAAAAAGCGAATGCATCACGATGGCCGAGGCGCCGGCGTCTTCCAGATTGCGCAGGTTGCTCAGGGTCATGGAGAGGGGCGAGGCGGATACCATCAACGGATTTTTTAGATTCATGCCCATATAGGTTGTGGTTAGATTCATGTTCTTACTCACCTTTCTTGGCCAACTGCTCGTACTTGGCCCAGCGATCGTTCACGACCTTTTGGGCGTGGACAAGCAACTCGGCGGCGGCTTCTGGGTTGCTCTGCACCAACATGCGATAGCGGGTCTCGTTGTAGATATAGTCCTTCAAGGGGATCTTGGGCGCCCTGGAATCCAGTTGGAAGGGGTTCTGGCCTACCTCCGACCGGCGCGGATCGTAGCGGTAGAGGGGCCAGTGGCCCGAATCCACGGCCAGCTTCTGCTGGGTCATCCCCTTGGCCATGTTGATGCCGTGGGCGATGCAGTGGCTGTAGGCGATGATCAGGGAGGGTCCGTCGTAGGACTCGGCCTCTTGGATGGCCTTGAGGGTCTGGGCGTCGCTGGCCCCCATGGCGATCTGGGCCACGTAGACATAGCCGTAGTTGGCGGCCATCATGCCCAGATCCTTCTTGGCCAGGGCCTTGCCGCCAAAGGCGAACTTGGCCACGGCCCCGGTGGGTGTGGCCTTGGAGGCCTGCCCGCCGGTGTTGGAATAGACTTCCGTGTCCATCACCAGCACGTTGACATTGCGCCCGCTGGCCAGGACATGGTCCAAGCCGCCGAAGCCGATGTCATAGGCCCAACCGTCGCCACCGATGATCCAGAGGCTCTTTTTGGTCAACACATCGGCCAAGCTGTACAGATCTCTCGCAGCCGGGTCCGGGTTGCCGGCCAGTTTATCCTTCAGCGCCGCCACCCGGCGGCGTTGGGCATCCAGCCCGGCATCGTCGGATTGGTCCGCATTGAGCAGGTCGGCGGCCAACTCTTCGCCGATCAGATCGGCCATGCGCTTGACCAGCTCCCGGGCATACTCGATCTGCTTGTCCAGGGTCAGACGCATGCCCAGACCGAATTCGGCGTTATCCTCGAAGAGGCTGTTGCTCCATGCCGGTCCCCGCCCGTCCTTGTTTTGAGACCAGGGGGTGGTGGGCAGGTTGCCGCCATAGATGCTGGAACAGCCTGTGGCATTGGCGATAATGGTGTGGTCGCCGTAGAGCTGGCTGATCAGCTTCAGATAGGGCGTCTCGCCACAACCGGCGCAGGCGCCCGAGAACTCGAAGAGGGGCTCCAAAAGCTGCACATTCTTGACATTGGTGAACTTGAGGTCGATGACCGGGTCCATTGTGACCGTGCCCAGACCGTTGGCCGGTTCTGCCGCAAAGCGGGGCAGTTCGGGGATGTCCAGGAAGAAGTCCCAGTTGGCCCGCTCCGCGTCTCGCAGGGGCAGTTGGTTTTCCATGTTGATGGCCTTGCGACCGACCTGGCTCTTGTTCTTGGCCGGGCAGACCTCAACACAGAGCTGGCAGCCGGTGCAATCTTCCACGGCCACCTGCAAGGTGTACATCATGTCAGGCAACTCTCTCCAACGGGCCGCCGCGCTCTTGAAGGTCTCCGGCGCACCGTCCAAGATGATGGGGGAGTAGGCCTTGGAGCGGATCACCGCATGGGGGCAGACCAGCACACACTTGCCACATTGGATACAGATATCCTCGTCCCAAACCGGCACTTCCAAGGAGATGTTGCGCTTTTCCCACTGGGTGGTGCCCGTGGGATAGGTGCCGTCGATGGGCATGGCGCTGACAGGCAGTTCGTCGCCCCGCCCGGCAATCATCATGGCGGTCACATTCTGCACAAAGTCCGGCGCCTGGGCGGGGACGGGCAGAGGCATTTCCAAACTGCTGGTGATGGCCGCCGGCACGGTGATCTCGTAGAGGTTGGCCAAGGAGGCGTCCACGGCATCGTAGTTCTTCTGCACCACGGCCTCGCCCCGCTTGCCATAGGTCTTCTTGATGGCCTTCTTGATCTGGGCGATGGCTTCGTCTCGGGGCAACACACCGCTGATGGCAAAGAAACAGGTCTGCATGATGGTGTTGATGCGTCCACCCATGCCGGTCTCGTGGGCCACGCTGTCGCCGTCGATGACGTAGAGTTTGAGCTTTTTGGAGATGATCTTGCCCTGGACCAGCCGGGGCAGTTGGTCCCACACCTCGTCCACCCCATAGGGGCTGTTGAGGAGCAGGGTGGCCCCCTCCTGGGCGTTGGCCAGCACGTCGTAGCGTTCCAGGAAGCCAAACTGGTGAACCGCCACGAAGTTGGCCTTTTCGATCAGATAGGTGCTGCGGATGGGCTTGGGGCCAAAGCGCAGATGAGAGACCGTGCGAGCGCCCGACTTCTTGGAGTCGTAGACAAAGTAGCCCTGGGCGAAGTTGTCGGTCTCTTCGCCGATGATCTTGATGCTGTTCTTGTTGGCGCCCACGGTTCCGTCGGACCCCAGACCCCAGAACATGGCCCGCACCACCTTGTCCGGCTCGATGCTGAAGCCTGAGTCATAGCTGATGCTGGTGTGGGTGACGTCGTCGATGATGCCAACGGTGAAGTGATTCTTGGGCTTGGCCTTGGCCATCTCGTCGTAGATGCCCTTGACCATGGCCGGGGTGAACTCCTTGGACGACAGACCATACCGCCCGCCGATCACCTTGGGCATGGGGCCTTCCCAGCCTTCCATCATGGCCGTGACCACATCTTGATAGAGGGGCTCGCCGGACGCGCCCGGCTCCTTGGTGCGGTCCAACACGGCCACTGTCTTCATACCGGCGGGCAGCGCGGCCAGGAAATGCTCCACAGAGAAAGGCCGATAGAGACGTACCTTGATGGCCCCCACCTTTTCGCCCTGGGCCACCAGATGGTCCACGGTCTCTTCCACCGCCTCGGCCCCAGACCCCATCAAGATGATCACCTTCTCCGCATCCGGTGCGCCGATGTAGTCGAAGAGATGATATTGACGGCCCACCTGGGCGGCGAACTTGTCCATCAGCTCTTGGACAATGCCAGGGGTGGCGTCGTAGAAGGGGTTGACCGTCTCCCGGGCCTGGAAATAGACATCCGGGTTTTGGGCCGTCCCCCGCAGCACCGGGCGATCCGGGGTCAGGCCCCGTGCCCGATGCTGGCGGACCAGGTCATCGTCGATCATGGCTCGGATGTCCTCGTCGGCCAATTGCTCGATCTTCATCACCTCGTGGGAGGTGCGGAAGCCGTCGAAGACGTGCAGGAAGGGGATGCGGGACTTGAGGGTGCTGGCCTGGGAGATCAGGGCAAAGTCCATCACCTCTTGCACCGAGTTGGCGAAGAGCATGGCCCAGCCGGCAGATCGGGCCGCCATCACGTCGCTGTGGTCGCCGAAGATGGACAACCCCTGGGCGGCCAGGGAACGGGCGGCGATGTGGAAGACCGTGCTGGTCAATTCCCCGGCGATCTTGTACATGTTGGGGATCATCAGCAACAGGCCCTGGCTGGCCGTGAAGGTAGTGGTCAGCGCGCCAGTTTGCAGGGCGCCATGCACCGCGCCGGCCGCGCCGCCCTCCGCCTGCATCTCCTGGACCAAGGGAACCGTGCCCCACATGTTGGGATCGGTGGACGCGCTCCATTGGTCCGCCCATTCGCCCATGGGCGAAGAGGGGGTGATGGGGTAGATCGCAATCACCTCGTTGGTTCTGTAGGCAACATAGGCTGCTGCCTCGTTGCCGTCAATCGTAATCATGGGTCGATTCATCGTTGTTTCTCCTACCGAATGGTGTTTAGATGCCCTGCCCGGTCATCCAGGCCTCCGGGAGCAAGGCGATTTGACAGGTCGTTCCTTCTCAGAAAACGCAATCACCAGCGTAGTCACAAGTGCAATCAGATCTGCTACGGACGGGCTTGACTG
>CAZKEX010000061.1:0-16511 GCA_964551895.1 uncultured Caldilineaceae bacterium | reverse complement strand
ATTCCCCGCACCCCGCGCACCCATCGGTGGGTCGTCGCTTTCTTGGTCGTCGCCCTGACGATGGGCGGTGGCGGGGGTGTGGCAAACGCCGGGGAAGCTTCTCCCAACCCCCCGGCAGCCTCCCCCACTGTGCGCAGCGTGGGGGACGACCTGATCCTGACATGGCAAGCGACCCTGCCGGACATCACCCACCGCGCCGATGGCACGGTTACGGTTATCATCCCCGGTTATGACCAATCCGACACGCCAGGCGCGCCCCAACTGCCCCAGACATCGCACCTGGTGGTTCTGCCCCCCGGCGCGCACCCCACGTTGGAGATCATCCAGACAGAAGAGATCGCTCTACCCCTGCCCGGTCCCTTGCACCGTGCGCCCCGCCCGTCCGGCGTGCAGCGGGACGAGGCAGGAACCGTCATCGGCGGCGCTTTTGCCGAGGGCGCAGAGGCACCTTGTCTTGCGGCGAGCGGGTGCATCGAGCAATTCGACCAGTCTGTCACCCTGACCCGGCTGGGAGCCCTGCGCGGTGTGGACGTCGCCCGGCTCACATTTTTGCCGGTTCGCCCTGTGGCCGACGGGTTGCGTGTGATCACGTCTATGCAAGTTGCGCTCAAATTCAATGCGACCGATTTGTCCGTTTCCTCGAAAGCCGACAGATCTGTGTCTTTAGATCCGCTTTTGGCAACCTTGAGCCAAACGGTGATCAATCCGCAGCAGGTCCAACCGGCCCCACTGCTTTTTGCCTCTGCTTTGCCCCTAACCCCGGAGCAAAGTGGGCTGCCCCGCGCAATCCTTTCCGTGGCGCAGCCCGGTCTCACCGCCATTTCCTACGCCGACCTGGCCGCCATCGGCTTCCCCCTGGCCGGCGTCAACCCTCAATTTTTGCACCTCAGCCGGGCCGGGCGGGAGATCGCCATGCAATGGGAGGGCAACGGCAATGCGGTTTTTGACTCGGGCGAACGGCTGCTTTTCTATGCTGACCCCCGGTTTAGCCGCTGGACGAACACGGATGAATACTATCTTTCGGCTGGGGATCAACCTGGTTTGCGCATGACAAGCCGTCCGGCTACTCCCGGACCGCAACCCCATGGAAGCGCCTGGCTGACGCAGACGGTCGAGGTCAATGCCCTGTATACGCCAACCTGTTATTGTGGTTCCATCCCAGCCGGGCGAGACGGCGACCGCTGGACCTGGGATGATGTGCGCAGCCCGGACCGGGACAGCCCGGCCTATCCCTTCGGCCAGCTCCCCGCCCTGGACGCAACCCAACCCGCCACCCTCACCCTGTGGCTGATCGGCTACACGGATCTGCCGTCGATCGCACCGGACCACCGGGTGGATGTGTCCATCAACGGGGTCGGCTTGGGGCGTGTGGAATGGGATGGCCGCCAAGCCATCACGGCGACCTTTGCCCTGGCATCCGGTGTGCTGACTGCCGCCGATAATACCCTCGGCCTGAATTTGCCCGGGGTGGGCAGCATTGTGGAAGGCATGTGGCTGGATGGATTCGCCCTGACCTATGCCCGGGGGAACCTCCCCGCCGGATCGTCTGTGCTATTCAGCGGAGAGGGCACACCCCGCACCTACGCCCTTAGGCTGACGTCGACGGTCGGTCTGCGCGGGTATGATGTGACGGACCCGGAAAGCCCGGTCAGCCTCCTGGGGCTCAGCCCGGATCCCATCACGGTGAGCGATGCGGTCGGCGGTGGTCATCGCTACCTCTTGGCTGCCGGGGAAGCGATCCGACCGCCCGTGGGCCTACGGTTGGCTACAGCGTCGCATCCCGTGATCGGGGCCGATTATCTGATCATCTCGCCCTCCCTTTTCGTGCCAGCCCTGGCGGATCTGATCGCCCTGCGCCGCAGCCAGGGCATGATGGTGGCGGTCATCGACTTGCAGGCGATCTACGATGCCTTCGATGGTCGTCCCACGCCGGATGCGATTCACGCCTATGTGCAGCAGGCCTACACGACGTGGACCCCACGTCCGGCCTATCTTTTGCTGGTGGGCGACGGCACCTTCGACCCGAAAGGCTATCGTTCCGATTCCAACCCTACATGGCTGCCGCCCTATCTGGCCGACGTGGACCCGTGGATGGGTGAAACCGCCGCCGACAACCGCTATGCCCTGCTGGATGGCGGCGGCGATAGTCTGCCCGATCTGCTCGTGGGCCGTCTGCCGGTCAATACGATCAGCGAGACCCAGATCGTCGTGGCCAAGATCGTGGGCTACGAAATCGTTCCACCCCCCGGCGGCTGGAACGGCAACATGGTCTTCGTGGCCGGGGCGGGGGATGAGGCGGGGGATTTCGCCGCGCATGTCCAGGCCCTTGCCTCGGCCTACATTCAGCCGCCCTTCACCGCCCGCCCGATCACCTTCTCGCCGCCGGTCACCCTTGTCGCGGACACACAACAGGCGATCCGCGCCCGTTGGAACGCAGGCGCGGGACTGCTCCTGTACGACGGCCACTCGTCCGTGCGCCAGTGGGACGCGGCGCGGCTCTTTCACCGGGACGATGTGGCCGGCTTGAGCAACGCCGGTCGCTTGCCCGTGGTTCTGGAGATGACTTGTTTCACGGGGATGTTTCATGAGGCCGGCGGCACAACCCTGGACGAAAGCCTGTTGCGGGCGGCGGAGGGTGGGGCGGTGGCCGTTTGGGGGGCCACGGGGTTAGGTGTCTCCACCGGACACCAGCAGTTAGCCCAGGGGTTCCTGGCCTCAGTTTTGCAGGGCCAGGGTGGAACCGTGGGTGTGGGGACCCTCTCGGGCAAGCTGACTTTGCTGGCCAGCGGGTCCAGTGCGCTGGACCTGTTGGACACATTCACCCTCCTGGGCGACCCGGCCACCCGGCTGAATCTGACCCTGGTTCCCTGGGCGCACACGGGCTATTTGCCGATCGTGCAGCGTTAGCAAAACCAGCCAATGAACCGTGCAAGGTGCGGACTCTACATCAAATGGTGTACGACAAAAGAGAACAGATCGCCTGCAGGGTCGTTCTGTTTGCCATGGAAAGTCTATCGTTTTCGCTGATGACAGGATGGTGGGCTTCAACTATGCTTGAATTGATGCTAGGCCAAACATGACTGTGGGTCGAGTATCGTCCTTTCGTTGAATCCACAAACAGGAGAAAATCATGACAGACGAGACACCGAAGACCCCCAAGATCAAGGCCCCCAAACCCGAGAAAAAGCGCGCGTCCAAAGGGTATCGAAAGTACCTGCGCCGCCAGAAAGCAGCCGCCAAAAAGCACAACGCCGGCAACGGGTAGAAGCACCACAAGCAATCTGCGCGCCATGACGGGCGTTGATGTTTTTCTGGAATGACCCACCAAATCGGAGGCCGTAGGGTAGCCTCCCTATCGAGAACCATCAAGGAGATGTGAGCTATGGCAAAAGAGCAGAAGCCGAAAAAGAACGAAAAGAAGAAACCTGCCAAGACCATGAAGGAAAAAAAGCAGGCCAAACGCGAAAAGAAAGAAAACAAGGGTGGTTTTGCGCCGCTCGCTAAGTAGACGCGCCAGGCCGCGAGTAAGCCATGGTCGGGATCAGAACCCTGGTGCAGATTCGTCCGCCCAGGGTTCTGAGACCCCCGAATCTCAGCGCCTCATGTGAACAGCTTTTTTCCATCGGTTCGGCCAGTAAGGAGGAGCATGAAACCGCTAGTCGACTATTTCTACCGTTTCCCCAGCAACCATCTTTACAACATGCCGGGACGTTGCCGAGTGCGCATCTACAAACGCAAAAACGGCACCCATACAGTGTTGTTGACCGAGCTCGACGTCAATTTCGGCGAAACGATCACCAGTGCCTGCGATCGGATTGCCACGGATCTGACATCGATGCGAGGGCTTAACGCCAAGACGACCCGATGGATTCAACACGATCCGCCCAACGACGAGCTGCCCCACGTCTTGGAGGAAGTGCACTTTACCTGGGATCGCCGAAAGACGGCAACGGATCCCCAGTGGCAGCCGTTGAGCGATGAAGAAGCCGAAACGTTGACAGGGGAAAGCGTGAATACCCTGAATCGACATTTGGGCGATTTTGAACTTCAGCCAGATGAAGGAGTCGAAAATGAGGGTGCTTAAACCGAAGGAACAGCATGAACGACTCTTGGCCGATGCCGACAAAGAGAAAATCGTGCAATATTTGACCGATGACCAGGATCAAGAGATCACCCTTGTTGCGGTGATCCTTGCTCGCCAAAGCAGCCTGTTCGTTCACTTTCGCCGACTGTGGATGCTGCGGGTTGCGGATCTCGACAAACGACTCAGCACGGATGCGTATATGCGAAATGTCTTTGTCAATCGACGGGATCTGTACAAGGAACTATCCAAAACGTCGTCCTCGTGAAGAAACGTTGTCCTCGCGAAAAACGATGGTCTCTCCCCGTCGTATCGGAAGCCGCCCAACTGAACGCCACATGAGCATCGGAACAGTCAAGCTGATGAGCCAGCCCGCAGGAAAGACCCCAGGGAATCCAGGGAATAGCTCGGCCTCCATCCGCCTCTTGATCGCGGACGACCAGCCCCGGGTGCGGCAGAGCTTGGAAGCCCTGCTCACGGCCCTGCGCTGGAGCACGCCCAGCCGCATCCAGTTTCCCATCGAGATCGTCGGGGAGGCCAACGATGGCCCGCAGACCGTGGCCCAGGTGCAGGCATTGCATCCAGATGTGGTCGTGCTGGATCTGCCCACCCATGATTCGGCCAATCGAGGGATCCTGGCGGGATCACGGCTGGATGGCCTGGCCGCCATTCGCACGATCAAACGCCGCTGGCCCCATGTCCGGGTGGTGGTTCTCACCATGTACGCCACGGATCGGGCCGCCGTCCTGCTGGCCGGGGCGGATGCCTTTTTGCTCAAAGGCTGCCCCACCAGCGAACTGCTGGATGCCGTGATGCCTGCGTCCCACTAACCCCAACTCAATCCCCCACTCAATCCCCCACTTAACCCCCCGCGGTCGCCCCGATCACGTCGTCTTCGCAGTCTAGAATCTCCATCTCTTTGCCAAAATAGCGGCGGCCCAGCCATAGGGCCACGCTGACCAAACCGATCAGCACAGGCACCTCCACCAACGGCCCGATCACCGCCGCGAAGGCCACCCCGGAGTTGATGCCAAAGACCGCCACGGCCACGGCGATGGCCAGCTCGAAGTTGTTGCTGGCCGCGGTGAAGGAGAGGGTGGCGGTCTTCTGATAGTTGGCCCCGGCCCGCATCCCCATCCAAAAACTGAGCAGAAACATGACCACAAAGTAGATCACCAGGGGCACGGCAATCCGCACCACGTCCAGGGGAATCTGCACGATCAGCTCGCCCTTGAGGCTGAACATGACCACGATGGTGAAGAGCAGGGCGATCAGGGTGATAGGGCTGATCTTGGGGATGAACTGGCCGTGATACCACGCTTTGCCCTTGGCCCGCACCAACACAAAACGGGTGATCATCCCGGCCAAAAAGGGGATGCCCAGATAGATAAAGACGCTCTGGGCGATCTGGCCCATGCGCACATCCACGATGCTGCCCTGGAGACCAAAGAGGGGCGGCAGCACGGTGATGAAGACCCAGGCATAGACGCTGTAGAAGAGTACCTGAAAGATGCTGTTGAAGGCCACCAACCCGGCCGCGTACTCCGTGTCCCCCTTGGCCAGATCGTTCCACACGATCACCATAGCGATGCAGCGGGCCAGGCCGATCATGATCAGCCCCACCATGTATTCGGGATAGCCGCGCAGAAAGACAATGGCCAGCACAAACATCAGAATCGGGCCGATCACCCAGTTCTGCACCAGGGAGATGCCCAGCACCCGCCAGTTGCGGAAGACATCCCCCAACTCCTCATAGCGCACCTTGGCCAGGGGCGGATACATCATCAAAATCAGCCCGATGGCGATGGGGATGTTGGTGGCGCCCACCTGGAAACGGTTGATGACCGACTCCACGCCGGGCACAAAATAGCCCAGCCCGACACCCAGCGCCATAGCCAGGAAGATCCACAAAGTCAGAAAGCGATCAAGGGTGGAGAGTCGTTTGGCGGGTCCTTTTTTTGGAAAAGGAAGGGACGTAGTGGGTTGAGCCATGTTCAGCCTCCAAAGGGTCAATTTGGGTAGAGGAAAAGGGGGCGCAGCGGACGTTCTAGGGACTCTCGTTGTCGCTACATTTGGGACAAACACAGGCGATCATCTGTTTGTGCTGGGTCATGGCGGCCAACTCCCCCTGCACCGGGCCCAGCACCGCGTTCAGCCAGCCCGCCACCTGCTCGTCCGCCAGCCGATAGAAGACATTCTGCCCTCGCTTCTCATAGACGATCGCCCCGGCCTTGCGCAACAGACGCAGTTGCTGGGAGACATAGGGCTGGGGCTTGCCCAACAGGGCTTCCAGATGGCAGACACACTCCGCGTCCCGGCGCAGGGCGTCCAAAATGCGCAGCCGCTCTGGGTGGGCCAGGAGTTTAATTCGGTCGCTCAGTTCGGGATAGTTCGGTTCATCGCTCATGGGTGAATTTTACATGCAATTTGTTGAATATGCAAAATTTGGCATGTGCGAAATCGAATCATCTCTTCCATAAAGATCAAAAATAGAACACGGATGCCACGGATCGGACGGACTAAAACGGATCTTCTAAAATCCGTTTTGATCCGTTCAATCCGTCCGATCCGTGTTCTATTTTTGATCTTTTCTGCATCCCCTCGCCAATTGGCGCATTCCCCGCCCCTTGGATAAACTATCCCCATGCCAAATCAACCAATCAACCAACCAACCAACCAACCACCCCCCTTCCCCATCGACCTGCAAACCCACTCCACCCGCTCGGACGGCACAGAGACGCCCACAGAGTTGGTCGCCCACGCCGCCCGGCTGGGCATCCGCGTCCTGGCGCTGACGGACCACGACAGCGTCCTCGGCGTGGACGAGGCCCTGGCCGCCGGAGCCGCCCACGGCGTGCGGGTGATCCCGGCCCTGGAATTCTCCACCACCAGCGAGCGCAAGCGGGATTTTTTGGACATCAACATCCTGGCCTACGGTATCCGCCACAACGACCCGGACCTGCAAGCCATGCTACAGGAAGTGATCGACAGCCGCATCGCCCAAAAGATCGAGCAGATCGAAAAACTACAGGGCTACGGCTTCGACATCCCCGTGGCGGATGTGCTGGATCGGGCCGGGGGCGTGCCGGGCCGCCCCCACATGGCCCAAATCTTGATGGAGCGCAACCCTGGCCGCTTCGCCGACATGCAGCAGGTCTTCCGGGAATATCTGGCCCCGGACGCCGAGAACAGCACTTATGCCACCCGGGCCTTCAGCCTGCGGGTGGAGGAGACCATCGAGGTCACCCACGCGGCCGGGGGCGTGGCCGTCCTGGCCCACCCCGGCATCTATGACCGGGTGCGGGATGTGGACGGCGTGGTGCGCCGCCTCAAGGCCGCCGGGCTGGATGGCCTGGAGATCTGGTATCCCTATCGCCACAGCCGGGGCCAGACCCACCTCAGCCCAGCGGGAGAGCAGGCCCTGATCCGCCACTTCTCCGAGCTGGCCGACGAGCTGGGCCTGCTCAAAACCGGCGGCAGCGACTATCACGGCGCGGTCAAGCCCCAGATCCACCTGGGCATGGCCGGGTTGAATGAAGAGCAGTGGGCGGCCTTGGGGTGGTGAGGGGTTGTTGATTTGTTGATTGGTTGATTGGTGACTCTGCTGAAAAAAGGTCAAATTCACCGCAAAGACGCCAAGAACGCAAAGAAAAGCAAGATTTTTTCCTCTGCGTTCTCTGCGAAACCTCTGTGTCCTCGGCGGTTAAATAGCTTTTTGCAGCAGAGTCATTGGTTGATTGGTTGATTGAATGGGGACTCATGTGATGCCGCAATCCAAAATCCAAAATCCAAAATCCACCATCCCCCGCCCCACTTGGCTGGAGATTGACCGGGACGCGCTGGTCAACAATGTGCGGCAGTTGCGCCGTCTCATCGGCCCGGATCGCCTGTTGATGGGGGTGGTGAAGGCCAACGCCTATGGCCACGGCGCGGTGGCGGTGACCCGTATTATCCAGGCCGCCGGCGTGGACCACTTTGCCGTGGCGTCTGGTTCCGAAGGGGTGGAGCTGCGGGCGGCGGGGATCGCCGCGCCGATCTTGGTGCTGGGGTTCACCCCGGCTTGGTTGGCCGAGGAAAGTGTGGCCCGGGAGTTGACCGCCACAGTCTACGACAAAGAGACCGCTCTGGCGCTGGACCAGGCGGCCAAGCGGCTGGACAAGCGGGCGAAAGTGCATATCAAGGTCAACACAGGCATGAACCGGCTGGGGGTGAATATCGCCGATGCCCCGGCGCTGTTGACCGCCCTGGGGGATCTGCCGGACCTGGAAGTCGAGGGCATCTTCACCCACTTCAGCGCCTCGGATCTGGCGGACAAATCGACCGCCATCCTGCAATTTGACCGCTTTACAGGGCTTTTGGACGAATTGACCGCTGCCGGTCTGCGCCCCCCCATCGCCCACGCCGCCAACTCTGCCGCCCTGCTCACCCTGCCCCAGACCCATCTGGACATGGCCCGCAGCGGCATCGCCCTCTACGGTCTGCACCCGGACGACCCGGAGACCTTGCTCCCCGACGGCTTCCGCCCGGCGCTGAGGTGGAAAGCGGTGGTGGCCCAAGTGCGTCAAATCCAAACCGGCGACGGGGTCAGCTACGGCCACGAGTGGGTTGCCCCCCGGCCCAGCACCATCGCCGTCATCCCCGTGGGCTACGCCGACGGCTTCCCCCGCCGCCCGTTGACCTGGGGTAGCGTCCTCGTCCACGGCCAGGTCGCCCCCATCCGCGGCCGGGTGTGCATGGACCAGACGTTGATCGATGTGACGGAGATCGGTGATGTACGCCAAGGGGACGAAGTCGTGATCATCGGTCGCCAAGGGGATCTGGAGATCAGCGCCGAAGAAGCCGGGCGGCGCATCGGCACCATCAACTATGACGTGATCACCCGCATCTTGCCCAGGGTGCCCAGGGTGATCAGTTGATTTGTTGATTTGTTGATTGGTTGATTGAAAGTGGGACCGCAGACCAATCAACAAATCAACAAATCAACCAATCAACAACCCCTCACCAAATCCCCGGAATAAACAACGCGCTGCGCTTTTTGTACTCGGCGAAACCGGGGTAGCGGGAGAGGGAGCGGTCTTTCTGGCGCATGTTGGGCCACCAATAGAAGGCGACCCAGGCGGCCAGGATGACCAGGGGCAGCCAGTGCATGGCCAGCAGGCCAAAGCCGGCGTAGATCAGCAGTTCGCCGAAGTAGTTGGGGTTGCGATTGCTGGCCCATAGCCCCTCGGTGAGCAGATGGCCGGGGCGCAGTTGCAGCCACATGTGCTTTTGCATGTCCGCGCTGAAGTGGAGAAAGACCCCCACGGCGTAGACCCCCACGCACAGCCCCAAATACCAGCCGGGTGCATGCACATCCCGCCACGCCAACAGGACCGGGGCCACCCAATAGAGGGTCAACCCGCCCCACGCCCCGAAGATCCCGAAGAGCCATGTGGTCTGCTCCTCCCACCGCTTGTCGGGGAAGGTGCGGCTCTTCAGCGCCCAGAGCAGGCCGTATGTGCCGTGGAGGGCCAGATAGACCCAGGCCGTGGGGTTCTCCCACTGGTTGAAAACGGCCATCACCGCCAGGACGAAAAAGGCGGTGGCCCCTTTGTGGCTATCGACAAAGAATTTGAATTTCATGTGTGTTCTCCAGTAAATCGAGGTGTTTGATGGTTCAACCAATTGACCCAACCCTGGCGGCAAAAGCCCGCAAAATCTACGACCTGCTGGTCGAGGAATACGGCATCCCCCAGCGCAAGCCGTGGGACCCGATGCACGAGTTGATCTCGACCATTCTCAGCGCCAACACCAACGATGTCAACAGCGGGCGGGCCTTTCGCACGTTGATGGACACCTACGACGGCGACTATGACGCCATCCGCACCGCGCCCGTGGACGAGATCAAGGCGGCCATCCGCGTGGCGGGGATGTACAACCAGAAGGCCCCACGGCTGATCCAGACGCTGGAGATGGTGTGGGCCGAGCGAGGGGCGTACAACATCGACCACGTGGCGGAGATGTCCGTGGCCGAGGGGGAGGCCTATTTGAGCCGCTTCCCCGGGGTGGGCCACAAGACCGCCAGCATCGTGCTGCTCTTCACCTTCGGCAAGCCCGCCTTCCCGGTGGACACCCATGTGCAGCGGCTGACCCAACGCCTGGGTATCAGCGACGCCAAGGCCAGCCCGGCCAAGATCAAAGGGATCTGGGAGTCGGGCATTCTGGGCGGGGATGCGGAGGAGTTCTACACCCTGCACATCAACTTGATTCAGCATGGCCGGACGGTCTGCCAGGCCCGCAAGCCCAAGTGTGAGGTGTGCAGGTTGCGGCAGGTGTGTGATTATGGGTTGAGGTTGGGAGATTGGGAGATTGAGTGATTGGGAGATTGGGTGATTGGGAGATTGAGTGATTGGGAGATTGGGAGATTGGGTGATTGGGTGATTGAGAGGTTGGGTGATTGGGAGATTGAGTGATTGATCACAACCCAATCTCCTAATCTCCCAATCTCCCAATCACCCAACCTCATAAGTTATCTGTTCATCCCCCTGCCCGACCTCAACAGATTGCACAAGTTTTGAACGACAAAAAGAGCCGCCCCCATAGGAGTGGCTCTTTTTTATCTTGACAAAAACAAGTTTCCGGCCAGGCGACTACGCCTGGGCGGTGGTCTTGCTCAGGGCAGCCTTCAGGCGACCCTTGCGACGGGAAGCGTTCTTGCTGTGGATGGCCCCATGTTGGGCGGCCTTGTCCAGGGCCTTTTCGGCGGCTTGCACGGCGTCGGTCGCGGCCGCGTCGCCAGCTTCGATCAAAGCCCGAGCCTTCTTGACGGCGGTGCGGGCGCTGCCCTTGTAAAAGCGGTTGCTCTCCCGGTCCACCAGGTTCTGGCGATTGCGTTTTTCAGCAGATTTGCTGTTGGCCATGTTTTTTTCTCCCAACCTTTTCGGCGATTACAGCCGCTCTGGCGGCCAAATACAGTTCGTGGTCGATCTTTCGACCATCTTTAAGAGTATAATTTCAGTTCCCTTGGTCAAAGGTCACAATCATTGATTGTAGCGGAATCTGGGCCGTTTGTCGAATTTACCCCTGGCTGATCTCTATTTGGTTTGCTGGGCGGGCCACGCAACACATCCTGCATGGCCTCTTCGATATACGGATAGGCCAGCCAGACCGAGGCCATGCCAAAGAGGGCGCCGGTCACTGTGCGCAGCCACCAGTTGCTCTGCCGCAGCCCCACCATTTGGGAGAGACCGTCCACGGCAATGGGGATCAGGAAGATGGCATAGACCTTGAGGGAGGGAGATTTGAGGCGGCGGCGGAAGAGCCGGAACAGACCGAAGAGCAGCCCGGCGATCACCACGGAGGCGTAGATGGCCACATCCCGCTGGCACAGCCCCACTTTGAAGCCCACGGCTTGGTCGCCAATATATTTGCGTTGTTGAAAGAGATCCAGCCCTGGGCCCATGCCCCAGCTTTCCAGGGTGGCGAGGGTGGGGGTGGGGGTGTCGGCAAAGAGAAAGTAGCTGTGGTCGGGCAGTTGGTGGCAGGTGAAGGAATAGATGCCATAGATCACCCCGGCGGGGGTGGTGGCCCCGGCCTCCATCAGGACGGGGGCCAGGAAGGGCAGGCCCACATAGACCGCCACGGCCAGGTTGAAGAGGAGGAGCCAGTGGCGGGCAATGCCGTTCACCAGCCGGTCCGCGCCCCGGCTGATGGCATCGATGGCGTCAGCTTGTTGGACAGGGGCCGGAACAGGGGCCGGGACGGGTCGATTTTGGGAAACTGTCGGTTCGGTCATGGTTGTGTTGTCTTGGGCAAGCCCGACATGTCATGTTTGGCGGCGACAAGGGCTTGGTGCAAAGTCAAAAAATTGATGGGCGGATAGAGCAGGGGACCATTTTCGATATCCACCACGGGGATCAGGCTACGGAAGCGGTCGAAGAGCGTGGGATCTTCCCGAATGTCCTGGACACGCAAGACAAAGCCGATCTGGGACGCCAGGTCCAGCAGATCGGCCTTCACTACGTCGCACAGATGACAGTCGGGCTTGGAATAGAGCAATACCTGCATCACAGGATGATCTTCAGGAAGGAATCCAGCACGTCCGGCGACATCAGCCCCACCCAGCGCATGACGATACGGCCGTCTCGGCCAATGAAATAGCTGGTGGGCATACTGCGCACTTCGTACAGATTCATGATGTCCCCGGTCTGGTCCAGCACTACGGGCATGGTGATGCCAAATTGCTCGGTGAAGGGCTCAACCAGATCCAGCCCTTCTCGGGTGTTGATGGCCAGCACAACCAAGTCATCGGCGTTCTGGTTATAGCGGTCGATGATGTCGGGCATCTCCGAGCGGCAGGGGGGGCACCAGGTGGCCCAGAAGTTGATCAACACCGGGCGGCCTTGCAGATCGCTCAGGGCCAGGGAACTGCCGTCGGCCAGCACCAGGCGGAAGTCCGGGGCCAGCTCTCCGGCAGTGAGGGAGGAGGCGGGCACGTTGGCAATGCGTGTCCCCTTGGGGAAGCCCCGACCCAGGGTGGTGGGTAGATCCTCCACGGTCAAAACGCCCCCGCCCAGGTTATCCCCGGAAGGTACTTCTTTGCTGCCACATCCGGCCACTACCAAGATCACAATCATCAAAAATGAAAAAAGCCGTTGTCTGTGCATGGACTTGCCTCGTTTGCGGGTCTACCCACGGTTGCCCAGGGAGGCGCCGCTGAGGTAGCCGATGTAGGCCGGTACCAGGGGCAGCACGCAGGGGCTGATAAAGCTGATCACCCCGGCCAGGAAGGCCAGGGGGGCGGCGCTGATCACGTCGGCGTTGAGGCTGACCCCGTGGCCAAAGGAGCCGGTCAGGGCGTCTTCCAGATCCAGCACCAGCTCGTTCAGGCCGGAGAATTGGGTGGTGAGAAAGGCCAGTTGATCCGACCAGAGCATCCAGGCCATGATCAGGAGGAAGAGGCCGCTGATGATGCTGACCACGTTGGCGTGGCGGTTGAGACGGCGCAGAAAGCCGGTGGACGAGCTGAAGGCGGCCCCCACGATCAGAAAGGGGATGCCCAGGCCCAGGCTGTAGATGGCCAAAAGGGCGGCTCCGGTGCTGGCCGTGGCGCTTTCGCTGGCGATGAAGAGGATGCTGGCCAGGATCGGCCCCACACAGGGCACCCACCCGGCGCTGAAGCTGACCCCCATGAGTATGCTGCTGAGGTAGCCCCAGCCCCGCTTGACCTGGTGCATCTCGGTGACACGGCGCTCGGTGTAGAGCAGGACATTGAAGAAATCCAGCACATAGACCAGCCCCGCCGCGGCCGGGTTGGTGTTCAGATCCGTGCGCTGGGAGATCTGCTTCACGGCCCAGCGGAAGACGCCCAAGGTGGTGAGGCCAAAGATCACCAGCAGGATGGCCCCGCCCTTTTGCAGGTAGGGCAGGTAGGCGGTGAGGCGATAGCCCAACAGCCCGGCGGCGGACCCCAGCAGGGTGAAGACGAGTCCAAAGCCCAGCACAAAGGCCACGGCATGGGTGAAGGTGGTGCGCCAACCCACCGTCGAGACGGTATTGGGGCGTGGGGTGCCCAATGGTTTTTGAACTGCCTGTGCCATAGTTTGTCTTCCTTTGTACCTGAACCGATCCTGGGAAAGCGAAATTGAGGGGCGGAGGCCCCAACCACTTTACACTTGCGGGGGCGGTCAGGCTGTAAAGACGCCTACACAGTAGGCGAACAGCCTGTGACAACAAATCGTCCCTGTATCCGACTGGGGGTTGGATGCAGGGACGATGCAAAACGTTGCATGGGGTGGCTAGATCTGGCCCTTCTTGCGCCGATCTTCCACGATCTCTTCCAACATGCGGATCTCTTGCTCCAGGCCGCGCTGGCGGGAGAACATGAAAAGCACGTACAACGTCACCAACAACCACAAAAGAGCGAAGGCCACAGCTAGGTAAACCATATTAGTCCAATTCCTCTCTAAGTTCTTCCAGTTGATCTTCGAGTCGAAGTTGCCGCCAGCGGTGAATCATCAACGCGGCGAAGAGCAAAATAAATGCGATAGAGGTGATGCCAAGGGTCTGGCCCATGGTCGCCCCAACGTTGCCGATGTCCCCTTGGGCGTCTGGGTTGGCTCCGTCAAAGACCACCGGGTGGATGGTGCGGAACCAGCGGGCGCTGTAGTAGGTGAGGGGCACGCTGAGAAAGGCGAAGAGGGCATAGATGCTGCTGAAGATGGCCCGGGTGTGCCGGTTGTCAATGCCGTTGCGGAAGAGCAGATAGGCAATGTAGATCAACACGGTGATGGTGGCCGCGGTCAGCCGGGGATCCCAGGTCCAATAGGTGTTCCAGGTGGGCTTGGCCCAAATGCTGCCTGTGACCAGGATGCCGATGCCGAAGATGGTGCCAAGTTCCACGCTGGCCCGGGTCACCCGGTCCCAATCCAGGTTGCGGGTGATCAGATAGACCACGCTGCCCACCACAGAGACCATAAAGCCAGCCAAGGCCGCCATGATGGTGCCGATGTGGAGATAAAAAATACGCTGGGCCACCTGCTCATTCCCGGCCAGATTCAGGGCTGGCTTAGCGTAAAGGAAGGCCGCCCACATGGCCACCACCATCCCGATCACGGCCAGCACATCAAAGATCACATTCGCCGTCGCCCAGGCCCGCATCCCGCCATAGCCCTTGCGGCTCTTCACTGCTACGCTCATAGTCCCTCCTCAAGAACAGATAGCCAACAAGACAAATTCCCCAATCTCCCAATCTCTTAATCTCCCAATCTCTTTGCGATTGGGAGATTAAGAGATTGGGAGATTTTTTACACTTCTTCCCAAATCAGGTCGAAGACCAGATAGGCCACGACCACGAAAACCGTATCGTAGAGCAACATCATCTGCAGCCAGCGCCACAGCCCTTCCATGGGCCGCCCGTCCATCACCCCGGCGGTCAGCCCGGTCCCGGCCAGGAAGATGGGGACCATCACCGGCAGGAGGAGGACCGGGAGCAGGGTCTCCCGTGCCCGCACGCTGGCGGTGAGGGCGGCGAAGAGTGTGCCGATGCCCACATAGCCGATAGTGCCCAGGACCAGACCCACGAAGATCCAGAAGTGGAAGAGATTGACGTTGAACAAGACCGAAGCCACGGGCAACACCATCAGTTCCATGGCCAGCATAAAAAAGAGATTGGCCAAAAGTTTGCCAAAGTAGACCGCGCTGCGGTCCACCGGGGCCATGAGCAGGGCGGCCAGACTGCCCCGGTCCATCTCGGCCCCAAAGCTGCGGTGCAGGCCCAGCACCCCTGCAAAGAGGACCACGGCCCACAACACCCCAGGGGCGACCATGGCCATGTTGGGCACCCGCACATCAAAGGCCAGGCTGAAGATCACCACGGCCAGGACGCCAAAGGCCACCATTGTACTCAACACTTCCTTGGCCCGCACCTCGGCCCGGATATCCTTCATGGCCACGGCCCACACCTTGCGCAGATATGGACCCGGCCCGCCGCCAGTGTTCATTTGCACTGGGGCCAGGGTCTGTTCTGTTGTTTGCACAGTCTCATTTGCCATAGGTCAGCCCACCACTTCTCGATAGAGGGTGCGCAGCCCCGGGGCATCCAGCTCTGCGGACCGTTGATCCACCACGATCTCGCCCCCGGCCAACATGCAAATACGGTCGGACCAGGCCAAGGCCCGCTCCAAATTATGGGTGGTGAGGAGGACGGCCCGGTTTTTGCTGCCCAACTGCTGGATCAACCCTTGCAGCATGTCCACGCTGGCCTGATCCAGCCCCGTGTCCGGCTCGTCGAGCAGCAGCACGGGCGGATCGTGGAGAATGGCCCGGGCGATGGCCAGGCGCTGGGTCATGCCCCGGCTGTAGGTGCGCACGGCGTCCACCCGGCGCAGCCACAGGTCCACCTCCCGCAGCACAGATTCGATCCGGGGGCCGGGGTTGAAGATATCATACATATCCGCAAAGAAATTTAAGTTTTCCAACCCGCTCAAGCCGTCATAGAGCAGGGGCGCATGGCCCACCAGCCCGATATAACGGCGCAATTCGTGGCCCGCCCGCCTGGTGGAGACGCCGCCCAGGTGTATCTCTCCCCGGTCCGGGCGGGAAAGTCCGGCCACAATGCGCATGAGGGTACTCTTGCCTGCTCCGTTTGCCCCCAACAGGGCCACGGTTTCACCCTTGGCAACGGTCAGGTCCACGCCTTTCAATACCCATTTGCTGCCATAGCGCTTGCGCACCCCGGCGATCTGGATAAGCGGTTGATCGTCAGTTTTTTCTGGGGGGAGGGGTTGGGGTGGTGCGGCTGCTACAGTCACGCAAAGTCCTCAATTATTGGAATGACGCTGCCGCGAAAAGCCAATTAACCGCCGAGGACACAGAGGCTTCGCAGAGAACGCCAAGAAAAACAAGGCTTTTTCTCTGCGTTCTCTGCGAAATCTCAGCCCTCTCGGCGGTT
>CAZKEX010000060.1:3002-16581 GCA_964551895.1 uncultured Caldilineaceae bacterium | reverse complement strand
TTCGCCCCTCGCAATTCGCCCCTCGCCCCTCATTCCAAATAATAGGTCATGTGCTGGAAGTGGATCACCGGGTCGATGTATTGCACCCGCACGTAGTCGGGCACTTGCAGGGTGATGGGCGCGTAGCTGAGCAGGCTGTTGATCCCGGCCTCGATCAAGGCGTCCGCCACGGCTTGGCCGGCCACAGCAGGGACGGCGATGATGGCGATGCGGCAACCGCTCTCCCTCACCCGCGGCCCGATCTGATCCATATGCTCCACCACCATGTCGCCGATGGCTCCCCCCACCTTTTTGGGATCTTGATCAAAGACCATCTTGATGCGAAAGCCCCGGCTCTCGAAGCCATTGTACTGGACCAGGGCATGGCCCAGATAGCCCGCCCCCACCAAGACCACCGGCCACACCCGATCCACATGCAGGATCTTCTCCAACTGGCGATACAGATAGTTGACGTTGTACCCTGTCCCCTGCTTGCCAAACTCGCCAAAATGGCTGAGATCCTTGCGAATTTGGGCGGAACTGATCCCCAGACGGGTGGCCAACTCCTGGCTGGATGTGACCTCGCTGCCGTCATCGGCCAAAAATTTCAGCGTCCGCAAATAGACGGGCAAGCGGCCGATCACAATATCGGGAATCATGGGGCGATCATTGTCCGACGCCATCGAATCGGCGGGGGTGTTTCGGCTAGACATGGCGGTTGCACTCCTATCGAGAAAGGTGCGTCTTAGAGGTCAAACAGGTGGGATAACAGATCCAAATCGTGGAATAACGGTTTGTACTAAAAGTCACAAACCTTTGTAAAGTATATCACAATCGCCAATGTACAAGCAATCCCCTGACATAAAAACAACCGACACCCCATCTCACCCCACGTCATCCAGCCCCAACAGGAGGTTTTATGCAATTTGCACTGATGATCGAAGGCCAAAATGGCCTGACCTGGCCCCGTTGGCAGGCCATTGCCCTGGCCGTGGAAGAACTGGGCTTTGCCGGCCTCTACCGCTCGGACCACTTCACCAACGCCAACCCGCCGGACAAGGAATCTTTGGAGCTGTGGACCTCCTTGACCTGGCTGGCCAGCCACACCCAGCGCATCGAGTTTGGCCCCCTGGTCTCCCCGCTCTCCTTTCGCCATCCGGTCTTCACGGCCCGCATGGCCAAGGATGTGGACGATCTCTCCGGGGGACGGCTGACCCTTGGCCTGGGCGCGGGGTGGCAGGAACGGGAACACGCCAAGTTCAACTTCGACCTGCTGGATCTGCCCGCCCGCTTCGACCGCTTCGAGGAGGGGCTGGAGGTGATCGCCCGGCTGTTGCAAGACGAGGAGCCGGTCACCTATGCCGGGCGCTATTATGCCTTGGACGAGGCCATCCTCTTGCCCCGACCCCAGCGGCCCGGCGGACCGCCCATCCTGATCGGCGGCAACGGGCCAAAGCGCACCCTGCCCCTGGTGGCCCGCTTCGCCCAAGAGTGGAACGCCCTCTTTGTGACGCCCCAGGGGTTCGCCGATCTGAGCGCGCAGTTGGACCATCTTTTAGCGGACGCGGGGCGACAGCCCGGTGATGTGCGCCGATCCCTGATGACTGGGCTGTTCTTCGGGCGCACGGATGCTGAACTGCGCGCCCGGCTGGATGGCCGAGACCCGGCGGCCATGCGGGAGCGGGGCATGGTGGTGGGTACCCCATCCCAGGTGGCAGAACAAGCCGCCGCCCTGGCCGAGGCTGGGGTGGATCGGCTCATGCTGCAATGGATGGATCTGGACGATCTGGAAGGGGTGGCGGCCTTGGCGGACTGCACGGTAAAGAGCAAGACGTAATACAAAAATGACGTTGACAACAGAACATTTTCAATATAGAATGGCTATATGTGTGATTTTTTCACGCATATAGCCATTTTTAGCAAGGAATCACGAGCCATGTTAATCGAATTCAGTATTGGGAACTATCGATCATTTCGGAAAGTTGTCACCTTCAGCATGGTGGCGGCCAACATAAAATCAAAACCGAGCACACTTGATGCGAACAATGTTTTTCAGCTTCAAGGTCATCCGGCTTTGCTGACCAGCGCTGCCATTTATGGGGCCAACGCCAGCGGCAAGAGTAATTTTGTCAAAGCCCTTGACTTCATGCGGAGCTTCGTATTGGATTCTCCGAAAGAGACTCGATCCACCGGGGCGATTGCCACAGAGCCATTTGCTTTTAACTCTGAAACCGAAGGGCAGCCTTCCCATTTCGAGATGGCCTTTATTGTTGATGGGACTCGCTATCGGTATGGGTTTGAGGTGACTACTGAACGGGTGACATCAGAATGGTTGTTTTATGTGCCCAAAAAGATCGAATCCCGTCTCTTTGAGCGTGAAAACGACGAGGTTGTTTTGAGTGGGGTATTTAAGGAGGGGAAGGAGATCATTGCGCGAACTCGCCCCAATGCCCTCTTTCTGTCTGTGGTGGCCCAGTTCAATGGAAAGATCGCCCAGTCAATTGTGATGTGGTTCAGAAAACTGGGCATAGCATCGGGCTTGCAAGATCAAAGTATGCGTCTCTTTACAATCCAAAGTTTCTTGGACGGTGCCTATCGAGATCAAATCATCCAGTTGCTCAGATCCTTGGACCTGAATATCGACGCCATATCGGTTGAAAAAAACGCATCGGCCACGCCCCATCCCGTTTCAAACCTGGATGAAAACAACGGGACCCCTACAGTTGTACCGGGTGGCCAAAACGGAGACCGGTTGGGTGTGCGGACAACGCATAATCAATTTGATGCCGCCCAACACAAGATCGGCGCAGTGACGTTCGATCTGGATGTTCACGAATCAGAAGGAACCCGCAAACTGTTTGCCCTATCCGGCCCTGTGGTCAATGCGTTGCAAACCGGTCGAATCTTGATCATTGATGAACTGGATGCGCGACTGCATCCCCTGATGACCAGTGAATTGGTCCGTCTGTTCAACAGCATGCAAACCAACCCCCACCATGCCCAATTGATCTTTACGACCCACGATACCAATCTGCTTGGCAGCGACCTGTTCCGACGGGATCAGATCTGGTTTGTCGAGAAAGATCGACAAGGAGGAACCGATCTGTATTCACTGGCCGAGTTCAAAGTGCGCAATGACGCCTCGTTTGAACGAGATTATGTCAAAGGCCGCTATGGGGCGACGCCTATACTCACGACTCTTCACCACATGGTCCTGGAGCAGGGCTGATGCCAAAGCGAGCTTCTTCAGCAAGAAACAGGCGTGGGTACAGGCTTCGCGACATCAACACCCGGGAGATAAGGCAGAGGTTCTTGATTGTGTGCGAAGGGGCCAAGACCGAACCCAACTATTTTGAAAAGTTCCGCTTCCCCGGCATTATCGTCGCTATCGAGGGCTTGGGGTTTGATCCTCGGCAACTGGTGGACACAGCGATTGATCTGCGCCGTGATGACGACTACGATCAAGTTTGGTGCGTCTTTGACCGAGATACCTGGCCTATCGATAACTTCAACGGGGCAATTTCCAAAGCCCAGCAAAAGAAGATCCAGATTGCCTACGCCAACGAGGCGTTTGAACTCTGGTATTTGCTCCACTTCAACTACCACGACACGGGGATCCCCCGGCATGAATACATCACCCGGCTGCACACCCACCTTGGCAAACCATATACCAAGAACAGCCTCACCATCTACGAGGAGTTGGAATCCCGCATGGACGACGCCATCCGCAACGCCGAGCGGCTGATGACCCAGTACAATCCGCCAAATCCGGCGGCGGACAACCCATCCACCACGGTGCATCTCTTGGTCAAGGAACTGCGCCGCTTTTCACGTTGACACACTACTCCCCCTTTTTCTTCCACCCAACCACCCGCGTGTAGACCCCCACGGCCAACGCCAGGCAGACCAGGATGGCGATCATGGTGACGACGGGGCCGGTGGATTCGAAGAGTTGGCCGATGATGTAGGGGACGGTCATGCTGCCCAGGCTGGCGCCGACGAAGAACCAACTGGTGACCTGGCCGGTGATGGGCATGCGCCGCTCGGCCAGGGAGAGGGTGGTGGGGAAGACCGAGGCCATGAAAAGCCCGGCCCCGATGCTGCCCACCCAGGCCACGGTGAGGCTGGCCGGGTAGACCAAGATCAGCCCCACCGCGGCCATGCAGCCCAGCAGATCCACCAGCAGGATGGTGCGGGGCCGGAAGCGGGCAGCCAGGGGGATGGCCAGCAGCCGTCCCACGGTCAACGCCCCCCAGAAGCCAGAGGTGAGGTAGGCCGCCGTGGTCGGGGTGGCCAACCCAAGGGCCACGGCATAGGTGGAGATCCAGCCGCCAAAGCTGATCTCCGCCCCCACGTAGAGGAAGATAAAGAGGGCGATCAGCGTCACCAAGGTCGGGCTTGGCGGCTTGGCGGCGCTCTCTTTTTCCACCACATCCTGGTTGACCGGGCTGGGCTGCCGGGCGATGTAGAGTACCACGGGCAGCATGAGCAAGGCCACAATCCAATAGGCCCATGCGATGCCCCCCCCGCTGCGCAGCAACACTTGGCCCACGATCAGGGGCGAGATGAACGCGCCCACGCCGTAGAAAAAGTGCAGCCCGTTCATATACGGTCCCACGTCGCCCCGATGCACCCAGACGATCAGGGTGTTGCCCCCCACATCCACCACGCCCTCGGCCACGCCGATCAGCAGGATCGCCCCGGCCAACAGCCAGAGCAGGCTGAGGCCCGGCACCAGGGCCATGCTGGCCACCATCCCCGCCACCATCAGCGCCATGACCGGGTGGCCGGCCATGCGGTCAAAGAGCCGCCCGCCCAGGAGTGAACCGAGCAGATAGCCAAAGGCCCGGGCGGTGAAGAGAATACTGATCTGGCTGATGGCCGTGCCCGTGTTGGCGGCCAGCCCAGAAAGCGTCGGCCCCAAAGAGGCGGAGGTGAGACCCAGGGCGATAAAAGCGGCATAGTAGCCCGCGGTCTTGCTCAATCGGGCGCGGTGTGCGGTCATGGGTGGTGCCTTTCGTGAGGTCGGGGATCGGGGACTGGGGATCGGGGATCAGGGATTAGGCAGAAAATGTCGCCCGATCCCCGATCCCCAATCCCCGATCCCCAATCCCACTAAAACCAAGTGGGCCAGGCCCGGAAGAGTTCGTTGAGGGGGTCGATGAGGATCAGGGCGATGGCGTTGAGGATGACGGCGTAGACGATCAGCCCTTGCCAGAGCCGTTCCTGCCCGGCGGCGAACTGGCGTTTGAGGCCCAGGGCCAGGGGGACCAGCAGCACGGGCCAAAAATCCAGGGTGAAACGTTGGCCGTTGAGCTGCACCCAGCCGTTGTTGTAGTAGAAAAGGGTGGTGAGGAGGGTCATGGCCACCACAAGCCATGATACCCGCACAAGGCGATCCCCCTTGGCGAAAAAGGCGGCCAGGACAAAGGGGCTGGCCGCCAAGATGCCGCTGCCGAAGGGGTCCGTGGCCAGGCCGCTGAGTTGGTTGGGGGCGGCAAAGCTGAGGTGAAAGCCCTGAAAGAGCAGGTAGGTGAGGTTGAAAAGCACATAGGCCGGGCTGAAGAGACCGTAGTCCTTGAAGCGCAGGAACAAGAAATCGGATACTTTCAGATACCCGTAGCCCGTGTCCAGGGGGCTGCCAAAGCGGGCGGCGTTGAACCACAGGTAGCCCGCCCCGGCGAGAAGGAGAGGAAGAAAAAACCCGATCATGTTGCCCCACCGAGCATTTGGGCGATCTGATCTTGCGCTTTTTCCCCACAAAACCACCACAAAAAAGATCCCGGCGAAGAAGGTGAGTTGGCGGGAAAGGATGGCCCCGGCCAGAAAGATGCCGACCAGCCAGCCCCGACCCGGCTTTTCGCCCTGGCCCAGGGCTTCGTGGATGGCCAGCGCCAGGAAAAAGACAGCCACGGTGTGGGCGAAGAACCAGACCCCGTCTCCCCATTGCAGGGCGTGCCAAAGGGGGGTGCCCAGGCCAAAGGCCAGGATGGGCCAGAAGCGCAGATCCGGCGGCAGGCCCAGCTTGGCCAGGATGCGCCAGACCCCGATCAGGGTGAGGGCGAAGAGGAGCAGGCTGACCGCCACGGTGTCCGTGGTTTCCGGCCCCAGGGCGGCGACCACGGGCATGAGCAGGATGGCCGGGGCGGGCGGGAAGGCCACGTAGAGCTTGCCCCCCACCTCGGAGACGTCCCAGCCGTATTCGTCGATGGCCAATTGGCCGTGGAGAAAGGCATCGGCCTGGCGCACGAAGAGGTTGTCCGTACCGGGGTGGGCGGCCATCTGCCCCCAGGCGCTGATCAGGATCAGCAACCCCAATAGCACACTCCACACAATCTGTCTGCGATTCAAGAGAAATCTCCGTCTAAAAAGGGTTCACCGCAAAGACGCGAAGAACGCAAAGATTTTTCTTTCTTTTCTTTGCGTCCTTTGCGTCTTTGCGGTGAGATGTTCCGTTATTTTGGCTCCAGCACCAGCACATCCCCGGTCACGTTTTCCCGGCCCCAGGTCATGGGCAGGTAGTCTACGGCTTGGTGCCGTTCGATCAGGTCGTCGTAGTGGGGGCTGAACAGGTTGCCCGACTGGCCCGTGGTGTGCATAAAGAGGCTGGCATTGAGGTCGCCCATGTCCACCAGGTGGCGATAGCTGGGCACCCAGCGCTGTTCGTAGCGGGGATCGAAGCGCACCGGGGCCACGTTGACCGTGTAGGTGTCGCCGCCGTTGGCGATCTGGCGGTCAAAGATACGGTTGAGGGGGCTGACCTCGGTGAAGGGGTTGTGGGGATAGTAGGTGATGTGGATCTCCCCCCACTGCCATTTGGCCATGTCCGTGCCCAGCCGCTCTTCCAGGTCGTCCAGGGCCGTGTCCAGGGCCTCTTGGGCGATGGCAGCACAGTCTTCGTGGGGGAAGCTGCGCACATTGTCGCACCAGGGGTTGTCGGTCTGGGCCATGATGCCGGCCAGGAAGGTGGGGTGGGCCCGGCTGGCCATCTCTTCGTAAAGATCTCGGCTCAGGTCATCCTGGAAGATGGCCGGGCCAAGCTGCTGATACCAGGCCATGTAGATGGCCGCGGCCGTGCTGTCCACGGCGCTGACCCCGTCCCAGGCCTGCAGGATGCCCAAGGCCTGGGCCTGGCGATTGTCCTTGGCCTGGGTGGCCAACATCAGGGGCAACAACTCCTTGGCTTGCAGGCTGGTCTGGTCGGCTTGGATGGCGGCCATGTCGGCCAGGGAGAGGGTCTGGCCGCCGCTGCTCATGTCGAGGATCATCTCGGTGATGCGTTGTGCCCGATAGGGGGGCGCCCACTCATTGCTGACAAAATAGGGATAGTTGGCGGGGATGGCCTTGTTGTTGGCGGTGACGATGTAGCCCTCCGCGGGATTGTAGACATGGGGCATATCTTCAAAGGGGATCCACCCCTGCCATTCGTACTGGCTATCCCAGCCGGGGACCGGGGTCATGCCGTCGTGGCCCTCGGCGCGGATGGGGATGCGGCCGGGCGCGTAGTAGCCGATGTTGCCATCTTTGTCCGCATAGACGAAGTTCTGGCTGGGGGCCACATAGTCCCGCAGGGAGGCGGTGAACTCTTCCCAGTTGGTGGCCGTGCCAGCGTTGGCAAAGGCGGTGATGGTGGTGTCGGTGGCGTCCAGGGCGGGCCAGCGCAGGGCGACGGGTGATGTGGTGCCCCCGCTGACATCACTCAACAGAGGTCCATGTCGCGTGCTGCGGGCGGCCCACCGCACCGGTTCGTCCTCGCCCTTGACCGTGATCAGCTCCTCGACGATCTCCATGTCCACCCAGGCCCCATCCACCTCATATTGGTTCAGGTTGTCCGGGTTGACCCGCTCCATATAGAGATCCTGCACATCCGGCCCCAGGTTGGTGACGCCCCAGGCGATGGAATCGTTGTGGCCCGTGGCCACGCCGGGCAGACCGGGGAAGGTGGCCCCGGTGACGTGGAGGGGGCCGCCGGACAGCTCGACCAGATACCAGATGGAGGGGATGCGGCTGCCCAGGTGAGGGTCGTTGGCGAGGAGGGGCTGGCCCGTGTCCGTGCGGCTGCCGGCCACCACCCAGTTGTTGCTGCCCACATCGATGCCCCGCAGTTGCAGGTTGATCTGCATAAAGCTGTCCAGTTCCAGCAAGCTGTCCGCGGTGGCCGGGGCCAATTCCTGGGCGGCCAGGATGGTGACGCCGGTCTGGGGATAGTCGGGCATGAGCTGGGCCGTGCGCTCCGGTCCCAGGGTTTGCAGCAGACGCACCCGGAGCAGTTCCGTGTCAAAGTTGCCGCCCAGGTCATAGGCCATGAGCTTGGCCCAGGCCAGGGAATCGGCCGGCTGCCAGGGTTCGGGTTTCACCCCAAGGATGGTGAACTCCACGGGCAGGGTGTGGCCCTCGCCCAGCCAGGCGTTGACCCCGGCGGCGTAGGCATCCACAATGGCCGTGGTGTCCGGGTCCAGGGCCTCATAGGCGGACTGGGCCATGCGATAGACGCCCAGGGTGCGCATGAATTTGTCCGTGCCCAGGGTGGCCTCCCCCAGGATCTCGCTCAGCCGTCCGGCCCCGATGCGGCGGTTGAACTCCATCTGCCACATGCGGTCTTGGGCGTGGACATAGCCCAGGGCGAAGTAGGCGTCGTCGCTGGTGGTGGCGAAGATGTGGGGCACGCCGTCGGCGTCCCGCACGATCTCCACCCGGCCATCCAGCCCGGCCACGTTCACCGTGCCCGCTGTCTTGGGCAGACTGGTGCGCAGATAGAGCCAGCCGCCCAAGGGGACGACGATCAACAGTGCCAACAACAGGATCAGCGCAATGGTCAAGACGCGGCGCATGGGCATTCCTCCGATTTGGGATGGATGAGGGATGGATGATGGGTTAGAAAGAAAGGGGAGTGACCCCAGAGGTGGTGAACTGATCTACTTTACCGATTTTGGAAACACGCAGAGAAGTATACCATCGTCGTGGGATGGGCACAATGACCGCGCTACAAAAAGCATTTAACCGCCGAGGGCACAGAGAACCGCGGAGGATGCGCAGAGAAAAAGCGGTGTTTTTCTTTATCCACAGTTCAAAAATTGACCACAGAATTGGACGCAGATTTTCAGGATGCACGCAGATTTTCGCTGATTTTTGACAAGATCAAAAGAGAGCTACGTGCATCCTGAAAATCTGCGTCCAATTCCACAAAATCGAGAATCACTGTTTCTTTATGCCGTGCCTCCGCAGCCATTTGCCCTGAGACAGAAGACATGGTACAAAAATGGTGGACCCGTTGACGGCCACCTGGCCGCCATCCCACCCTCCGAAGAGGAGTTTGACCCATGCCCAAACGCCCCGCCCCGCCCCAGGAGATTGAAGCCAAGTTTGCGGTCAGCGATGACCAGATGCTGGAAGGTCTGCGCCATGCGCCGGATTCCCTCCCCGGCGCCGTGTTGGGGCCAGGCCACACGGTGACGGCCACGGACACCTATTACGACACCCCGGATTTCGCCTTCATGCGGGCGGGCTATGCCCTGCGTCTGCGCGCGGTGGCCGAACATGGGGACGAGCCAGCCATCGTCACCATCAAAGAGTTGGGGAGTTTGCCCCGGGCGCTCAATACCGTGCCGGTCAACACTCTGCCGGTCCACACTCGGTTTGAAGTCGAGGGGCCGGTCATCCCCGGCAAAGTCCCGGCGAAGATGGCGGCCTGGCCCAGCGCCGTGCGCAAAAAGGCCAAGGAGATCACCGGGGCCCGCCCGGCCCTGCACCCGATCTTGATCCTGGTTCAGGAACGCACCAAGCGATCCGTGCGGGCGGTGGGCCATGATCCGGAAGAGGCTGCTCTGGCCGAATTGAGTGTGGACAGGGTGGCTGTCTTTGATCCCAAAGGGCAGGGTGCGCCCCAAGTTGGTGATTTTTCCGAAGTGGAGTTGGAGCTTCAACAGAGCGGCGCCCAGGCCCTGGCCCATTTCACCGCCCTGGCCGAGAGGTTGGCCGATCAGCCTGGGCTGACCCCAGAGGGCCAGAGCAAACCGGCCCAGGGCATGTTGCTGATCAGCGCCCACCCCGCCGGCAGCCCGGACCCGGCCCTGGGGATGCGCCCGGCCCAGAGCATGGCCGAGGCCGGGCGGGTGGTGTGGCGGCAGGAGCTGACCAAGATGTTGTTGGCCGAGGCCGGGGTGCGTCGGGGCGAGGATATGGAATATGTCCACGATATGCGGGTGGCCACCCGGCGGGCCAGGGCAGCCCTGACCATGTTTGGCGACTACTATCAGGCCAAGACCCTGGACGACTACGCCAAGCGGCTGCGCAAAACGGCCCGCCTGTTGGGCGGCGTGCGGGATATGGATGTGGCGTTGGACAATTTGGACAGCTCTTTGCGAGGAAAATCGGAGAAACAGATCAAAGGCAGCCAGGCCCTGCGGGAGCGGTGGGTGAAAGAGCGGGAGGCGGCCCAGACGGATCTGCTGCACTGGTTCGGCAGCCAGAAATATCACCGCTTTATCGCCGACTTTGCGGCCTTTTGCACCCATGCCCAGGTGGGGGCGGTGAACTTTACCCAGCAACCTGGCCTGTCGCCTGTACCCCATCAAGTGCGCCACGTCCTGCCTGGCGCCCTGTGGGAACGCTTCGAACAGGTACGGGCCTACGAGATCCTCTTCGCCGAGGCAAATGGGGCCGACGAGACAGAGATCCCCGACGAAACCATGCACCAACTGCGCATCCACGGCAAGGCGTTGCGCTACAATTTGGACTTTGCCCAGCATCTCTTGGGCAATGAGGGACAGCTTCTGCTCAAGCAGCTCAAGCAGATCCAGAACCACCTGGGCGACCTCAACGACGCCGTGGACAAGGCGGCCAGCCTGGAGGCCATGCGCCACGCCAAGGTGGATTCCCCCTTCGTTACCCGCTACATCGACGCCCAACTCGCCCAGGCCGACCGCCTCCGCCGCACCTTCCCCGCCCTGTGGGAACGGTTTAATAGGCCGGAGACGAGGGTGAGGTTGGGCCGGGCGTTGGCGCGGATTTGATTGGTTGATTGGTTGATTTGTTGATTTTGGTACACAAAATCAACTTCCTATAGAAAATGGGTATACGGTCATGATGGAATACAAGAACCACATCGGAAAAGTAGAATTCGATGACGAAGCGGGGATCTTCCACGGAGAGGTTATCAATCTGCGGGATGTGATCACATTTCAGGGCGAAACCATCGATGAACTGAGCCAGGCATTTCACGATTCCGTGGACGATTATCTGGAATTTTGCACAGAGCGGAGAGAATCACCCGCTTCGGTTTCGATACGCCGCCAAGTCAGTGAATAATCAGCGGAGATCTCGGTGGCGGCTACTCAACCTGCGCTACTCTTTTGGAGATTTGGAGATCGAGGTAAAACCAAAAACGGGGGGATGGGATAATATCCCATCCCCCCGGTTTAACTTCACCCGCTCCCCCTTTCACCCCTTCGCCCGCTCACCGGTCTGCACCCGCCACAGCCCGGCATAGACGCCGTTGGCAGCGATCAACGCCTCATGGCGACCTTGCTCCTTGAGTTGCCCCTTTTCCAACACAAAAATCTGGTCGGCGTTGCGCACGGTGGAGAGACGGTGGGCGATCACGATGGTCGTGCGCCCCACGGTGATGCGCTCCATGGAGCGCTGGATGGCGGCCTCGGTCTCGTTGTCCACGGCGGAGGTGGCCTCGTCCAAGATCAGCACGGGGGGATCTTTTAGCACAGCCCGGGCGATGGAAAGCCGCTGCCGCTGGCCGCCGGAGAGCTTCTGCCCCCGCTCGCCCACGATGGTGTCGTAGCCGTGGGGCAGGGTGAGGATAAAGTCGTGGGCCTCGGCCACCTTGGCTGCCTCCACAATCTGGGCCTCGGAGGCGTCAAAGGTGCCATAGGCGATGTTCTCCCGCACGGTGCCGTGGAAGAGGAAGACATCCTGGCTGACAAAGCCGATGGCCCCCCGCAGGCTGGCCATGCGCAGATCCCGGATATCGTGGCCGTCCAGGGTGATGGCCCCCTGCTGCACATCGTAAAAGCGCAGCAACAGCTTGACCAACGTGCTCTTGCCCGACCCGGTGGCCCCCACAATGGCCGCGGTCTCCCCGGCGGGGATGCGCAGGGTCATCTGCTGGATCACGGTCTGCTGGTCGCCCTTGAACTGGGTGCCATATTCAAAGCTGATGTTTTCAAAGGCCACATCCCCTTGGATTGTCGGGGCGGGCAGGGTTGTCTTGCCCTCGACCATGCCGGGCCGGGTGTCCAACACATCCAACACCCGGCTGGTGGAGGCCATCGCCCGCTGATAGAGGTCCAGGGTCTCGCCCATGCGGGTGAGGGGCCAGAGCAGCCGCTGGGTGAGGAAGACGAGGACGCTGTAGACGCCCACGTTCAGCTCCCCGGCGATGGCCAGCCGTCCGCCATAGACCAAAATGGCGGTGAAGCCCACCACGATCACCATGCGGATCAGGGGCACAAAGGCCGAGCTGAGGCGGATGGCGGCCCGGTTGCGCTGGCGATATTCGTCGCTCAGGCCGCCGATGCGGGCCAGTTCGTGATCCTCGGCGGTGAAGCTTTTGATGGTGGCGATACCGCCCAGGTTGTTGGCCAGTTGGCCGTTGAGCATCCCCACCTGTTCCCGCACCCTGGCGTAGCGAGGGGCCAGGCGGCGCTGAAAGAGCAGGGATCCCCAAAAGACAAAGGGCATGGGCAGCACAGCCATCCACGTCACCGAAGGCGCGGAATAGAGGAAGATGCCCCCGATCACGATCACCGTGGTCACCAACTGGTAGATCTCGTTGGCCCCGCCGTCCAAAAAGCGCTCAAGCTGGTTGATGTCGTCGTTTAGCACCGCCATCAACCCGCCCGTGCTGCGGTCCTCGAAATAGGCCATCTCCAGATTCTGCACATGGCCATAGGCGTCCATGCGCATCTCGTGTTGCAGGGTCTGGGCCAGATCCCGCCAGGCGACGGAATAGAGGTATTGGAAGATGGACTCCGCCGCCCACACGATCACCGTGATCACCCCCAGCGCCATCAACTGGGCCGAGGAGCCTTCGACCCCCAGCTTGCCCATCAGGGACGCCTCCGGGGTCACCACCACATCCACCGCCGCGCCGATCAGCAAAGGCGGGGCCAGATCAAAGACTTTGTTCAGGATCGAATAGGTCGAAGCCAGGATCACCTCTCGGCGATGGGGCTGGGCATAGCGCAACAGTCGGCGCAACGGGCCGACCGGCTGGGACGAGGCAATGGGTTGTTGGGTCATGGTGGGTCCTTGGTTGGGATTGGGATCAGGGATCAGGGATTGGGGATTGGGGATTGGAGTGATCATCGTCCAGCATCACATCATTGTCCATCACATCATTGTGCATTGTGCATTGTGCATTGTGCATTGATCATTGTGCATTCCCTCACCCACCCTGAGCGTAGAGCAAATAGACGCCGTAGAGCAGATAAAGACCGACGAGGATCAAAAAGGTATTGGCCACCAATCGGCGCTGTGACCACATGCGGCGCGTCTCGGCCCACAACACCTTGGGCCGCACCACAGCAATCACCACCGCCAAGAGCAGCAGAAGATAAACAATTTTACGCATGTCTGATACAATCGG
>CAZKEX010000060.1:0-2902 GCA_964551895.1 uncultured Caldilineaceae bacterium | reverse complement strand
CCATGCCCCAATCCTGGTTCCTCTCACAACTGAATCTGCAACAGCCGGGGTTGTGGCTGCTTCTCAGCGGGCTGATCGGGCTGGTAGGATTGGTCGGCCTGCGCATGGCGCCTGGGCTGGCCAAGCGGGCTGGGTGGTTGGGTCCCCTGCGCTGGTTGATGGTGCCCTATCTGGGCTTGCTGCTTGGCGGCCTCTCGCCCCGGCGCATGGGGTTGAACGAGATCGATTGGCTGGCCGGGGCAGGCTGGGGACTCGGGCTGATCCTGGCCCTGCTGGGACTGCTCTGGCTGATCCAACAGGGCGACCGCACCTTACGCAGAAGCCGGGCGACGCTCACAGAGCTTGGCCCGGCCTCTTTTGTGATCTTGATGTCCGGCTTGCAGGAGTTCCACTGGGCCTTCTTGCGGGGCGGCCTGTGGTCCCTGCTGCGCACGATGGACGGCGCATCCGCCGGGCTGCCCGCCAGCCTGCTGGCCCAGCCGGCCTATTGGGCGGTCTGGGGTGCGGCGCTGTTGGCCGTGATCGAACTGTTGGTGGCCGGCACCGTGCGCCGGATCGGCCCCACAGAGGGGTTGACCCAACTCTTCATCCTGCTGGCCACGTCCGTACTCTTCCTCTACACCCGCAACTTCTGGCTCTGCTGGCTACTCCACGCCGGGATGCGTTTGATCTTAAACCCTGCGCTTGAAAGAGCTGAACACTAGCCACGAAGCCACGAAGGTGAGAAGGTTCACGAAGAAATAGTGTTTTTAATTTCTTCGTGGGCCTTCCCTTCTTCGTGGCTTCGTGGCTACGCTTCACCCAACTTCTTCGCCCAATCGCCTACAGAATAAAGCCTGCCGCCACAATCGCCGCCAGC
This sequence comes from uncultured Caldilineaceae bacterium, assembly GCA_964551895.1. Classification (GTDB taxonomy): domain Bacteria; phylum Chloroflexota; class Anaerolineae; order Caldilineales; family Caldilineaceae; genus JAGNDO01. The sequence goes on along the minus strand of CAZKEX010000060.1, from coordinate 2,043 downwards.
AGCACGCCGGACAGAATCAGCAACCAGCGCAGATCCTTCAACACGTGGGAATACTCGCCTGCCCAGTTGACCGTCTCGCTGCCCTTGACGGCAACGCTGGCCTGGGTGGACGCCTTGCCCTTCTTGCCGCTGGACGGGGTCGGGATGGTGTTGCCCCCGGGCTGGTCTTTGAACATATCCCCATAGCTGCGGGGGCTGACACTGCTCACACTGCTGCGCCGCTTGGCGCTTGCATCTCGTTTGCTCTTGCTGACTTTCTTTGCCATGAGTTCGCCATTTCCTTTTCTGAACTGAATGATTGCAGTCAAATGCGCTTTACGATTTCGGGGGCGAGAGGACACGTCCCCTGATTATACTCCTTGCCCCCCAAACCCTCAATTTTTGCGGAAGATGGATCATTCGCTTGCAGGGCAGAGACGCAAAATCCTGCGTCTCTACGATGAGACGCCTAATTTTCGCCCCACATAGCCCCGGATCTCCTGGGCTTCGGGCATCCCCAGCCCCAACAGGGTCAGGCCGTAGATGCCCGCCCCGCCGCCCCCGGCCACCATCAGCCACAGCAGATCGCCCAAAGAGCCGACGGGCAGCAGGGGCCTCACCGCCCAGCCCAATCCCCAGATCCCCAAGGCCATGAGCAGACTGGCCGCGCCGATGATGGCCAGCCCCCGGCCCAAGCGCGCGCCCAAGGGGCCGACTTTCCAGATCAACAGCCCCAACATGATCAGGGCGTGGCTGGCCTGTTTGGCCGAATCGGCCCACACCAAGCCCAAGTAGCCCGCTCCCTCCACCAAAGCCAGGGCCACCACGGCATAGACCCCCACGCTTACCACCCCGACGAGGGCCGGCCACAGGGTGTTGTTGCGGGCATAAAAGGCATAGTTGAGGGGAAAATCCACCGCGGCAAAGAGCATGCCCACCAGATAGATGTTGAGCGCCCCCACCACCTGCACCGTGTCCTGGGCGGTGAAGAGACCCCGTTGAAAAAAGAGCCGGGTCACAGGCTCGCCCAGCAGCCACAGACCGACCGCGGCCGGGATCATCAACACCAGCACCATGCGCAGTCCCCGGCCCAGGGTGTGGCGATAGGCGGCCTCGTCCTGGACGGCGAAGTGCTGGCTGAGTTTGGGCAGGGCGGCCAGGGCGATGGCCACGCTGATCAGGCCAAGGGGCATCTGTTGCAGGGTGGTGGCGCTGCGCATCCAGGCGATGCTCTGGGCCCCCGTGCCGCTGGCCAGCCGCCGGTCCAGGATGATCTGGGCCTGGGCAACCAACAGCCCGGCGGCGATGGGCAGATAGAGACGCATGATCTTGGCCAGGGCCGGGTGGCTCCACTGCACCCGATAGCCCACGCCGGACCGGCGCAGATCCAGGGCCATGACCGAGAATTGGGCGGCGCTGCCCATCAGCACGCCGATGGCCAAGCTCATGATGCCCAGGCGGGGGGCCAGCAGAGGCGCGGCGATCACGATCCCCAAGTTGTAGATGGCCGAGGCGATGGCCGGAAAGGTGAAGCGTTCCAGGGCATAGAGGATGGCCGTGAGCAGTCCCGCCATGCTGAAGAGCCAGATGGCCGGGGCCATGACCCGGATCAGGTTCGCGGTGAGGGGGAGCAGGGTGGGGTCAAAGTCGTCCAGCCCCCCGGCCATCAGCCAGGCGATCTGGGGGGCGAGGAGGGTCACCAAGATCACGGCGGCGGTCAGGGTTATGCCCAACAGGCTGATCAGCGCGCCCACCAGCCGGGTCAACTCCGTGCGCTTGCCGTCCGCGTCCCGCTTGGCGGAAAATTCGCTGAGGACGGGGACCAGGGCCGCGCTCAACATGCCGCCGATCAGGAAGTCGTACAACATGGTCGGCACCTGGGACGCCACGGTGAAGGCGCTGACCAGCCCGGTCTGCCCAAAGAAGGCGGCGATCACCATCTCGCGGATCAGCCCCAACACCCGGCTGGCCACATTGCCGATGGAGAGGATGCCAGCGCTGCGGGCCAGGGAGGTGGATTGGGGATTGGGGATTGGAGATTGGGGATTGGGTGCAGATAAGGGT
>CAZKEX010000059.1:0-16822 GCA_964551895.1 uncultured Caldilineaceae bacterium | reverse complement strand
TCTTCCCCCGGGGCGTTTATTGGTATCTGTACGTCCTGCCCCGGTGAGATGAAACCGTTGGGCAGGACTCATTTTTCACCGCAAAGACGCAAAGAGCGCAAAGGAAAGCAAGAGATCTACTGTTTTTCTTTGCGCTCTTTGCGTCTTTGCGGTGAAATCTTACTTAACCTCCGTCATCATCTCCAGGCGCAGGTGGCGGAAGACCGATTGGGGTGGCCCGGACTGCATAAACTCCACGTCGGTGATGCGGCAATGGAGGATCGCCTCTTCGCCTTCCAGCCGGAAGGTCAGCCCTTTTTGGGCTTCCAACGGCTTGGGATCATCGGGTTCCAGCTTGGACCGATCCCACTCGTCGGATTGGAAGAGGTGGGGACTGAGCAGATGCTGGGTGCGGGTGGTGATCTGGCTCTTCTCAAACAGCCACACCTCCAGGGCCGTGGCCGAGTCGGCGCTGCTCCCCGTGCTGAGCTTGCTCACGGCCATGCCCCCTTCCCCCACATAGCCCCGCTCGCCCCGGTTGATCGACTTGGCGATCTCGAAGTCGTCCCCAGCGAAAAACTCCGCCACAAAGTAACCTTCCCGATCTGGCGAAAAGCGCACAGAGGGGGCCGGGGCCGCTTTTTGGGCTTTGGCCGATCCGCCCTGGCTGCCCTCGCCGCCAAATGCAGTGCTAAACCGCCCGCCCAGCCCGGATAGCCCGGCCAAGCCGCCCATCACCGACCCAGGTCGCTCCGGCTCATCCCGGCGTCGTGGGTCGGCCTGGGCTGGGAATGGCTGCTCCCAGGCCTCGGTATCGTCCACCCCGTCGATGCCTCCGTCCAGTTGATCCGAACCCAGGGGCGGCTCGGCGTCAAAAGGCGAAACCGGCCCGGTGGGGCGATACGAATCATCCCGAAGTTGTGCAGCGTTGGGGCGGCTGCTGCTCCCTTTGTAGCCTTTCTCGAAGATGTAGCCCGGACTTAGCTCGGGCTCCGGGGGGGCGACCGAGGCCGCCATGGGATCGGGTCCTCGAACTCGGTCGCCCATGGGGTGAGGTGACGGCCCGCGCCCAACGCTTGGGAAAACCGGCCCTACCTGGTCCGCCGGAACACGGGCCGGATTGTGGGTGCGACCAAAAGGGTCCTGTTTCTGCGCCGAGGAGCGGATCAGCCGATAGGCGATGTACCCACCCCCCAGGATCAGCACGGCCCCGGCCAAAGTCAGCATCAAGGGGCCAGCCAGATCCGACAGGCTGTTGTCAAGCCCATCGCTCTCTGCTGCGGACGGGGCGGTTGCCTCCTGGAGGGTGGCAGTTGGGGCCAACGGCGCAGCCGCTTCGGAGGCTGCTCCGTCTGGGGCCACCGGAGAGCCGGGGGGGATGCCGGCGGAAAGATAGAGTAGGCTCGACCGTTTGCTGCTGCTCTCGGCGCCTAGCTGGTCCAGCACAGCTATCACCAGGCTGCCAGGGTCTTCGCCCGGCCCGGTCAGTTCGGCGAGTCGAGTTTTTGCCGTGTCCAGATCGCTGGTGGCCGCATAGGCCTCGGCGATGGTCTGCACATAGTCAATCTTGGCCTGCTCGCTCAGATCCTGGGGCAAGGCATTGATCCACGTCACGGCCAAGGGTCCCCAGCCCATGCCCAGGCCGACGAAAAATCCAAGCGCCAAGCCGATCAGGATGCCCAAGATCAGCGGACGCTGGTTTGATTGTTTGGTGGTCTGCATGTCGTTCTCCCGTACAGGTTGTACTGGATGCTATCACGAAACGAGCGTTGGCAAAAAGAAAATCGTTCAGCGAATCCAAAAAAATAGGCCACGGATCGGACGGATGAAACGGATTCTCGCTGATTTTCTCCTGAAAATCCGTTTTTATCCGTCGCATCCGTTCAATCCGTGGCCTATTTCTTAGCCGAACGGTTGCGCATACAGTTTAGCACAAGGTGTCCCGCCGCTGTTCCTGCAACATCTCCACGATCTTCTTTACCTTTTGCATCTGCTTTTTATGGCCGATGAGCAGGGCATCGGGCGTGTCCACCACCACCACCTCTTCCAGGCCGATCAGGGCGATGAGCCGGTCGCCGCCATAGACGATGTTGTCCTGGCTGTCCAGGGCCAGCACATCCCCCCGGGCGATGATGTTGTCCTGGGCGTCCTTGGGCAGCACATCCTCCAGGGCATCCCAACTGCCCACGTCGTTCCACCCCGCTTCCAGGGGGACCATTGCCACCTGTTTGGCCCCCTCCATGATGCCGTAGTCGATGCTGACCCCGTCCAGCCCCCCCCACACCTCTCGCAGCGCCCGCTCGGCCTGGGCGGCGTCGGCTCCGGCCTGGGCGGTGGCGATGGTCTGCAACCCGGCATAGAGGTCGGGAAGCTGTCGGGCCATCTCTGCCAACATGCGATCCACCCGAAAGACGAAGATGCCCCCATTCCAGAAGTAGCCCCCATCGTTCAAAAAAGCCCGGGCCGTGGTCAAATTGGGCTTTTCCAGAAAACGATCCACCCGGAAGACGGGCACTTTGCCAGCCACGTCCAGGTTTTTTCCGGCCTTGATGTAGCCATAGCCCGTGTGGGGCAGGGTGGGGGTGATGCCCAGGGTGACCAGATAGCCGGCCTGGGCGGCCTGTTCGGCCTCGGCCAGGGCGGCTTGGAAGCTGGGGATGTCCGGGATGACATGGTCCGCGGGCAGGATGGCCAGGACCGCGTCCGGGTCCTGGCGCTGCAGGGCGATGCAGGCCAGACCGATGGCCGGGGCGGTGTTGCGCCCGCTGGGTTCGGCCAAAATGTGGGCGGCCGGCATCTCTGGCAGTTGTTCGGCGGTCAAGTTCGCATAGCGACTGCCTGTGACCACGTACAACCGGGTCGGCGGCACCAGCCCGGCCAGCCGGTCCGCCGTGGCCTGGATCATGGTGCGCCCGGTGCCGGTGATGTCGGAGAACTGCTTGGGGCTGGCCTGGCGGCTGCGGGGCCACAATCGGGTCCCCACGCCACCGGCTAGAATTGCTGCGTACATAGTGTAGACTCCTCGTTGAGTGAGTGGAAGGGTGAGGAGTAATGAGTAAGGAGTAAGGAGTAATGAGTAGCGTCTACGGGACGATCCTTACTCATTACTCCTTACTCGCTGCCCATTATCCCCTGACATATCGCATAGTCCCCACCTGGCGGACCAGCCCTTTTAGTTCCATGATGGCCAGAAGTCCGGTGACTTGCTCTGGGGGGAAGGTGGCCCGGCGCACGATGTCGTCCACGTGGCTGGGTTCCTGGGAAAGTTGATCCAGCAGGGCCTGTTCCAGGGGGTTGGTGGGCACCTGCCTTTGGGCGGCGGACTGCTCGTGGATGCGGGTCATGTTCAGTTCGTCCAGAATGCTGGACAGCATATCGTCCACGGAGAGCAGGGGGGTGGCCCCGTTGCGGATCAGTTCGTTGCAGCCCACGCTGCCGGGGTGGAAGATGCTGCCGGGGACGGCGAAGACCTCCCGGCCTTGCTCCAGGGCAAACTTGGCGGTGATCAGCGCGCCGCTGGTCTGGCCGGCCTCCACCACCACCACGCCCCGGCTCAGCCCGCTGATGATGCGGTTGCGGGGCGGGAAGTTGCGGGCCTCGGGGCGGGTGCCCAGGGCATATTCGCTGATCACCCCGCCGCTGTGCATGATGGCCTCGCCCAGACGTCGGTTCTGCTGGGGATAGAGTTGATCGACCCCGCTGCCCAGCACAGCAAGGGTGCGTCCGCCGGCATCCAGGGCGGCTTGGTGGGCCACGGCATCCACCCCAAGGGCCAGGCCGCTGACCACGGTGATGCCGTTGCGGGCCAATTCCGCGGCCAGGGTGTTGGCCACTTCCCGGCCATAGGCGCTGGCCCGCCGGGTTCCCACCACGGCCACGGCCCAGCGATCCTCCGGCACAAGGGCGCCCCGCACAAAGAGAACGGGAGGCGGATTGGGGCTGTTGCGCAGGTTTTGCGGATAGTCAGCGTCGTCCCAGGTCAACACCGTGGCGTCCGAGCGCTCGACCCGGGCCCATTCGGCGGCCAGATCCAACGTGCGCCGGGTCTGGAGCAGACTTTCCAGGCTGCGCCGATCCAGGCCAGCGGCTTGCAGTTGGTGGATAGGGGCTTTCCAGGCAGCTTCGATGGACTGGCAGACGTCCAGCAGGGCGGAGAGACGGGTGGGGCCGATGCCCGATACCTGGTTGAAGGCGATCCAATACGCTTTGGGGTGCATAGGCGGCTTCCGAGGGGTCGATGGGCCAGAGGATTGAGAACAATGGTCTTATGGTTCGAGAATACTGTACCCGTGGGCAATTGTCAAACACAAGCGGTTTAACAGTTTAACCGCCGAGAACACAGAGGAGAAACCGCGGAGAACGCAGAGAAAGAATCTTATTTTTCTCCGCGTCCTCCGCGAAACCTCTGCGGCCTCGGCGGTTAAGTTTATTCGTCCTCTTCCAGCAGGCCGGGCAGCAGGTCCACGGTGATCAGGCCAGCGGCCACATCCACCGTGCGGATGACCTGGACGATGGCGGGGAGCAGGATCTCCTTGCCCTTGTTCACCCCGTCCGCCGGGGCAATCAGGTAGACATCGTTGGCCCCGGTGACCAGCACGTCGGTCACTTTGCCCAACAGCCGACCCTCGCCGGTCTGCACGGCCAGCCCAAGCAGATCGTGGATCCAGAAGGTGTCCTCGTCCAGCTCGGCCGCGTCGGCTTCGGGCAAGAAGAGCCACGTGCCCCGCAATTCCTCCGCGGCCTGACGGTCGTTGACGCCTTCCAGCATGGCCAGGACGTGGCCCTTGTGGGGGCGGGCCGATAGAATTTCCTTGGAGGTCAATTGGCTCCCTAGCAGTAGAGTCACGCCAGGGTCAAAGCGCTCGGGAAAATCCGTGTGGCTGTCGATCTTGACCTCCCCCCGGTTGGCATGGGGACCGACGATCTGGCCGATGATCAGATAGCCATCCGGGATATGCACCGGGCGGTTGCGGTGGGTGAAGACGGCGGCAGATTTGGCGGGCTTGTTTGGTGTTCGGGTCATGGGATCTTCAGTTTCATGGGTTGTAGATAGTTGGCTTCATTGCAAAAAGGTCAAATTCACCGCCAAGACGCCAAGGGCGCAAAGAAGATCAAGGTTTTTCCTCTGCGTTCTCCGCGAAACCTCTGCGCCCTCGGCGGTTAAATGCTGCTCGCAGTGCAGTCATCTCTTTGCATCTGCGATACACAAAAGCAGCGGAAGAGGAGACCTCTCCGCTGCTTTTGTTGGATGCGTGGCGTTTTTGGACGGCAGGCGGCCCAGGGGCAAACAGCTCAGACGATCTTGAGGATCACCTGGGTGTCATCGTTGGGGGACGCGGCCCGCAGCACATCGCGCATGGCGTTGGCCACCCGTCCACCCTTGCCGATCACTCGGCCCATGTCTCCCTGGGCAACGTTCAGCCGGATCACCGTGGTGCGATGAGATTGGCGAACCGAAACCTCTACGGCCTCCGGCTCTTCAACCAGGGATTCAGCCAGGAATTTGACTAGCTTTTCCATGCGTGTGCCTTTCCTACTGTTGAACCAGAACCATTCGGGGTTGCCCGCCAGCCTGAGAATCTGTTTTGACAGGGGTCGGACAATAGCCACGAAGTCACGAAGATGAGAAGGTCCACGAAGAAACAGAGGGAAGAAGCGCTTTTCCTTCGTGAATCTTCCCGTCTTCCTGTCTTCGTGGCTGCTTTTCAAACACCTTCTGACCTAGGCGACCGCTTCGGCCTCGGCCACAAAGGGAATCCGCTGGTTGTTCTCGTTGAGATTGCCCACACGGCGCAGCAGACGGGCGACGGCCTCGCTGGGCTGGGCGCCCACACTCAGCCAATAGTCGGCCCGCTCCTGGTCGATCTTCAGGGTTTCCGGCTCGGTTCGGGCATTGAAATGGCCCAAGTTTTCAATAAATCGCCCATCCCGAGGGGAGGTGACTTCGGTGACGACGATACGGTAGGTCGGTTGTTTTTTGGCGCCCATACGGCGCAGGCGAATTCGAACCACGTTTGTTCAACTCCTTGGTGTCTGGAAAAAATGTTCAAAGGCCGATCCTTAGGACCGGTACGATCTGTTAGTTTACTACAAAAAGTGGATTTTGCCGCAATTGACGATACGAGCTAATCGATACCTGGCTGACGGCTAACGGCCAAACATATCCATCATGTTTGCACCCACCCGGCCTTGGCGACGCTTTTTGCCCTTGCCTTTACCGCCGCCACCCATGATGCCCATCTGTTTCATCATCTTCTGCATGTCCCGGAACTGCTTCATCAACTGGTTCACATCCTGAACCGTGGTGCCGCTGCCTGTGGCAATGCGCCGCCGACGGCTGGCGTTTAGCAGTTGCGGATTGCGCCGTTCCTGGGCGGTCATGCTGCTGATGATGGCCTCGACCCGCTTCATGCTGCCTTCGGCCATGTTGGGGTCCAGATCCTTGGTCATCTTGCCCACACCGGGGATCATGCCCAGCAAGTCCGTAATCGACCCCAACTTCTTGATCTGCTTGAGTTGGGCCAAAAAATCTTCAAAATCAAAGCCGCCGCCCAGGAGCTTTTCCTCCATGGCCGCCGCGTCTTCTTCGTTGATGTGTTCCTGGGCCCGCTCGATCAGGGTGAGCATGTCGCCCATGCCCAGGATGCGGTTGGCCATGCGGTCCGGGTGGAAGGGCTCGATGCCGTCCATCTTCTCGCTGGTACCCAGAAATTTAATCGGCACACCTGTGACCTGACGAATGCTCAACGCCGCGCCCCCACGGGCATCACCGTCGATCTTGGTCATGATCAGGCCGGTCAGGGGCACCCGGGTGTTGAAGCCCTCGGCCACCTTCACCGCCTCCTGGCCGGTCATGGCATCCACCACCAGCAGGATGTCCGCCGGGCGCACCAACATGCGCACCTGCTCCAACTCGCCCATCATGGCATCGTCGATCTGGAGCCGCCCCGCCGTGTCCAAAATCACCACGGTGTGGGCCTTTTCCCGGGCCATGCGCAGGGCGTTTTTGGCAATGGTGGAGGCGGCAACGTCAGTGCCTTCGCTGTAGACCGGCACATCGATCTGTTTGCCGATCACCTGGAGCTGTTGGATGGCGGCAGGGCGATAGATGTCCGCGGCCACCAGCAGGGGGCGTTGGCCATCCTTCCTCAGACGCAAGGCCAGCTTGCCCGCGGTCGTTGTCTTGCCCGACCCCTGCAGCCCCACCAGCATGATCACCTGGGGCGGTTGGCTGGATGTATTGAGGGGCGCGGCCTTGCCAAGCAGACCCACCAGTTCATCGTTGACGATCTTGACCACCTGCTGGGCCGGGGTCAGGCTGTCCATCACCTCAATGCCCACGGCCCGGACGCGGATACGTTCCACAAAGTCTTTGACGACCTTGTAGTTGACATCCGCCTCCAACAGCGCCAAGCGCACCTCCCGCAACGCCGCGTTGACGTCGCTTTCCGAGAGTTTGCCCTGGCTGGAGAGCTTGTCAAAGACAGATTGTAGTTTGTCTGTCAGACTTTCAAACACTGGCATATCCCCATACGATCAAAAAAATTCACCGCAAAGACGCCAAAAACGCAAAGAAAAACAGGTATTTCTCTCAGCGTTCTCTGCGAAATCTCTGCGCCCTCGGCGGTTAAACGCTCTTTCACTCATCCATCAGCACACACAAAATCACGCCTTCGAGGAAGATCTTCCTGACAGACCGTCCCACCAGGCGCGCAATGGGCTAATTTTACTGTAAGTGGGTCTTCGGGTCAAATATCCGGGCCACCTGGCATGATCCAAAGCCCGGATCACCCCTCAAGGCTGGGGTGTGGGGGTGAGGGTCGGGGCAAGGGTCGGGGCCGTGGTTGGGGCGACGGTTGGGGCGATGGTTGTTGGGGCGGTGGTCGGCACAGGCGTCTGGGTTGGCGGCATAGGCGTTGCCGTGGGGGGAAGGGGGGTATCCGTAGGGGGGGCGGCCGTCGGCGTCAGCGTTGGGATCGGGGTCAAGGTTGGGGTGGCGGTTTGGGTAGACGCAGCCTTGGTTGGAACCAGCGTGGGCGGGGGCGTGGGGGTTGGCGGCAAAGCTGTCGGCGCCGTGGATGGTGTGGCCGTCGGCAAGTTGGTCGGCGTGGCCGCTGGCAGAGCGGTCGCCGTGGCCGATGGCGCCACCGTGTTTGTGTTGGTGGGCGTGCTGCTGGGCGCGCTCGTCCCTGTGGCCTCAGGCAGCGCCGTCGAAGTCGCCGCGGGGGTTGCCGTCGAGGTCGCCGCAGAAGTTGCCGCAGAAGTTGCCGTTGGAATTGCCGTAGGAATTGCCGTGGCTGTCGCCCCAGGCGACGTAGGCGTGGCGCTTGGCTGTGTCGCCGTTACCGTGGCCGTGGCCGTGGCCGTCGGAATCGGTGTGGGGGTGAGGGTGGGGGTTGCCGTCACCTCGCTGGTTGATGTCGCCCCAGGCGTTGCCGTCAAAGTTGCCGAGGGCGTCGCCCCAGTTGTTGCTGTGGCCGTCCCTGTGGCCGTCGTGGCAGGGGACGCAGTCGCAGACGCCGTGGACACGGGTGACGGTGTCTTGGTGGGCAGCGCCGTCGCCGTGGCGAACAGCTCATCTGCCGCCGTGGGCGTCGGGATAGGGGTCTCCGTCGCCTCAGCCGTCGGTGTGCTGGTCGGTGTGCTGGTCAGTGTGCTGGTCGGGGTATGGGTGACTGTACTGGTCGCCGTATTGGTGGGCGTGCGGGTCGGCAGCGGCGTGGCGGTGGCCGGGAGTGCCGGCACGTAGAGAATGCTTCCGGCGTTGATCTGGGGGCCGGGCAGGCAGTTGACCGTGCGCAATTTGGCCGTGCTGACCCCTACGCGCGCGGCCAAACCGCTCAACGTATCCCCAGCTTGGATCCGATAACCAACCCATCCGACCTGGTTGACGCGGCAAGCGGCCTGGGACAGCCCCGTGGCCGTCGGGACAGGGGTGGGGCTGGGCGTCGGCGTCTCCTCCACCACAGGCGCGGCGCCCTCAACAGGCTGGACCGTGGGGGTGATTGTGGGTGTGGGGGTTGGCGTGGGCGGCGGGGCCAATACTTTGATCACCTTGATCTGTAAAATTGGCTCACCCGCGGGTGTTGTCTGGCCGTCCTGAGCAAATAGTTGGGGGGGCACGATTTGATACCAAATCTTTACCCGAGATCCTGGCGCCAGCTCTCCATCCACGTCCATAGGCTGCCGTTCCAGGGCATCCCGGTTGGGGAAATAGCTGGTTTCATACGCGGTGTAACCCACCGCGATTTTGGTCGGCAACACTTCGCCAAATAAGATCCCTTCGGCGGTTGCATCGATGATTTGAGGTTTCTCCTCCTCAAGCTGGCGCAAGGCAGCGGCCTCAACTTCGAGCGCTTGCTCTTCGGCCTGGCGCTCCAACACTCCCTGGCGCATATCGTCCGGGGCCAGGATCACCGCCTGCTGGCGCAGCCACTGCTTGATGGGGTAGGTGAGGTCGCCGGGGATGGCGGCCCGAGAGGCGACCACCAGGCCGGAACCGCTGATGACCACCAGCATCAGCAACGCCAGGGCGATGGGGGCCAGCCGCATGGCCGTCGGGTTGACGAGAGATGCAATCAGCGCCTGGAACTGCTGCCAAAGGGTGGGGCGAGCAGAGGACGACCGGAGAGTCGGGTTGCCCCCTGTGCCCTGGCCCGGTTGATGCTGGCCAGTTTCCAGAGAAGGCGGCTCCACAATGGCCGCCGACCCCCGGGGTGCGATGGCCTCTAGTCGGGCCACCTCGGCCTCGATCAGGGCGGCATGGCGGGCTTTCTCGACGGCAATGGCCTGCATAAAATTGGCTTTGCCACGGGCGCGCACGGCTGGGTCGCGCGGGGGGATCGGGGCAAGGCGCGTTTGCCGGGCAACAAATGCCACGTCGAGCAAAGCGCTCAACTCAGGCTGAATTTGGGAGGGATAGGCGTTGATCACCAGGTCAATAGGCTCGCCGGCGTTGACACGTTCGGCTGCCTGGTGAAGAAGCTCTTCCATCTCTGGGTTGGGGTTGGGCTGTTGGCTGTCCATAAACTCGTCTCTAGACATGCTGCTGTCGGATTGATAGGTGGCTAATCATTGTTGTGCTCTAGCAAGCGACGCAGGTTCGACACAGCACGGTACTGCAGGGCCTTGATGGCTCCTTCAGTTTTCTCCAACATAGTAGCAACTTCGGTAATACTGTACCCTTCAAGAAAACGCAGGCTGACAACAGCGGCCTGTTCATCGGTCAGGCATTCAATGGCTTTGCGTAGATTGTCCGCGTCCAGTTGCCGTTCGGCGGCCTGGGCCGGCCCCTCTTCCTTGGTGACCAGGGTGGGGGCATCGTCGATGGACATATAGGTGGCCCGACCCCGTTTTCGATAGGTATCGATGACCAAATTGTGGGCAATGCGATAGAGCCAACCCGAAAAGGAGCTATGCCACGCCTTCTCCTTGCGGATGGCTTCCAACATCTTCAAAAATACCTGGGCGGTCAGATCTTCGGCCAGGGTGGGATCGCCGATGCGCCGATAGATGTACGCAAAGATACGCTCCTCGTAGCGATCGTAGATCTCTTCGAGGGCGGCTTCGTCAAAGACCCGAGCCCGCTCCAGCAATTCTAGTTCGCTGGTGGCGGTTTCGAGGCTAGCCGGGTTAGGTTGCGTTGAGATCGATGGCCCGCTATTCATAAGGACGCAAGTGGTGGCGATTAATGACGGCCACTTTTACAGAAAACAGACTTCTCTGCAAATTGGGTGGCTGAGTTCGATGAGGATTGGGTCGCTTGGCCATCAACGGTGAGTGGAATGGGAGCATGGCCAAGAAGGCGTCTGGCGTTTTTGGGCGGGAACTGCTCTGGCCGTTAAATAGAACGCTGATCTGCGTGTATCTGCGTTTATCAGCGTCCTATTAGGGGTTCGTTCGGTTTCGAGTCTGGGAATAGACTTCGATCATGCGTTGAATGGCCGTCACGTTGGTGAAGATGGCCAAGATCCACAGCACGGGCTGCATCCACCCAAAGAGCAGGCCCACGATCAGCAGGATCAGCCGCTCTGGGCGCTGCAACACGCCGACTTTGCATTCGAAATTGAGGGCTTCGGCCCGGGCTCGGGTATAGCTGACCATGTAGGAGCCAATCAACGCCACGGCCAACAGCACGATCTCGATGCCGCCGCTCTGGGCCTGGGTGGCCACCATGAGGTTGACATAGTAAACGATCAGGGCCAGCAGGGTCAAACTTTCCGAGTACCGATCCATGGTGCTGTCCCAAAAGGCCCCAAAGGAGCTGACCTGATTGGTCTGGCGGGCCAAGGAGCCGTCCAGCATGTCAAAGAGGGCGGCGACGATCAGGACAAGTCCGCCCCAGCGCAGTTGACCCACCAGGAGAAGCGCCGCCGAGATGGCGGTTAAAAAGAAGCCCAGAGAGGTCAGATTGTTGGGGGTGATGCCCGTGCCTTGCAGATGAAGAATGATCGCCGTGACAGGGCCAGCCAACAGTTGACGTCCAATTTTTGAAATCATCCCCACTTCTCCGCGCAGATCTATGCAACTTATTGGGACTACCTATGAATTGCCATAATCTCTTTACGGTCTATCTTACACATAGGTCCACGGATAGTCAAAGACCAAGTTGGGGAACGCGCGTTTGGCCAAAGGTTAGTCCACATGAATTGGCTATTGCATCCGTCTTCAGAAAGTGGTAAAGTAGGGGTGCCTCTTTTAACAACCATCTTTTCGCGGTGACGACTATGTTGAAACTAAATCGGCTCCCAACAAATTCTGATTCTTTGTATACCCAGGCTTTTGGGCTTCTGCGTGCCGCCCGGAATGTGGTGGTCTTGACCGGCGCAGGCATCAGCACAGAGTCGGGCATCCCGGATTTTCGCAGCACGTCCACCGGCATGTGGTCCTTCAGCAACCCCTTGGACGTGGCGTCGATCTGGGCGTTTCGAGAGCAACCCACCCATTTCTACAATTGGGTGCGCCCCCTAAGCCGCAAATTTCTCAGCGCCCGGCCCAACCCGGCCCACCTTGCCCTGGCCACGCTGGAAAAAGCAGGGCTGGTCAAGGCCATCATCACCCAAAATATCGATGATCTACACCAGCAGGCCGGGGCGGAGCGGGTACTCCAGGTCCACGGCCACACGCGCACGGCCACCTGTTTGGGCTGTGGCGCCAAGGTTGATTCTCGGCCCATGTGGGAGGCGGTCAGCCGGGGCGAGACGCCGGCCCGGTGCCCCCAGTGCGATGGGTTGCTAAAGCCGGATATGATCCTGTTTGGCGAAGAACTGCCCCACCCTATCCTGGAGGAGGCCCAACAGGCGGCCCTGAACTGTGACCTGATGATTGTGGCGGGCAGCAGTATGGAGGTCATGCCTGCCGCGGACTTGCCCTATCTGGCCCGACGGCGGGGGGCACGTATTATGATCATGAACCGTACCCCCACCCTGATGGACAGCCAGGCGGATCTGATCTTACGAGATAACCTGACCGTCAGCATGCCCAAATTGCTCAAGGGTTGGCTGGACGCCCCCACGTATTAGCCGTCCATATGATCTCGTAAACAAAAAGGGTGGGGTTGCCAAGCAACCCCACCCTTTTTTATCTACGATTATTTGCGACAGAAACCACTAACGCTGCACAACCGGCATCATGATCATGGACGCCGCGTTCATGCCGTTGATGGTCACATAGCGCACGTTGTCCGGGAAGCTGCCCGCCTTGGCATCGGCCACCAGGATCAACGCTGCCTGTTGATAGCTGCCGGGGAAGGCGCTGCCGGTCACCACAACCTTCATGGTGTCCGAGACAATCCCATCCACCGAAGAGGCTGTGGCCCAGGGCACACCGCTGGGCCAGCTGATGTCGGCGGCGGACAGTTCGCCACCCACCGCGGCCACACCGGTTTTATAGATATAGCCCAGGGTATCCCGCAGGACCAACTGGCCGGTCTCGTCCACATAGCCCCCCACAATCGGGCTTTCGAAGGCGGCCTGGGCCGCGGTCAGGGCGGGGATGGAGAGGATGCCGGCGCTGTAGGTGACGCCGGGGCTGCCGTTGAGGGTCAGGGTGGTGGTGATGGGGGTGGTCAGGGCCTGGCCCGGGCCATAGAAGCCATTGACCGCAGCCGGGCTAACCTGGAAGCTGGCCGGGGTGACGGTCAGGGCGATGGGGACCACCACGGTCGGGTTTAGCACATTGGGCGTGTTGGTGTTCAGGACGATACGCGGTCCCAAGTGGAGTCCCGGTGTCAGCTTGGTGGCATCGAACTTGATGTAGAGCTTGGCCGGGGTGCTGGTGCGCTCGATGGCAAAGTCCAAAATCCAGTCGGACACAGGGCTTTCCACGGTGAAGTCGATCACCCCAGTGGTGCCGGTGTTGGTCACGTTGAGGACGATCCACTGGCTGTCCGCCAGACCGGCCTGGAGGCTGTGGATGATGCTGGACGGGTCCACGGTCAGCCGGGCGCCGGCAGAATAGCCTGTGCCGTCCACATTGGCCAGACGCAGACTCCTGTTGTTGGTGGACACCGGAATGTCATCGTAGATCTGGTTGACATCCGGGGATTGGTAGATGCGCAGACCGTCCGGGCGCAACAAGATGACCTCGTCCTTGCCGTCCGCGTCCACATCTCCACCGGCCCCGGTCATATAGCCGTTGTCCGACAGGGGCAACTCGAAGGCGGGCAGGACATCGCCGCCCCGGTTGCGCATGACGAGACGGGCCATTGTGCTGGGCGCATCCGCCGGCAGATCCCGCAGGAAGAAGACCTCGTCGTCCCCGTTGCCGTTGATGTCGGCCAGGAAGGTGTAGTCGGGATAGGGGAAGAAGGCCAGGGCGTCCCCATCCGCCTCTTTCAGGGTGCCGCCCGTATAGCTGAAGATGAAGAAGGTGGCCGACGGCGCATAGCCGGCAAACTGGCGCACAGCCACCACTTCCCCTGGGCCGCCAGCGTAGACCTGGCCGATGGCCGCGGAGTTCCACTCTCGGTCCGTGCCCCCGTTGCTCCAAATTGTGGCGAAGTCATTGTCGATCTGGTGGGCCTCGATCAGGCTGGCCAGTTCGCCCGTGGAGAGGGGTATGTTGCGGATCAGCACCACATCGTCGGAACCGACGTTGTCGATGTTGCCCACCTGGACAGATTCCCAGGGGCCGCCAAAGGACTTGTTGATATGGCTGGTCCAACTTGTGCCGCTGGGGTTGGTGGCGATCAACACCTCGATGCGATAGTTGATGTTGTTGGCCTCGGAGACATTGTAGCCGATAAAGATCTCGTCCCCAGGTACGTTGACATTCATATTGCCCGCGCCCACCACGGTGATGGGGCTGCCGGGCTTGGTCAGGGTATAAATGCGCTTCCACGGAATCTGGCCGATGGCGCCCTCGGCATCCGCGTTGCGATAGACCGGGTCAAAAATGGTCAACTTGCCGCTGCCGGCCGATTGCCCCACGGCCACGATCTCCGCGTCCCCGTCGTTGTTAAAGTCGCCCGTGGCAATGTCCGTCCAGCCACAGTCACCAAACAGCGCCGAGTCAAAGGTGACAAGCTGGTGGGACGGGGACAGTTGGTTGGTGTCCTTCACCTTGATACAACCGAAATTGTCCAAATAGACGATCTCGTCGTCTATGGTCGCCGTCCCGGCCAAGGGCAAGGCCGCCGGGGCGACAGCCGTCGAAGCGGCCTGGGCCGATCCCACGCCCACGCTGGGAACCAAAAGACCCAACACCACCAGAGCGGTCAGGGCCAGGGTGAAAAATCTGCGTACACTCATAGCTTATCTCTCCTTAACAGGGTTCAACTTCACAAAATTACACTCATATCGCCCGACCGCAAGCGGGCCGGAGGGGTATACGCACGTTAGTTATGGCAATCAAAGTCGGGTGGACGCACAGCCCAAACAACAATTATAGCACAGCCCCAGAGAGCATACCGAATCATTTGCCCCTTTTTATCGGTCAACTCCCGGTCCATTTGCCTACGCTTCATGGAAGAAGCCAGGACAGCGGGTCCGCCACGTGGATTCGCACAACCGTAGAACAGGCGCAATTTTGACTCCACTGCGAAAGCTAAAAGTTCACCGCAAAGACGCAAAGGACGCAAAGAAAAACAAGATCTCTCTTCTCAACTTTTCTCAAAACCTTTGCGTCCTTTGCGCCTTTGCGGTGAATCTTTAGTTTTCACAGTCAATTTTGAAAAGCTGTGTAGAGATCGTGGTCCACATCTCATCAGCCCGAAAGCGCAGATCGAGGAGGGCGGCAGGGGGGGCGGTGGCGAAGGGGGATGCTCTTTTTGGGCCGGATTTGTTGACGATTCACGGGAAAGGTGGTAAGTTGAAAATATCACAAGTCAACGTTTTGCATCTTGGGTTTACACCTATCGCCCTTACCAATAACCCTTTCTTCAAAGACCTCTCAAGGAGAAAATGACCATGAAGAATCCTATTCGAGTCGCTGTAACCGGCGCTGCCGGCAACATTGGATACGCCCTGCTCTTCCGCATCGCCAACGGCGACCTCTTCGGCGCCGACCAGCCGGTGATCTTGCAACTGCTGGAAATCGCCCCGGCCATGAACGCCCTCAAGGGCGTGGCCATGGAGCTTGACGACTGCGCCTTCCCGCTGCTCAACGGCATGGCGCTGACCGACGACCCCAACGTGGCCTTCAAGGATGTCAACTGGGCCTTGCTGGTGGGCGCACGTCCCCGCAGCAAGGGCATGGAGCGGAGTGACCTGCTGGGGGCCAACGGGGCCATCTTCTCGGTGCAGGGCAAAGCCCTCAACGACAACGCCGCCGCGGATGTGCGGGTGCTGGTGGTGGGCAACCCGGCCAACACCAACGCCCTGATCGCCATGCACAACGCCCCGGACATCCCCGCCGAGCGCTTCACCGCCATGACCCGGCTGGACCAGAACCGGGCCGTCAGCCAGTTGGCCGCCAAGACCGGCGTGGCCACAACCGACGTCTCCCAGGTTGCCATTTGGGGCAACCACAGCGCCACCCAATACCCGGACGCCTACCACGCCCTGATCAACGGCAAGCCCGCCGCCGACGTGATCGGTGACGACGCCTGGATCAAGGAGACCTTCATCCCCACCGTCCAAAAACGGGGCGCCGCCATCATCGAAGCCCGGGGCCAGAGCAGCGCGGCCAGCGCGGCCAACGCCGCCATCAACCACGTCCAGACCTGGTATCACGGCACCGCCGAAGGCGAATGGGCCAGCATGGGCATCCCCAGCACAGGCGCCTACGGCGTCCCCGCAGGCATCATCTTCAGCTACCCCGTCACCATCAAAGACGGCGTCTACACCATCGTCCAAGGGCTGGAATTGAGCGACTTCGACAAAGCCAAGATCGCCGCCACCGGCGCCGAACTCCTGGAAGAGCGGGAAGCCGTCGAGAGCATGCTGCCGGCCCGCTAAAATTTCATCTGACCGCAGAACAAACAAAAGAGGCGACCGACCCCACCGGGATCGGTCGCCTCTTTCGCGTCGTAGAGACAAGCGTATTGCGAGGAGTTCGCACCCCCTGGTGCGAACGGGTCAGCGTCAGGATTTGATGTGAGTTCAGCAGTTCGATGGAACGCGCCGAAGTCTAAATGCCATGCTACCCTCCCAAGTGAAAAAAACGCCAAAAACGAAGATGCCCAATTATATCATAGAAATTGGGCAGGGGAGGCAGTTCATCGTTCATGGTCGAATTGCGCCGAATTGTGCTAGTCCACCGTCTCCGGCACGTTGGTGCAAAGCGAGGGCAGACGTGTCCGTTCATCCTTATGCCCCCACCTCCACGCCCAACACCCCATCCCCCATCGCCTCCAAAAACCGCTCCGCCACCCGCACACAATCCTTGGCGCCAAAATTCACCT
>CAZKEX010000058.1:15206-16876 GCA_964551895.1 uncultured Caldilineaceae bacterium | reverse complement strand
GCTACGTTGACATCGTAGAGGTCACTGGTTCAAGTCCAGTATCTCCCACACTTCAGAAACCGAGTTTTTTTGAAAAACTCGGTTTCTTTTATAGAT
The DNA here is from genome assembly GCA_964551895.1 of uncultured Caldilineaceae bacterium. Taxonomy (GTDB): domain Bacteria; phylum Chloroflexota; class Anaerolineae; order Caldilineales; family Caldilineaceae; genus JAGNDO01. Next base: position 16,780 of record CAZKEX010000058.1, on the reverse strand, counting down.
TAATCCATTGACCAGGACGAGTACGAGAGCAAGTTGGCAGAGAACAGCGATCATGGGCTGAAAGTCGCTGTGATGACCTTCTCGGAAAACCCCCTGGGAGCGATGGGCGGAACGGTCCTCGGACCCACTATGCTCTTCCGGCTGGCTCCGTTATCGGCCCTCAAGCGATTCGTCGAACCTCAACCAAATTGGGGCGCACGACGGATAAGTTGGGTGGAACCACGGGTGAACCCCGTCCCATTGGGACGGGGTTTTTTGTTCTTTTTAAGTGGGGAAGTGGGGAAGATTGCCACGAAGAAGGAAAGAAAGGAAGATTCACGAAGATAAAATTGTTCTTCGCCCTTCCTTCGTGCACCTTCCCATCTTCGTGACTTCGTGGCTAGTTCACCCCCACACCAAAGGAAAGCAATCATGGCACAACAGCGATGGAATTTGCCCCCCCATGTGGCGGACGCGACCCGCAGCCTTGCCAAGGCCCAGGCCCGGATCGGGGATCTGTGTGTGCAGATCCAGCAGATCCCGGCCCCCACGGGCCAGGAGGCGGAGCGGGCGGCCTGGGTGATGGGGGTCATGCGTCGGTTGGGCTTGGCCGACGTGGACCAGGACGACGAGCGCAATGTCTATGGCCGCATCCCCGGCCAGCAGCCCGGCCCGGCCCTGATGGTCAGCGCCCACACGGACACGGTCTTCCCCCTGGCCACAGACCTGACGGCCCGCCGGGATCCCCAGGATGGGCGCATCTACGGCCCGGGCATCGGGGACAACTCCACCGGGGTGGCCGGGCTGTTGACGGTGGCCGAGGCCATGCAGCGTTTGGCCGCCAGCCCGGATGGGCGTCCGCCGGTGGATGTGTGGTTTGTGGCCAACAGCGGCGAAGAGGGGCTGGGGGATCTGAAGGGCATGCGGGCCGCGGTGGCCCGGCTATCCACGCTGCCCGCTGGCCTGGGGGCCTCCGTGGTCATCGAGGGCATGGGGTTGACCCGGATCGTGCATCGGGCCTTGGGGTCCAAGCGGCTGCGCATCAGCGCCTATGCCCCCGGCGGCCACAGTTGGGGAGATTTTGGGGCGGGCAGCGCCATCCACGTGCTGGTGCGCCTGGCCGGGGATCTCTCCCGGCTCAAGGTGGCCAAGCGGCCCAAGACCACCTTCAACATCGGGCGGATTTGGGGCGGGGCCTCGGTCAACACCATCGCCCAGGATGCCCATTTGGAACTGGACATGCGCAGCGAATCGCCCAAGGCCCTGGCCAAACTTGTGACCCAGGCCCAAAGCATTGTGGAGCGGCATCAACTGGCCGTGGCCACAGAAGAAGGTGTACGCATCGAAATGGCGGTGATCGGCGACCGGCCGGCCGGGGAGATCCCCAAGGACCACTTTTTGGTCCAGGCCGCCAGTCGCGCCCTGACCGCCGCCGGGGTATCGGAAAGCGCCGACATGCGCATCAGCAGCACGGACGCCAACATTCCCCTCAGCCTGGGCATCCCCGCGGTCTGCGTGGGCATCACCCAGGGCGGGGACGCCCACCGCACGAGTGAATGGGTGAACCCAGAACCCCTGGGCCGGGGCTGCGCCCA
>CAZKEX010000058.1:0-15106 GCA_964551895.1 uncultured Caldilineaceae bacterium | reverse complement strand
CCCACCGCACGAGTGAATGGGTGAACCCAGAACCCCTGGGCCGGGGCTGCGCCCATCTGCTGATCCTGACCTGGTGGGCGGCGGAGTGGTTGGCCGCCTGATTTTGGATTTTTGATTGGCGATTTTGGATTGGCAGGCTTGGACACTCTTGGGTCCGCCATTCGCCATTCGCCATTTGCCATTCGCAAGGGAGACTAAAATGAGTGACTACGACGCACCAGAACACGACCAATTGTACAAGATCCGCCACGGGGCCGCCCATGTGATGGCCCAGGCGGTGCTGGAGATCTACCCGGAGGCCAAGTTCGCCATCGGGCCGCCGATTGAGAATGGCTTTTACTATGACTTCGACCTGGGCCGGGGGGAGGATGGCAAGCTCGTCACCTTCACGCCGGAGGATCTGGAGAGCATCGAGAAGCGCATGCGCCAGATCATCGGCGGCAAGTTCCCCTTCCACTACGAGGAGATCAGCGCCGACGAGGCCAGGGCCCTCTTTGTCGGCCAGCAATACAAGTTGGAGCTGATCGACGGCCTGGACAAGGGGGGCGTGGACGAATACGGCAACGAGACCGACGAAAAGCCGGTGATCAGCACCTATCAGCACGACACCTTCCGGGATCTGTGCCGGGGTCCCCACGTGGAGCACACGGGCCAGATCCCGCCGGATGGCTTCAAGCTGATGAGCGTGGCCGGGGCCTATTGGCGGGGGGACGAACACAAGCCCATGTTGCAGCGCATCTACGGCACGGCCTGGCGCAACAAGAAGGACCTCAAGGCCTACATCGCCATGCTCGAAGAGGCCAAGAAGCGGGATCACCGCAAGCTGGGCAAGGAGTTGGACCTCTTCACCTTTGACGAGGAAGTGGGGCCGGGGCTGCCCTTGTGGACCCCCCGGGGCACGGTGATCATCGAGGAGCTGGAGAAGCTGGCCAAGGAAGTGGAACTGGCCGCTGGCTATCAGCAGGTGCGCACCCCCCATGTCACCAAGGAAGATCTCTTCATCCGCAGCGGCCATCTGCCCTACTATGCCGAAAGCATGTACCCGCCCATGGAATTGGAGGGGGTCAAATATTATGTCAAGCCAATGAACTGCCCCATGCACCACAAGATCTTCGGCAGCCGCCCCCGCAGCTACCGGGAGCTGCCCGTGCGTCTCTCCGAATATGGCACCTGCTATCGCTACGAAAAGAGCGGCGAGCTCTTCGGCCTGATGCGGGTGCGCTCCATGCAGATGAACGACGCCCACATCTACTGCTCCGAAGAGCAGTTCGAGGCCGAGTTTATGGGCGTGGTGGCCCTCTATCGCAAATACTTCGACCTCTTTGGCGTGGAGAAGTTTGTCATGCGCCTCAGTACCCATCACCGCAAGGGATTGGGCAAGAAGTATGTGGACAACGAGCGCCTCTGGCTCAAGACCGAGGAGATGGTGCGCAATGCCATGATCAACGGCGGCGTGCCCTATGTGGAGGTGGCCGACGAGGCCGCCTTCTACGGCCCCAAGATCGATGTGCAGATCTGGAGCGCCATCGGTCGGGAGTTCACCCTGGCCACCAACCAGGTCGACTTCGCCGTGCCCGAACGCTTTGACCTGGAGTTCATCAACCGGGAGGGCCAGGCCGAGGTGCCCTTGTGCATCCACCGTGCCCCCCTCAGCACCCACGAGCGCATGATCGGCTTCCTGATCGAACACTACGCCGGGGTCTTCCCGGTCTGGCTGTCGCCGGAGCAGGTGCGGGTTGTGCCCATCACCGACGGCCACAACGAGTACGCCGAGCAGTTGGTCAAACGGCTGCTGGCCGCTGGGGTGCGGGCCACGGCGGATCTGGGGTCGGATCGCATGAACGCCAAGATCCGGGACGCCCAACTTCTCAAGGTGCCCTACATGCTGGTCGTCGGCGACCAGGAGGTGGAAAATGAGACCGTGGCCCTGCGCCGTCGGGACGGCAAGCGCCAAAACGCCATGCCCGTCGCCGACTTCATCGCCCTGGCCACAGATCGCATCGCCACCCGCTCGGCGGAACTGTAGATTTTAGATTGAGGATTTTTGATTTTGGATTGGGTGGACAGCGTGATTCCCAATCTAAAATCAAAAATCCTCAATCCAAAATCCCAATCCCCAATCCCAAAAAAAGTTGACGACCCTTCGCTCTGGTGATATACTCAGAGATTGTAAGCTTATGTAGAACGGCTTGCCAATCACCAAAAACAGTGTAGTAATAAAGGAGCACAGCAATTAGCAGAGATACCACTCGCATCAACAATCGGATCTATGCCCGAGAGGTACGCGTTATTGATGCCGAAGGCGAACAGTTGGGTATTCTATCCATCAAAGAAGCCTTGGCCATCGCCGAAGAGCGTGAACTGGATCTGGTTGAGGTCGCACCCAACGCCACGCCGCCGGTCTGTCGATTGATGGACTATGGTAAGTACCTGTACGAGAAGCAGAAGCGCGAGCGGGATGCCCGCAAGTCGCAGAAGCAGATCGAGGTCAAAGAGGTGCGTCTGCGGCCCAAGACCGGCGAACACGACATTCAGGTCGTTCTCTCAAAAATTCGCAAATTTGCTGGCGAAGGCGACAAGATCAAGGTGCGCATTCGCTTCCGGGGTCGGGAAGTCTATCACCCGGAAGTGGCGAGGGATCTGCTTCAGCGGGTTGCCGACGAGGTAGCCGATATCGTGGAGATCGAGTCCCGGCCCGCCTTTGAAGGCAACAGCATGATCATGATCATGGCGCCAAAGGATAGCTAGACCCTGCTGGTAAAAGGTCAGATTTACCCCAAAGACGCCAAGAACGCAAAGAGATCTAAACTTTTTCCCTCTACGCTCTCTGCGAAATCTCTGCGTTCTCGGCGGTTAAACAGCCTTTTATCAAGCATCACCCAAGCTAACCTATCGCCATCCAATAGGTACCAGAGCGGGCCACGGTCCGCTTTTGTATGTTATAGAACTATCCGTCTTACCCTGCTTTGTTGAGTCTGTTTCCATGATCAGTCAAAAGCTGATCTCGTATGTTGACCCTGAACTGTTGAGTTGGAGAATCTTATGCCTAAGATGAAAACACACAAAGGCGCAGCGTCCCGCTTCCGCGTGACCAAGAACGGCAAGTTGATCCGCCGCCGCCAAGGTGGTGGTCACTTGCGCCGCAACAAGACCAAGCGCATGCGCCGCTCGTACCGCAAGAATGTCTCGTCCGGCGTGACGAGCACCATCAAGATGGTGAAGGCCATTGCTGGCAACGTGGTGGCCTAGTCCACCCGCCGGCGACCCTGCTTCACCCTCTGTTCTATGGCAGAATCGTAGAACGATCTGTCGTTTTTCGTATTTTTGAATTTCTATGGCAGCACGAACCGATCCAAAGTACGTGACGGGCCAGGAATAAGCGGTGTGACTTGAAAACACCCGCCATCACGGAAGGAATAACACATGCCACGTTCTAGACCCAAGGTTGCCGCTCACAAGCGGCACAAAAAAGTCCTAAAGTTCACCAAAGGACAGTTCGGCAGTCGACATCGGCTCTATCGCCGAGCCAACGAAGCCATGATGAAGTCCCTGTTCTATGCGTTCCGGGACCGGCGCAACCGCAAGCGTGATTTCCGCCGCCTGTGGACCACCCGCATCAATGCGGCCTCCCGCATGAACGGCCTCAGCTATAGCCGCCTGATTCACGGCCTGAAATTGGCCAACGTCCAGGTTGACCGCAAGGTATTGTCGGACATCGCTATCCACGATGCCGCCGCCTTCACCAAACTGGTCGATCTGGCCAAGGCCCAACTGGCCTGATCTTCTGTCGGCCCTCACCAAGAGTAGCCGCAGAATCGGCCCCAAACTCAACAAAGCAGCAAAGCGGCAGAGACTCGGGTCTCTGCCGCTTTGATCTACATCTTTCTCACCGCAAAGTCGCAAAGGGCGCAAAGAAAAACAAGAAGGCTTTCTTTTCATTTCTTTGCGCCCTTTGCGACTTTGCGGTAAAAGCTGTTCATTTCCTGCCTGGAACCCTTGCCCATGATCACAAGCACCGACAACAGCCGCATCAAAGAGGCCCGCAGTCTTCAGCGCAAACGCCAGCGGCTGGCCGCGGGGCGTTGTCTGATCGAAGGGTTGCGTCTGGTCGAAGACGCCTGGCGGGCCGGCGCGCGCCCGGAGCGGATCTTCTTTGTGCCCGAGGCCGCGGAGACCAACCCGGCCCTGGCCCAGTTGGTGGCGGAGATCAGCGCCGCCGGGGTCGAGAGCCTGGCCTGCACCCCCCAGGTCTTCCAGAGCCTGGCCGACACCGTCACCCCCCAGGGCATCGCCGGGGTGCTGCCCCTGCCCAACCTCCCCCTGCCCACCCAGCCGGGGTTGGCGCTGATCTTGGACGGCATCGGCGATCCTGGCAACGCCGGCACCCTGCTGCGCACGGCAGAGGCCGCCGGGGTCGGCCTCGTCCTCCTCGCCCCCCAGACCGTGGACGTCTTCAACCCCAAGGTGTTGCGGGCCGGCATGGGCGCCCACTTCCGTCTGCCCCTGCGCACCTGCACCGACTGGGATCAGGTCAAAAGCTATCTCGATCCAACGTGGCCGATCTTTGTGGCCCATGCCAACAGCGAGTTGATCTACGATCAGGTAGACTGGACTCAGCCCGCGGTGTTGATTTTGGGCAGCGAAGCCGGGGGCCCCAGTTCTACGGCCCGTCAAATGGGCCATCCTCTGTCCATCCCCATGGGCGGCGACACCGAATCCCTCAACGCCGCCATCGCCGGGGCCGTGATCCTCTTTGAGGCCGCCCGGCAACGCCGCCGCCCATAAGCCCGACCCGATCTCGGGCCTCAATCTGGCAAACGGGACAGGGGCAGGAAAATTCATTGACATTCGCTCCTGCCTCAGTGTATTATACTGTCACGCTATCGCTATTTTTGCGCTTCTTTGCACTTGGTCCTATTGAGGTTTTCTATCTTCGGTACGCCACAGCACCCTCTTTTTTCGCAGAACCAAGTGTCCGCATGACATCAAACGACCCGAAAAATCACACTTCACCCACAGATCAAGAAGGGAATAGGAATATGGCTTGGTATTGGTGGTTGCTCGTAGGAATCTTGATTGGCTGGCTGTTGTCCACATTGATCGAATGGCTGTGGTTCCGCCGCAAACGCATGGAAGTACGTGACGAACGTGTGGCCGAATTGGAAAGCGCCCTGCGCGCCGCCGGCGATGACGGTCCGTCATCCATTCAAGGGTCCGGTGTCGCCTTAACGGACACCGCCGCTGCCGTCGCCGGGGTGACGGCGCCCCTGGCCGACAGAAACGTCACCCTGACAGCGCCGGATCTCGACACCGCTGCGGACACGCCCGATCTCGACACGCCTGTCGCAGATCTGCCCGACGTCTCCGCCGAAATGGATGGTCCCATCGCCGTCATGGACACCGCGGCGGACACGCCCGATCTCGACACGTCCGCCGCGGATCTGCCCGATACGCCCGATGTGTCCGCCAAACTGGATGTTGCCAAGACCGGATTGGGCGCGGCGGCATTGGCCGTTGGTGCGACTGCCAGCGCTGGGGCCGCAGAGGTTGCCCCAGAGGTTGCCGATACTGTGGCCGATGATGTGGCCGACGCCCCTCTCACCGGCCTGGGCAGTGTCCCCTCAGCCAACACCAACTACCCGGACGATCTGACCGAGATCTTGGGGATTGGCCGGGCCTACGAAACCCGTCTTTACCGTGCGGGCATCTTCACATGGGATCAGATCGCCAACATGACCGTCAGTGCGCTTGAAGAGGCCACAGAGGCCATCGACGCCGCCAACGTGGCAGATTGGCCCGCCCAAGCCCAGAGCCTGGCCCTGGCCAACGATCGGATAGGGGCCCGCTATCACGGCCCCATGCCGGACAAGCTCTCCCAGATCAAGGGGATTGGCGAAGGGGCCGAGCAGCAGCTCTATCGGGCCGGCATCTTCACCTTTGCCCAATTGGCCGCCACCACCGCCGATGATCTGGCCGCGGCGCTGCCCACCTCTCGGGGTGATTTTTCCGACTGGATTGTCCAGGCCGCCGGGAAGGGATGACGATCAGACAACGCATCGATTTGAGGCCAGATTGAGCGATTGGGAGATTAAGAGATTGGGAGATTCTGTCGTACAATCTCCCAATCGCCAATCTCCCAGTCTCGAATTTGCTCAAATCCACTTCTCGCTTTGCGTAGGGCGGGTTTCTTGTTCACTTTCGTTGCTCGTGGATAGGAGACCCGCCCTGTCCATTGGCCCACACGTCCACTATGACCCAAAATCCTTTTCAACGGCCACCATATTATGATTGGGGCCTGGACCGATGGAAGATCGGTGCAGCCCTGCTTCTGTTCGGACTACTTCTGTTCTGGCTGTTGAAGACCCCGCCCACAAACCAACTGCCCGGCTTGCCCACCCCCGTGCCCATCACCCTGACCGACCCCCAGCCAGGAAGCCTGGATGTGACCGCTGCCCAGGTCTTCCGGGGCACAGCCCCGGCCAACAGCCCTGTGGCGGTGATGGACGCCCAACTGGGCGAGCTTGGCCGCACTCTCTCCCAGGCCGATGGCAGTTGGACCCTGGAAACCGGCTCTGCCTGGACAGCCGGGGCCTATCGGCTGCAAGCCGTGACCCTGGACCCGTTGACCGGTCAGCCGGTGGGCGCCAGCGTGGTGGCGCCCGTGGTGGCCCTCTCGTCGCCCCTGCTCCCCCTGGGCTTGGAGGACGCCGATCTCTCCCAAAACGGATCGATGCTGCTTCTCTCTGGCCAAGCCCCGCCTGGGGTGATGGTCTCTGTGCTTGCAGTTGACGGAGACCAGCGCACACCCTTGGGCCAAGCCCAGGCAGATCCGGATGCCCGCTGGCAACTGCAAAGCGTTCGCCCTGGCAAAAATCCATTCCATGTGATGCTGGTGGCCCAAGATCCCACCGGCGTGGTGCTGGCCGAAAGTGGCCCAGCCCAGGTCGTGCTGCCCGGTCTCCTCACCGCGGACGTCACCGCCACAGCCGTGGCTTCCCTGCCCACAGCCACCCCCACAGATCACCCTACGGATCAACCCACGGCGCAACCCACCGTCCAGCCCCCACCCCCAGTAACCCCCAAGGTCACCGCCTCCCCCATTACCCACCCAACCATCAAACCAACCATCCAACCAACCACCCAACCACCCCCCACCCTGGGACTGGACACCCTGGGGCCGGGCAGCCAAGTGGCGGACAACGTCATTGGGCAACTCACCGGCACAGGACCGGCCAACCAGCCGGTTGAGATCAGCGCCCGCTACTATCCTCCCGGCGAATCGGTGATCGATCCCCAAGCCGTGGCGGAGACATCCCTGGGCACGACCGTGGCGGATAGCGCCGGGCGCTGGCAATTGCCTCTAGCCGCCCCCCTGGCCTGGGGACGCTATGAGTTATTTTTGCGCCAAGTTGACCCAGCCGGTCAAATCGTAGCCCAGATCGGTCCCATCTCTGTCCAAGTCCTGGCCCCGGATCTGCGTCCATCCCAAGATCTGCCCGTCATTTTGGCCCCCAGCATGAACAGCATGGTGGCTCAAGCCTCCCTGAACTTTGCGGGTACAGCCTTGGCCGCCAGCCGTCTGCGCCTGGAATTTACGGCTGGGCCGGAGTCGCTCGTCGATCTGCCCTCGGCCCAGGCTTGGGTGGCCAACGATGGCCGCTGGGCGGTGGGACTGGGCGAACTCTTGCCGCCGGGCCGCTATCAGGTGGTGGCCGTGGCCCTGGATCCGGCCGGGGAAGCGTCCGGGCGATCCACGCCGGTGGACTTTGAGGTGTTCGAGACCGGCGTGGCGGTCCAAACGGTCGGCCCCACGCCCATCCGCCCGACAGCGGCAGTGGCTGCGACGCAGATACCAGCACCCCCCGCCCCAATCACCGTGAACACACGCTTCCCCCGTTTCTCCGGCCAGGCCGAACCAAACCGCCTGCTGTGGGTGCAGACCGTGGATGGCGCCGGCAATACCCAGCAGGCCCATGTCAGCGCCGGGGCAGATGGACGCTGGACCTTCGTCCCCGCCTTTCCCCTGGCCCCTGGGGTGACACAGGCCACAGTGCAGGTTGTGGGCGCAGCCGTCACGGCCAGGGACGATCTGTCCGTGCTGATCCCGGAAGGGGTCGGTCTCTCCGGCGCGTTGGCCACGGATTTGCAGGTGATTGCCCCCGCACCCGGCCTGTTGACCAACCGGCTGTCCCCCATACATGGCCTGGCCGCGCCCGGCGCACAGGTGAGCGTACGCATCGACGACCAAATAGCGGCCACAGCCCAGGCCGACGCCCAAGGCAACTGGTACGCCCTGCCCCCCGCACCCCTGGCCGTGGGCGAACATTGGCTGGTGGTCAGCGACAGCAGCGGAGATGAAGTCGGCCCCCTGATCTTGACCGTCACCGCCCAGACCCCCACCGTCCCCGCCCCGGCCCTGGACCCGTTCCCGGCCCGGGTGGAGACGGCCCGCTTCACCCTGTCCGGCGTGGCCCAGCCCGGCCAGGATGTGGTGATCCTGGTCAACGGCACACCCGCGGCCACCGTCACCGCGGATGCCTCTGGGCGCTGGCGTTGGCAGCCCCCTGTCGCCCAGGCCGAAGGCCCCGCCTATGTCCAAGCTCGCATTTTGGCGGTGGACGGCACGGTGATCAGCGAATCCGCTGTGGGGGTGGTGATCTATTACATGCCGTTGGGGGGATAACCAAAAAATACGCACAAACGCGCATACCGCTACACCGTGTGATGGAATAGGATAGAGTCCCAACTGGTCTCTATTTTACCCAATCACACGGAGTTTCATTATGCGCCTGCCTCGACTCGTAGCCGCTGCCTGCTTGACCCTGATCCTCTCGATCCTTTCTGCGTCCGCATCCGCCCAAGAACGCCTTCCGCTCCGACTGGCCGGGGCCAACTTGGTGATCAGCGAATTTCTGGCCAACCCAGCCGCGGTGAGCGACAGCGCGGGGGAGTGGATCGAGATCCACAACCCCGGCCTGGATGCGGTCAACCTGTTGGGGTGGACCGTGGCCGATCTGGACTCGGACCGCCACACCATCGGCGCGGAGGTGATGATTGCGCCGGGGGGCTATGTGGTGCTGGCCCGCAACGGGGATGTGACGGCCAACGGCGGCGTCACTTCGGCCTATGTCTATGGCGGGGCGATTCAATTGGCCAACACCACGGACGAGCTACTGCTGCTGGACCCAGACGGCGCAGAGGTGGATCGGGCGCTGTGGGGGGACGGCACGGATCTCTCCGTGCCCAACGGGGCCAGTTTGGAACGCACGGATTTGGGCGTACGCGCCAGCAAAGTCAGCCAGACAACTGGGGCCACCTGGGCCGCGGCCACCGCCCCTTGGCCCGGATCCGCCGGGGATTTGGGCAGCCCCGGTCAGCCCTTTGGCGGGTCCCCACCGGCCACGAGTACGCCGACCCCCTCTCCCAGCCCAAGTCCTTCGCCAAGCCCGTCCCCTTCGGCTACCCTGTCCCCGACCGCCCCCCCGTCCCCCACACCGACCCCGTCCAGTGAACCTGCCGCTTCCCCCACCCTGACGCCCACGTCTTTTTCAACATCAACACCCAGCCCCACCCCGACCCCGACTCTGACCCCGACTCTGACCCCGACCTCCACCCTGCCCGGTGATCCACCCGGCCTGCTGATCAGCGAATTTCTGGCCAACCCCAGCGCGGTGGCGGACAGCGCTGGGGAGTGGGTCGAGATCCACAACCCTGGCCCAAGCCCGGCCAATTTGCAGGGGTGGCGTCTGGCCGACGAGGGCACGGACCGCCATGTGATCGCCGCCGACCTGCCCGTGCCAATCGGCGGCTATGTGGTTTTGGCCCGCAACGGCGACCCGACAGCCAACGGCGGGGTGACCGCGGACTATGTGATCGGCGGCGGGCTGCAACTGGCCAATTCCGCCGACGAACTGCTGCTTTTGGCCCCGAACGGCGCGCTGATGCACCGGATCGCTTGGGGCGACGGCGGTCTGTCGGTCACAAACGGGGCCAGTTTGGAGTGGGCGGACTTCGCCGACCCGGCCGCATGGCGCACGGCCCAGATCGTTTGGCCCGGTTCCGCCGGGGATCGGGGCAGCCCTGGTCAGCCCTATGTGGCCCCGCCGGACGCCAGCCCCACGCCCACGCCGCCCCCCACGCCTCCGTCCCGCTGGCAGCCGGTCAACGCGCCCAGCCCCCTGATCTTTGACGAGATCTACTTCCGCAGCGCTGACAACGAGTTCATCGTCCTGCACAACCGGGGGGACACCCCCCTGGGTCTGAGCGGCTGGGCCGTGGGCGACGCCGAATTCCCCGGGGACGGCGAGGGCATGCACGCCCTCCCCGACGGATTCATATTGGCCGCGGACGCCCGCTTTGTCATCGCCCGCAACGGCGCCGCCTTCCGCACCCGCTGGGGCCGCCCGCCGGACGCCCAGATCCAGGCCACGGACCCAGACATCCCCGTGCTGGCCCGGCGCACAGATCTGGCATCGGGCAGCCTGGCCCTCAACGACAGCGGCGACGAGGCGCTGCTCCTCAACCCCGCCGGGCTGCTGGCCGATGCCGTGGCCTATGCCAACGGCGACTACGCGGCCCTGGGTCTCTCCGGCGACCTGCGCCCGCCCAGCGATGCCGGTCTGCACCGGGTGACCGATGGACCCGACTTCCCCGCCCAGCCCGATGGCCGCCACCGCTACCTCTTCGCCCCGCCCGACCCCTTCGCCCCTCTGCCTCCGCTCTCCGCCTCGCCCCACACCCCTCCCGCTTTGGACGCCGGATTGACCGCCCTTTGGGGCGCCCTGGCCGCCCGCAGCAATTTTTCCCCCGGCGGCACCGCACCGCCGGGCTATCTGTTGGCCGCGGCCTCTGCTCAGGGGCTGGATTTCGTGGCGTTTGCGGATCCAATTTTGGAAAAAGCGGGAACGCAGCGCACTGAATTTCTGCCATTCTCGCCCCGCGGCGAGGGTTCCGTGGTGGTGGGGGCGTGGGGCTGGGGGGAGCGTCCCGGGGCTGCCGCAGTCGTCTACGCCGCCCCCCCACGCGCCGATCTAGACCAAGCCGGGCTGCTGGCCCACGTCCGGGATCGTGGGGTGATCCAATGGCTCACCGCCGACCCGCCCACGGATCCCGTAGTCGTGGCCATCCCCGGCGATGATGTGGCCGCGTCCGGGGGGTGGACGGCGCTGGCCCGGATGTGGGCGGCGTCCGGCGTGGCGTGGCTGCCCGCAGGCAACAGCAATCCCGCACTCCCCGGCGAGGTGGACCCGGCCCCCCATTTCAGCGGGTTGGCCGTCACCCAAAACGATGAAAGCGGCATCCTCCACGCCCTGGCCGCCGGCCGGGGCTGGCTGACCAACCGGCCCGGTCTCTGGCTCACCTTGCGCACGGGCGAAAGCTGGATGGGCACGGTCCTGCCCCCGGTGGAGCGGTTGAGCGGACCGCTGACCTTTCACATCCACTACGGCGACCTGGCCGGCCAGCCCGCGGGCATGACCCTGTGGCGCAACGACCGCCCTCTGGTCACCCTGGACCTGCCCACAGCGGACGGGCGTTGGTCCCCCACGGTCCCCCTGGCCGCCGGGGTCTACTATGTGGTCGCCACCCAGCCCGACGGGGATTTCGCCCTCACCGCGCCCATCATCATCCCCAGCGCCCCGCCCACGCCGGTCCCCACGCCCACCATCACCCCCACCCCCGGCCCCACCCGGCTGCCCGAAAACTACGGACAGGCCCCCGGTCCCCCCGGCTCCCTGGCCGCGGCCAAGCTGGCCGGGCTGGATGCCATCGTGCGCTTTCGGGCCCAGGTCATCGCGCCGCCGGGACTGTACAACGCCAGCATCTACGTGGCCGAACCTGCCGCCGGATCAAATGTGGGCGGCCTGGGCGTCCAAGTCTACCTGCGCCGGGGCGACTATCCCGCCCTGGCCGAAGGGGATTGGGTGGAGATCCAGGGCCGCCTGGACTCCTTTCGGGGCGAACTTGAACTTATTTTGGACAGCCCAGAGCAGATCTGGCGCATCGGGCCGGGGGATCCCCTGGTCCCCTTGCCCATTCAGCCGGAGGAGGTCAACGAAGCCTTGGAAAGCCGCCTGGTCACCCTGCGGGGCGTCATCACCGGCTATGGGTGGGACAGTCTCTATTTGGCCGCGGACGCCCACGCGGACCCAAAAACCGAGTCCGTGCGGGTGACCGTGCGCAGCAGCCTAGCCTGGCGACGGCCCTATGTCAACCTGGGCGAGGTGTGGCAGGTGACGGGCATCGTCAGCCAATTCGCCTCCGCCGCCCCCTGGAACGACGGCTACCGCATCCTGGTGCGCTACGAGTCGGATCTGGTGCGGATTAAGAAATAGGCCACGGATTGAACGGATTAGACGGATTTTTACGGATTTTTCTTGAAAGATCCGTAAAATCCGTTCGATCCGTCCAATCTGTGGCCTATTTGTTCACTTTGCACGACAAATACTCAGCAAATGTTAAGCCAAAGTGGGTTGACAAAAAACTGTTTTGGGCGGAAGATGGAGCTTGTACGAAACGTTATAGGATCCGGGCCATGGTGGCCTGAACATTGAGATGTATGGAATTTTGGCCGATGCGCAGCGACGCTTGCTTGAACCGACCCGTCCACCCCCATCCCCAAGCGCCCTCTGGATAGCCCCGCCCCTGTTGCGGTCTTTCTGGTGGGGTGATGGGTGTGTTGTGTGCCATATGCCAAACTGGAGAAATTGCAATGAACGACAAATACAACGCCCGAGAAAACTACGACCGTCAACACCGAGCCGCCCAGATCCGAGATCTGTTGGGCCGGCTGACCGGTGCAAAGACCGACTTGGCCAGCTTCGACGAGGTGACCCAACGTTTCCATGTCCGCCAGCGCATGGAGATGGGGACCCACAATGTCCCATTGGACCAGATTGTGGGCAGCGTGGGCCGCTACCGAGACTTCACCACGGAGTTTTTGCCCCGAGAGGCCATAAGCAAGGAACGCTGGGCCGGGGTGCAGGCCGCCATGACCGGGGAAGAAGGCTGGCCGCCGGTGGAACTCTACAAGATCGGCGAGGTCTACTTTGTACAGGACGGCAACCACCGGGTCAGCGTGGCCCGGGCCAATGGCCTGACCAGCATCGAGGCCTATGTCACCGAAATGACCGTGCCCGTGGAGCTGACCGCGGACGACTTTGTGCGGGATCGCTGGATCATCAAAGCCGAATATGCCGACTTTCTGGCCGAAACCGGCCTGGCCAACCTGCGCCCGGATCTGGATCTGACCCTGACCGAGCCGGGCCGCTACGGTACCTTCCTCAACCAGATCCAGGTGCATCAATATCTGCGCAACCAGGATTTGGACCGGGAAGGGGTCAGCGACCGACTGGACTGGCCCAATGCCGTGGGCAGTTGGGTGGACACGGTCTACCTGCCCATGCGCCAGGCCATCCGCGAGGCGGATCTGCTGGCCGAGTTCCCGGGCCGCACAGAGGCGGATCTCTATTTGTGGTTGAGCGAGCATCGGGAGGAATTGGTTGACCACTTTGGCCTGGTCATCCTGCCGCCGGACCAGACCGTGGCCACCTTCGCCTCGGTTTACAGCGACCGGCCCGTCAACCGGGCCATGAAAGATCTGCGTTTCAACCTCCACCAGGTCTTTGGGGACGAGACGCTTCTGGGGTTGAGCAAAGAAGAATTCCTGGCCCTGAAGGAGCGCCACGTGCGTTTCTTGGAAGAGACGGGCCTGAACTATCTGCGTCCCCACAGCGCCCTGGTTTTGAGCGACCCGGCCCAATACGACACCCTGCTGCAACATATCAGCGTGCATTGGTTCCTGGTCAACCAGGAGCTGGAACGCATGGGCAACCCGGACCGCCTGACCTGGGAGCGGGCGGTGATGAGCTGGCACGACACCATCTACTGCCCCGTGGTGACCCAGATCCGGCGCGTGGAGCTGACCAAACAGTTCCCCCACCATACGGAGAGCGACCTCTATCTCTGGATCGCCCAGCACCGGGAGGGGTTGGCCGCCAAGTATGGGCTGGCTCCCCTGGGGCCGGAGACCGCCGTGGTCACCTTTGTGCAGGGGCACAGCGAAGATCTGCTGGGCCGTACCCTCAAGGGGCTGCGCATGGGTCTGGGCCGCATGGCCGGGGAAGCAAAACCCGTGGGCATGAGCAGCGACGAATTCGAGGAGTCCCGCCGTCTGCGGGCCGAGGGGCAGCGGCCCCTGGGCGAGGCGGAATCGGTGGCATGACGCTGCTGTAGAAGTATTTAACCGCCGAGGACGCAGAGATTTCGCAGAGGGCGCAGAGAGGAAAAGCCTTGTTTTTCTCTGCGCCCTCTGCGAAACCTCAGCGCCCTCGGCGGTTAAATGCTTTCGCAGTAAGGTTCACAGAGCCAAGGTGGTTGCATATCCGCCCACACAGCCCTATAATGACGGCATATTCGGGAGGTGTGTGGCGCACCGCCTCCCTATTCTTGCATTCGCACACAAGTTCTGGTTTGATATAGCTATGACCCACAACACGGATAACTACGTGAGCGCCCAACAGACCATCATCGGCAAGATCGCCAAGTCCAATACCCATGTGGACTATGTGTGCCAGATCTTCAACCCCGGCGAATCCGACGTGACCCCTCGCCCGGAGGAATATGGCTTTGGCACCTTTGTGTCCGTGGCCTTGGAAGATGCCCTGGGCGAGCTCCAGGGCCAACTGGTCGGGGTGATCTACAACACCCTGCTCATGAACCCGGAGTTCGGCTCCCTTGGCCCGCGCCTCAGCCCCCGCAACGAGTTGGAAGTCTTCGCCCCGGACTACTTGCAGGAGACAGCCACCCTGGTCGGCATCATCACCCTGGGCTGGGTGGACGCGGCGGGGAATGTGCGCCAAGGGGTGCCGGGGCTGGCCGCCACGGTCGGCGCGCCGGTCCGCCGCTTGGATGGAGAAGAGCTGCGCCGTTTCCACAACAACGGGGGCAAAGGGCTGCGCCTAGGCTATGTCTCGGTCTTGCTGGGACAGAACAACCCGTTGGTCCCCCACCTGCTGATGGAGATCATCGACCGACTGACCGAGCTTTTCCCGGCACAGGCGGGGCAGTTGGCCGTCATGCGCAACAATGTGGCGTGGAAGAGTATTGT
>CAZKEX010000057.1:14989-17046 GCA_964551895.1 uncultured Caldilineaceae bacterium | reverse complement strand
GAAAAAAAGGTCAAATTTACCGCAAAGTCGCCAAGAACGCAAAGAAAAGCAAGGTTTTCCCCTCCGCGTTCTCTGCGCAACCTCTCTGTCCTCGGCGGTTAAACAGCTTTTTGCAGCAGAGTCACCAACCAACCAACCAACAAACAAACCAACCACCCAACCAACCAACCATCTACCCACCAACCACCACCATGCCCAAATCCACCACCACCGCCCTCACCCTAGCCACCCTGACCGGCGCGCTCTTGACCGGGTATCTCATCACCCAGGTGCCCCCCACCCTGCCCTCGGGGCGACCGGACATGGCCGCGCTGATTCTGCTCTTTGGCGGCATTATACTCACCGTCACCGGCATGGTGGGGCTGTTGGCCCTGGCCCTCAGCCGACGCTGGCCCATCCTGGCTGGGCGGGGCGGATTGTCCCGGTCCAAGGCGGTGCGCACGCGCAGCCGCAGCCAGGCCGCCATCCGCCAAGGGCTGCTGGCCGGCACCGTGGCCGCGGCCATGCTCGTCCTCGCCCTCACCGACTGGCTGGACCTGGCCATTGCCCTTGTCATCGTGGTGTTGGCCGGACTGGTGGAGAGTTTTGCCCAGAGTAGGAGGTAAGGGCATATCGAGTATCGTGTATCGAGTATTGAACGCCGCATACTCAGATCTTGATCACTCACGACCAGGGATTCCACACGAAATACTCGATACACGATACTCGACAAAAACATCGCAAGGACACGAATATGACCCACACGACAACCGACATCACAATCGTAGGCTTGGGACCGGGGGAGGTCGAGGAGATCACCCTGGGGGGATGGCGGGCGCTGCATGGGGCGCGTCGGGTGGTGCTGCGCACGGAGCGCCATCCCTGCGTGGCCGCGTTGAGCGATGTGGTCTGGGAGAGCTGCGACGATCTCTATCGACAGCACGAGACCTTCGCCGACGTCTACACGGCCATTGCCCAACGAGTGGTGGACCTGGCCTTGGCCCACCGGGACTCGGGCGAGGAACCTGGTGGCGTGGTCTACGCCGTCCCCGGCCACCCCTGGGTGGGGGAGCAGACCACCCGGCTGATCTTGGATCGGGCCGCGGCCGCTGGTCTCTCCACCAGGGTGATGGGCGGGGCCAGCTTCATCGAGCCCAGCTTTGCCGCCGTGGGCGTGGACCCCATGGATGGCGGCCAGATCGTGGATGCCATGCTCCTGGCCCAGCAGCGCCACCCCCGGGTCGAGGACAGCCTGCCCCTGCTGGTGGCCCAACTCTACAGCCCCCTCCTGGCCGGGGATGTGAAGCTGACCCTGCTCAACGCCTACCCGCCGGACCATCCCGTCACCGTGATCCACGCCGCCGGCGCCCCGGCCCAACGCCTGCGCGCCCTCCCCCTCCACGAACTGGACCGGGGCAGGGACTTCGATCACCTGACCACCCTCTACGTGCCCCCCCTGGCCCAATACAGCAGCTATCGAGACCTGCAAGAGATCGTCGCCCATCTGCGCGCGCCCGAAGGCTGCCCCTGGGATCGGGCGCAGACCTTGCTGAGTTTGCGGGCAGATTTCTTGGACGAGTGCAGCGAGTTGCTGGAGGCTTTGGATGCCGAGGACGACGCCCACACGGTCGAGGAGTTGGGGGATGTCATGCTCCTGGTCGCCATGCTGGTGCAGATCGGCGTAGAGGAGGGGCGCTTTCAGTTGGCCCACATCATGCAGGGCATCGTCACCAAGCTGATCCGCCGCCACCCCCATGTCTTTGGGGATGTGGCGGTGGACAACATGGATCAACTGCTCTCAAACTGGGACGCCATCAAAAAGGCCGAGAAGACAGAGGCCGGAAAGCCCGCCCCCGGCCCCCTGGACGGCATCCCCGCCGCCCTGCCCGCCCTGGAAAAGGCCCGCAAAATCCAGTCCAAGGCCCAAAAGGCCGGGCTGTTGGACCGATCCGCCCTGGCTGCCACGGATCCCAGGCTGGCCGCGCTCTTTTTTGATCAAATGGACGAAGCAAGCCTGGGCGCGTTCTTGTGGCAAGTGGTGGCCCTCGCCCATGGACACGACCTCAACGCCGAAAACG
>CAZKEX010000057.1:0-14889 GCA_964551895.1 uncultured Caldilineaceae bacterium | reverse complement strand
GCTTTTCTCCGCGCCCTCCGCGTTAACCTCTGCGCCCTCTGCGGTTTGCTCTTACACCGTCACCCACATCTCTTCGCTGTCGCTGAGTCGGGCCGCGTCCAGCGCTCGCTGCACCGCCAGCCCGTCCAGGAAGTTGGCCGCGTCGGGCAGCCAGCTTTCGCCCTGGGCCAACGCCTCGGCCAAGGTGCGGGCCAGATAGACGCTGCCCCGGGCATACGGGCTGAGGCTGGGCATCTCCGCCAAGTTGGCCACCGGGTCCAACACCCGGATCGGGGACCAGTCCCCCTTGGGGAAGGCCTTGCCCCGCAGCCCCCACAGACGGTCCTGGGTGTCCAGCCGCAGGGCGCCGTCTGTGCCAAAGATCTCGATGGTCTGGCCGGCTCCGTCGGGGATCACACCGCTGACGGTGATGGCCCCCTGGACACCGTTGCCAAAGCGCACCTGCATGTGGGCATGGTCGTCCGCGGTGACCGGGCGCAGACTGCCCGTGGCCGGGTCTGGGCGGTGGAAGTGGGCCGTGCGCAGTTGGGCGCTCACCCCGTCGATCCGGCCCACCATCCAGCGCAGGGTGTCCACCGCATGGCTGCCCAGGGCGTTGAGGATGCCGCCGCCCATCTCCACGCTGCTCCACCAATTCCACGCCACCTCCGGGTTGAGCCGCCAATCCCGGGCCTCCCGAAACTCCACCCACAAAATCCGCCCCACATAGCCCTCCCGCAGCAGTTGACGCATCTGCTGGCGCTGGGGCGTGAAGCGCAACTCGTGGTCGATGATGGCCAGTTGATCCGGCGCGGCCTGGGCCGCGGCCACCATCTCCTCGGCCTCGGCCACGCTCAACGCCGTGGGCTTCTCGCAGATCACATGCTTGCCCGCCTGCAACGCCGCCGTGCTGATTTCCAAATGCAGATGGGGCGGCGCGGTGATGCTGATCACGTCCACATCCGGCGCGGCCACCATCTCCTGCCACGTCTCGTAGACCTGGGGGATGCCTAGCTCCTTGGCCGCGGCATGGGCATTTTCAGGATTGCCCGAGCAGATGGCCTGGGCCACCAATCCCCCCAGGCGAAAGGTGGGTACTTGAATCCGCTTGGGCCAGCCCGTGCCCACAAAGCCGACGCGGACCGGTTGGGTGGGGGGGGTGTCTTGGGGTGTCATGGGGTTTCTCCTTTTTGGGGTTTGAGATTGAGAGATTAGGAGATTGAGAGATTGAGAGATTGTTGTGTGTTGACAATCTCCCAATCTTTCAATCTCCTAATCTCCCAATCTCTCAATCTCAACAACGCTTGTACAACTCGTCCAACGCCGGGGCCAGGCGTGCCCAGCCATAGCGCTCTTCCACAAATTGCCGGGCGCAGAAGCCCAGGCGACCGGCCAGGACACCGTCCCCCGTGTGGCTGCGGATCAGGGCGATCACGTGCCGGGCAAAGTCTTCGGGGGTGTCGCCGATCAGCGCCTCTTGATGGGGGCGCACCCCCAGCCCTTCCACACCCAGGGCCGTGCTGACCACGGGCTTGCCGCTGGCCAGGGCCTCCAAAATCTTGAACCGGGTGCCGCCGCCCACCCGCAACGGGGCCACATAGACCGCCGCGCCGGTGATGTAGGGCTGGATCTCGGCCACGGCCCCGGTGATGTGGATGGCCGGGTTGGCCCGCAGACGGTCCAGCCGGGGGTGGGGGGACATGCCCACGATCTGGAAGCGGGCCGTGGGCACCTGGGCCAAAATCAAGGGCAGCGCCTTGTCGGCAAACCAGAGTACCGCATCCACATTGGGCCGATAGTCCATCTTGCCCGTGAAGACCATCTTGGGCACGTCCGCATGGGGATCGAAGGAGGGGGGCGAGCCTTTTTGAGGGGCATAGGCGTCCAGATCGATGCCGTTGGGCACCAAAATCGGGGCCGGGAAGCGGTCCGGGGCCAGCCGGGCCAGTTCGTCCCGGTCCACGCTGCTGACCGCCACCACGCCGTCGGCGGTTTGGCACAGTTTCTTCTCATAGCGCACCAACTTGGCCCATTGGATCAGGCTGTAGGCCGCCGCGTGCCAGCGCTGGGGCCGGCGCAGATCCACCAAGGCATTGCGCTTCTGCAGCAGATATTCCACGTTGTGATCGTCAAAGATCAACTTGGGGCGGATGGGATCAGAAGTTTTCAAAATAGAACGCGGATTGGACGGATCAGACGGATTAAAACGGATTTTTTCGTTTTGATCCGTTTTGATCCGTCCAATCCGTTCGATCTGTGTTCTATTTTTTCTAAATACGGCCCGCAATCCATACTGGCCCATCTCGATGCCCTCCACCTGCACGATCTGCGGGCGGAAGTCGGCCAGGAGATCCGCCACGGCCTGGTGCATGGCCGGGCTTTCCAGGCGCAGGGCCATGTCCGGCTGGGGGGAGGTGAGGGTGTCCCACAGGCGGCGGGAGAGCTTGCGTTCGGGCTGGGGCAGGGTGATGATGCGCTCGCACAGATCGTGCAGGGGGCTGTCCGGGGTCAGCGCTTCGCCCGGGGCCAGGAAGGTGGCCAGGGCAATCGTATGGGCATGGGGGTGGCCGGCCATCTGTTGGATCAGGTTAAAATTGCGCAGGGTGGTACCCTGGCGGGGCGGATAGGGCAGTTGCGGCGTCAGCCAGAGGATTCGCATAGGGGGCGGCCTATTCGGCAGACTCGGTGGGACCGACCGGGAGAAGATTGGCTTGGCCGGACGTGTGAGGGTAGGCCTGGGCATAGACCTGGCGATAGACCTCCAGGGTCTTCACCGCGGCGTCGTGCCAGCGGAAACATTTGGCCCGGGCCAGCCCCTTTTCTCGCAATTCGGTGTACAGGCCCAGGTCGGTCAACAGCCGGTGGACCGCCACGGCGATCTCCTCAAATTGGTTGGGATCGACCAGCAGCCCGGCGTCCCCCACCACTTCGGGCAGGCTGCTGGTGTTGCTGACCACCGTGGGCGTGCCGCAGGCCATGGCCTCCAAGGGGGGCAGGCCAAAGCCCTCGTAAAAGGCCGGGTGGACATGGACATGGGCGGCCACATACAACTGATGCAGTTCATCGTCGCTGATTCGGCCCGTGAAGACCACCGAGGATTCCAGCCCTAGCTCTTTGACGGTCTTGTCGATCTCTTCGTATAGCCAGCCCTGTTTGCCCGCCAGGACCAAAGAGGTATCGGTGATGTTATATTTTGTGCGCAGGTGGTGGAAGGCCTTCAACAGCCCAATGATATTCTTGCGGGGTTCCACCGTGCCCACAAAGAGGATGAACCGATCGAGCAGGGTATATTTCCGCCTGACCGCGGCCCGGGTCGGCTCCAGGGGTAGGGGCTGATACCGGCTATCCGCCCCTTCGTAGATCACGCTGATCTGTTCTTCGGGCACACCAAGCTGGCCGATCATGTCCTGTTTGGTGTGATGGCTGGGCACGATGATATGCCGCGCATGGCGCACGGCTCGGTCGATCTGGCCATAATAGGCCGCGCTGTCTTTGGTGAGGAAGTGGGGCCAGTGCAGAAAGCCCAGATCGTGGACCGTGATGATCGACGGGATGGATGAGCGCAGGGGCGGAATGAAATCTGTGCTGTGCAGGAGATCGATCCGGTGGGGTTTCAGTTCCAGCGCCAGCAAGGGTTGCTCAATGGCGTTGTGGGTGGGGGTAAAGAGCGTGACCCGGCGGAAATTTGCCTGCCGGATCAGGGGATCTGTGTGTTTGCGATGCTGGAAAATAAGGTATTCATTCTCTTGATCAATGCGCGACAGGGCATTGGCCAATTTCCATGTGTACTTACTGATCCCTGCCGGCTGGTGGTAGAAGAGCCGGGCATCAATGCCTATGCGCATAGGTCCCCTGGGGTAGCGGTTGATTTGAACTGAAATCGCGGCGTTGCACCGTTGCTCCCATAGCCTCGCCATTGTATCAATCAGGGTTGGTTCGGTCAAAAGCCAGGGCTGGTCGGATTATTCAATACCTGCTCGTTCCCACGCTCCGCGTGGGAATGCCGACGGACGCTCTGCGTCCCGTGGCGCAGAGCGCCCATCTCCGTTCCCACGCGGAGCGTGGGAACGGGCAGAGAGCAGAATGCGTACCGGGAAAGCGGGATAGTTTGGGTGTGTCTTGGGGCAATGGTATAATTTCACCTTGACACAGCTTCTACTTGGGTTGAGATTGGGAGATTGAGAGAGTAAGAGATTCTGCCGCGCCAATCTCCCAATCTCACAATCTCCCAATCTCCCAATCTCCCAATCTCCCAATCTCACACTCCCGCACGCACAAGGGTGAAACTTCATGGATATTGCACAACTGGCCCAGATGGTCAACTGGTTGGACGAAGAACATCGCCGGGATCGGGCGGAGATTGCCCGCCTGCAACAGCGGCTGGAAAGCCAGACCGCGGACATCGTGGAGCAGACCCGGCGCATTCAGGATGTGGAAGGCCGCTTGGCCAGCACCCAGGCCCAACTGACCCGCTTCACCCAGATCGAACAGGCCCTGCAAAACACCAAACAGGAAATCTTGCTCCTCGTCGAACGGGAGGAAGAGGCCCGCATCAAGGCCCAGCGGGAGCTGGAACGCACCCGGCTCAGCGACCGGGAGGCCCTGGGTCGGGAGATCAGCGAGGTGCGCCGGGATCTGCCCCGCATTGGCCGGGTGGAAGAGGCCGTCCAGATGCGCCAGACCGAGATCGAGCGGCTCAGCGAAATGGTGATGGGGGTGCGCAATCAAATTCCTTCTCTGAACAAGGAGATCGAAGAGCGCACCCGCCAGATCCCCTTCCTGGCCGAACAGCGCACCGGCGACACCAAGCGCATTGCCCAGCTCCAACAGGAGACCGTGGAACTCTTCAAGCGGGCCGAGGGGGCCGTGGGCCGTATCTCTGTGCTGGAAGAAGACCGGCGTAAAGTCTCCGCCGAGATCGAGAAGATGCGCCCCCTCCCCGCCCAGATTCGGGAGGAACAGGCCATCTTCATGGAGAAGACCCGGCTGCAACTGGTGGACCAGGAGCAGATGATCGGGCGTTGGCAAGAGACCATCGAAGAACAAAAGAGCATCGCCGTCAAGGTCCAAGACCGGGTGCAGAGCTTCCTGCCCCACATCGAGGCCAGCCGCCGAGCAGTCCAGGAAGTCACCGATTTCAAGAACGCCCTGCAACGGGACCAATCCCAGGTCCAGGAACTCCAACGGCTGGCCGACGAGCGCAGCCGCCGGGAGATCGAAGAGTTCCGGGAAGATTACGAGAAGCGCCGCCGCAAAGAGGAGCTGCGCCAGGAGCATCTGTGGCAGGAGCAGACCAAATATAACCAGCAGATCGTGGAGAAGTTCCCCGCCATCACCCACAACATCCAACTGCTGGACGCCCTGATCCAGCGTCTGTGGCGTCTGCAAGAGAGCTACCCCACCCGGCAGCTCACCGCCGCCCAGACCTGGATCGACGGGCTGCAACAGGCCATCAAGGAGCGGGACGCGGCCATGAAGGCCATGGAAGAGGAATGGCTGAAACAGCGGCGCAACACCGAACTCTACACCGCCCCCGGCAGCGCCCGGCCCCGCACGGCCGGCGTCTCCACTGGGGATGCGCCCAAGAATTCATAGACACAGACAAACAGCGTTTAACCGCCGAGGGCGCAGAGGGTTCGCAAAGAGCGCAGAGGAAAATTGTTCTTCTCTGCGTCCTCCGCGACCCCCTCTGCGCCCTCGGCGGGTAAACCAGCCACAAAAGGGATGTTTCCCATGCGGGTCATCGGCACTGCCGGCCATGTTGATCACGGCAAATCCACCCTTGTACGCGCCCTCAGTGGCATCGATCCTGATCGGTTGAAAGAAGAAAAAGTTCGCGGCTTGACCATTGAACTCGGCTTTGCCTGGATTGCGTTACCGATCTCGGCGGCCACAGAAACGGGTCACGCTGAATCAACCACCGTGGGTATTGTGGATGTGCCCGGCCATATCGATTTTATCAAAAACATGCTGGCCGGGGTGGGCAGCATCGACGCCGCCGCCCTGATCATCGCCGGGGACGAAGGGGTGATGCCCCAGACCCGGGAACATCTGGCCATCCTCGACCTGCTGGCCGTGCCCAGTTTGGTGGTGGCCCTGACCAAAGTCGATACGATCGACGACCCCGAATGGCTGGAATTGGTCGAGTTGGACATTGTCCAACTCCTCGAAGATACCCGCCACGCCAGGGCCCCCATCATCCCGGTCAGCGCCCTCACCGGCCAGGGGCTGGACGACCTGCGGGCCGCCCTCTCCCACGCCCTGGCCCAACTTCCCGCCCGGCGCGACCGGGCCCGCCCCCGCCTCCCCATCGACCGAGTTTTTAGCCTCAGCGGCTTTGGCACCGTGGTCACCGGCACCCTCAGCGATGGCGGCTTTGCCGTGGGCGATAGCGTGGAGATCCTGCCCAGCGGTCGCCCGGCCCGCATCCGGGGGCTGCAATCCTACAAACACAAAGTCGAGACGGGCCGACCGGGCAGCCGTCTGGCCGTCAACCTCAGCGGCGTCTCCGTGGACGAGATCCAGCGGGGCGAGGTGCTGTGCAAGCCCAACACCCTGCGCCCCACCCTCCTCGTGGATGTGGAAATCCATCTCCTGGCCGACGCGCCCAAACCCCTACGCCACAACCAGGCCGTGGACTTCTTCAGCGGGGCCGCGGAGATCCCCGCCCACATCCGCCTGCTGGGCGCCGAGCAACTGCTCCCCGGCGAACAGGGCTGGCTCCAGCTCCGCCTGGAGCGGCCCGCGGTCCTGGCCCAGGGGGACCGCTACATCCTGCGCCAGCCCTCCCCCAGCCGCACCCTGGGCGGCGGCGCCATCTTGGACCCCCATCCCCGGCGGCGCTGGCGGCGTTTCAACCCCGCCGTGATCCAGCGCCTTTCCACCCTGGCCCGGGGCGCGCCGGACGAGATCTTGCTCCAAACCTTGGATCGACACCCCCTGATCTCCGAAAGCGACCTGATCGGGCGCAGCGGCCTGGGGGTGGAACCGGCCCAGGAAGCGCTGGCGGATCTGCGGGCGGCGGGGGCGGTGCTGGCCTTGGCCGGGGGCAAAGCCGACGCCCTGATCACCGCCGGGGGCTGGCAGCAGCTTTTGGACCAGCTTCGCACCCTCCTGGCCAGCTTCCACGCCCAATTTCCCCTGCGCCCCGGTATGCCCAGGGGCGAGGTGCGCAACCGTCTCCAAATGCCCAGCGCCCTCATCGGCCGCATCGACCTGCCCGTTCGTCTCTTCAACACCCTGGTGGAGCAGGCCGCCGAAA
Organism: uncultured Caldilineaceae bacterium; assembly: GCA_964551895.1. Lineage (GTDB taxonomy): Bacteria > Chloroflexota > Anaerolineae > Caldilineales > Caldilineaceae > JAGNDO01. Next base: position 7,649 of record CAZKEX010000057.1, on the reverse strand, counting down.
CCGGTCTGCTGGCCGCGGACGAGAGCAGCGTCTGGCTGGCCGATTTCCAGGTGCAGTTGACCCCGGCCCAGCAGCAAGCCGTGGACCGCACCCTGTCCGCCTTCGTCGCGGCCGGCTTCTCTCCCCCCAACGAGCCGGAGACCTTGGCCCTGTTGGGCGGGGATCAAGCCTTGTTCGATTCCTTGGTGGAGCGGGGCCAGTTGGTGAGGTTGGGGGGCAACGTCTACTTCTTGCCCGAACAGTTCGAGGCCATGCTGGGGGCGATTCGGGGCTTTCTGGGCGAACACGAGGCCATCACCCTGGCCCAGGCCAGAGATCTGCTGGGCACCAGCCGCAAATACAGCCAGGCCATCCTCGAGGAGCTAGACGCCCGCCGCATCACCCGCCGGGAGGGGGATGCGCGGGTGTTGCGGTGATGCTTGAGTTCACCATGCCACTGCTTCGTCGCAGTCGTCCAAGGGCGTACCCATGCCCTCGCGCAAGGATTCTCGCATCCCCGGCACGGCGAGCAGATAGAGGCTCTCGCAGATCGACCGCCAGTCTTCTTGGGAGAGCAGCACCGCATTGTTGCGCTTCCCCGTGATCAGGATCGGCTCACGAGAGATGGCGATGGTATCCATCAGGTTGGGCAAATTCGACCGAGCCTCGGAGACGGTGATCGTCAGCATTATCGACCTCCAAATAGAGTGGTAAGCGTTGATGTGACTGGGGCGTACTCAAAATCAGTTGGCGAAGTCGGCACCTCTTGACGCAGACCCGTTCGCACCAGGGGGTGCGAACTCCGCCAGCAGATGATCAAATGTGCCGTGAGGAGTTCGCACCCCCTGATGCGAATTCCGCCAGGGGATGACCAGATGTGCTGTGAGGAGTTCGCACCCCCTGGTGCGAACGGGTCGACGCCAAGTTTGACGTGAGTGAGTTCAGCCGTTTGGCTGAAAATAACTCCGGGAGTACTTTGCTCTAGCCCGGTCCGTGACCGGGCGGGTCTGCCGCAGAAGATCGTGTCAACCCGCCCGATCACGGACCGGGCCAGTACAGTTCGGCGGAAATGACTCTGGGAACTCTTACGCTCGTAGCCGGTCCGTGACCGGCGGGTTGGCGAATGGATCCCCCGGACGTCCCGTGTCGACCCGCCAGGTCACGGACCTGGCTAGAGCGCTCTTTTCCCGGACCTATTTCCGCCGGACCGGGCTAGAGCGGGGATGCGCTGACTTATTAGCCTTGATGGGTACAACCGTTGCCACAATGGTGCGGAAATTCGTACGTTTTGTCAAGTCAAAAAAAGGAGAAATTACCATGAAAAATGTGAATTTAGGCCGCACGGGCCTGAAAGTCAGCGAAATCTGCCTGGGCACCATGCAGTGGGGGTGGACCGCAGACGAGGCCACGTCCGGCGCGGTGATGGACGCCTACATATCCGCCGGGGGCAACTTCCTGGACACGGCGGATGTCTACAGCCGCTGGGCCGAGGGCAACCCCGGCGGGGTGAGCGAGGAGATCATTGGCCGCTGGATGCAGGAACGGGGCAACCGCCAGGACATCGTCCTGGCCACCAAGGTGCGGGGGACCATGTGGGACGGTCCCAACGGCGCGGGGTTGAGCCGGGGCCACATCATCCGCGCCTGCGAGGACAGTCTGCGCCGTCTGCAAACCGACTACATCGACCTCTATCAGACCCACTCCTACGACCCGGAGACCCCCATCGACGAGACCATGGAGGCCCTGGACCGGCTGATGCAGCAGGGCAAGGTGCGCTATATCGGGTGCAGCAACTACCCGGCCTGGCGGCTGATGCAGGCGCTGTGGTCCAGCGACAAACAGGGCATCGCCCGCTACGACAGCATCCAGCCCCACTACAACCTGGCCCACCGGGCCGAGTTCGAGCGGGAGCTGGCCGATGTCTGCACCACCTATGGCGTGGGGGTGATTCCGTACAGCCCCTTGGCCGGCGGCTTTCTCACGGGCAAATATCAGCGGGACAGCGTGCCCGCCAGCGCCCGGGCCGATGGAGTCAAGAGTCGCTACTTCAACGAGGCCGGCTGGCGCACCCTGGACGCCGTGCAGGCCGTGGCGGACGAAACCGGCAGCACGCCCATCGCCGTCTCCCTGGCCTGGCTTTTGGCCCAGCCCGTGATCACCTCCCCCATCATCGGGGCCAACTCAGTTTCTCAGCTTGAGGACTCCCTGGCCGCCGTCGAGTTGAGCCTCTCTGGCGAGCAGATCGCCCGGCTGTCCGAGGCCTCTGCCTGGAAGTAGTGGGTGTCCAAAATCAAAAAGGGCCAACCGCAATGGTTGGCCCTTTTTATTGTCCGCTTGTTGTGTTTTTCCCCACTCAATCCTCGATTTTCACTTCGAGTGCTGGCCCATCTAATGTCACGGTCAGTTGGTTTAGCACATCTCGACCGATGATAATTTCATTGGTCTGGGCATTGCTGATGACTTCCAGGCTATGAAGTTGAATCGATCCTACCCTCATGGTCACCAAGTGGAGGTCAACTCGGTATCGGTTGCCTGCCACAGTGCGTGCCCAGGCCACATCTGTACGGCGAGCATCAATTGTTTCAAGGAAATGCTTAGGAATCATGGTCGCATCAGCCCCAGAGTCCAGCAACCCGGTGAGACTGACAACTGTGTCCGGTCTTCGGCCAGATAGGGAGAGATCGACCACAGGGATTGCCTGCCCATCGTAACTGGTGTCGTAGAGGAAGCGCAGAGTCATGATACACGTTCCAGCAGCCGTGGTGAACGGAAGAAAAACTCTCGCTCTGGGGTGTCGCTGATTGGCCGGATCAAGACGAAGTGATCTGGGTAACGGGCTTCAATGCGTTGATGGAGTTGATTCAAATCGGTGTCATGATCGACCAGCCTCCCCTGGTAGATTGCCACATACTCACCGCCATAGGTTTTGATGAGTTCTCCGTGCATGGCCCGAAAGGCGTTGATCTCTCGTTCGCTGGGATCGCCGACAGGAAGGGGCAGTTTGATCCTGGGCAAATTCTGTTCGACCAATTCAGCGATCACGGTGTCAATATCCTGATCCCTGTCATGCGCATACCGCTCGACGCGGTGATAGATTTCTTCCGTCATATCCAATTGGACTCGAAAGGCCATAGTCTGCTCCTGTTGCATAGTCGATTCACCGAATACGGCTGTTGCAAAAACGATCAGCGTTGATCCGCCTCCTAATTTTCGCATATTGGGCGCATTCTCGCAATCTCGGAGAATTGGGGTCATGGGTATTCACCGGCCACGACCGAATACCGAGATGAATGTCACGCTGCCAGGGTTGCGATTGCTGATTTTGGAGAGTACAATGGGGAAGATTCCGATCCACCGTGCGTTCACTCTCGGCGGAGTGCCCATCTGTGAACCCTATTTCGGCTTTTTTCGTCCGCAATATCATCGCTGTCTTCTTCTTCTATGGCTTGGCCTTTTTTGTTATGGGCGTGGCCCTGGCCCTGGCAAGCCGCCAGGCCTCGGAACTGCGCTTTGTGCGGGCCATCCGTCCCCTTGCCCTCTTTGGCTTGCTCCACGGCATCCACGAATGGATCGAGATGTTCCAGAAGATCGGCAGCCTCACCAGCGGCTATACCCCGGGGCTGTTGGATGAGATGGTGCGTCTGGGCATCTTGGTGGCCTCTCTGGTCATGCTGCTTGATTTTGGCGTCACCCTGTTGAGTGATGCCAAGACCGGGCGATGGCAGCGCTATGGGCCGGTTTTGCTGATGCTGGGCGTATGGATCGGGGGCTGTGTAGCTGTCTGGGCCATGCTTCGTCCTCTGCCGGAGGAGATGGTGGCCATGGCGGATGTCTTGGCCCGCTATAGCCTGGGCATCCCTGGGGCCATCCTGGGCACCTGGGCGTTGATGGCCCAACAGCGCACCTTTCGGGAACATGACATGCCCCAGTTTGGCCAAGACCTGGTCTGGAGCGCGGCGGCCCTGGCGCTCTACGGTATCTTTGGCCAGATATTTGTGCGGCAGACCGTCCTGACCCCGTCTCACTTCCTCAACAGCACCCTCTTTTTGCAGTGGACGGGCATCCCAATCCAACTTTTTCGCGGTGTGATGGCCGGGGTACTGACTTTTTATATGGTGCGCGCCCTGCGGGCCTTTGATCTGGAGAATCGGCGGCGTCTGGACCAGGCCAATCGCACCCAGCTTGCCGCCCAGACCCGGGCCTTGGAGGTTGAGCGCCGGGTCGGTCAGGAGCGGGAACGGCTCAACGATGAGTTGCGATTGAAGGCCCGGGAGCTGGGGCTGCTGCTGGAGCTGTCCAATATGCTGGCGGCTTCATCTTCCTTGGCCGACCGCCTGACCCTGGCCCTGCACCAGGTGGTGGAAAACCTGGTTTACGCCGATGCGGGGCTGATCGGCCTGTTGCAGGGGGAGGGCAACGCCCTGCAAATCCGGGCGGTGACAGGCTTTGTCAACCTGGATCCCCAGGCGCAGGGAGGGCGCTACGGGCCTTTGCTGACCCTAAGCCAGGCCTGTGTCGAACAAGCCCACGCTGTCTGTCGCCACGAAGACGGCGGGGTGATCGCGTTTGATCTGGACGCGGTATTGGTGGGCAAGGAGTGTTGGACCTATCACAGCCCCACTGTGGCCTTGGCCTTGCCCCTGGTCGCCAATGGTCGGGTCATCGGCACCCTGGCCCTGGCCCGTGGCAAGGATGGGCGCCAACCCATGGGGCTGGATGAGTTGAGCCTGACCGCGGGGATCGCCCGGCAACTGGGCCTTTCCATCGAGACCGCCCGCTTGCAGCGTCAGGCCCAAGAGCGGGAAAAGGTGCTGGCCGAGTTGCTCCACCAGGTGGTGGGGGCCCAGGAGTCCGAACGTCAACGCATCGCCAGGGAGTTGCACGACGCCACAGGCCAGTCCCTCACCGCCATCGCCCTGGGCATCCGTGGGCTGGAAAACGCCCTGCAAAGTCAGGCCCCGGCGTTGAGCAGCCAGATGGAGACAATCGAGTCCTTTGCCACCGATGCCCTGGGCGAATTGCGGCGTTTGATCGCGGATCTGCGCCCGCCCCAACTGGATGACTGGGGGCTGGTGGCGGCCATCCGCTGGTATGTGCAGTCCTTCCACCAGCATCACCCAGAGATCCACGTGGCCCTTGTGGTGGAGGGGGAGCAGGCCCGGCTTTCTCAGGAATTCGAGACGGTGATCTTCCGCATCACCCAGGAGGCGCTGACCAACGTCGCCAAACATGCCCAGGCAGATCAGGCCACCATCACCCTGCGCATGAGCCCTGACCAACTGGCCTTGACCGTGGAGGACAATGGCCGAGGCTTCGATCCCCGCCCAGCCACGCACGATGACGGCCACCCAGGGGGCTGGGGGCTGTTGGGGATTCGCGAGCGGGCGGTTCTGCTGGGGGGACGCTATGAGATCGATTCCGCGCCCGGCCAGGGTACCCGGGTCCAGGTGCAGGTTCCCCTGGTTGCACCGCAAGGGGCACAGATCGACGCTTAATCAAAGGGATTCATTGGGAACATCCGGGTTCACGGGCCAGCGTCGGTTGAGTAGACCGGGGCCGTTTCCGGTCATATCGAAACCGTAGCGCATTACCCCGAACATCCCCGATGAACCATCAAAGGATTTGACCTATGACAGCTAAAATTCGACTTCTGTTGGTCGATGACCATCAAATTGTACGGGCCGGTCTGCGCATGTTGTTCTCTGCGGAGGAGGATATGGTCATTGTGGGCGAGGCGGGCAGCGGGGCCGAGGCCCTGGTGGCCGTGCAGAATTTGCGCCCGGATGTGGTGATCATGGATGTGGCCATGCCGGGCATGAACGGCATCGAGGCCACCCGACGCATCAAAGAGGCCAGCCCGGACACCTTGATCCTGGCCCTGACCATGCATGAGGACGAACGATACTTTTTCGAGATGATCAACGCCGGCGCTTCGGGCTATATTCCCAAACGGGCCGCGCCGGATGACCTGATCTCGGCCATTCGGGTGGTGCATCAGGGCAATGTCTTCTTGCATGCCACCCTGGCCAAGTTTCTGATGAACGAAGTCATCGGTCAAAGTGAGCAGCCCACGGCCACACCTGGGGGTTCTCTGCTAACGCCCCGGGAACTGGAAGTGCTGACCCTGATCGCCGAGGGGATGACCAGCCGGGAGATCGCCCAGAAATTGGTCATCAGCCACAAGACCGTGGATCGCCATCGGGAAAACATCATGGCCAAGCTGGATCTGCACAGCCGGGTAGACCTGGTCAAGTACGCCATCGAGCAGGGTCTGATCCACCTGGGGTGATGGCATGGGGTTCATCCCCCAAGTCAACGGCCAAAGATGGAGGAAACGCCCAATAGATTCTGCCTTTTCGTTGTGGTAAGCTGGGGACATCAACCCAACAGAAAAGGAGCAGAGCGATGGACGGATCTATGGGCGAAAATCTGGTTAGACTCTATGAAATCCTGGCAATCCTCGGCATGTTTATCCTGCGCCTGGGGGTTCCTCTGATTCTGGTGCTAGGCGTTGGGTACGTGTTGCGTCGCCTGGACCGAAACTGGGAGGCGGAAGCAACGGCCCGGCGCAGGGCGCTGGATGCCGAGATCCTGGCGGCGCAGTTGCCCCAGATCTCGATGAGTGACCGACCTTGCTGGGAAGTGCGCTCGTGTCCGCCCCGGGTTCGGGATGGTTGTCCCGTTCATTCCCGCTCCGGCGTGGCCTGTTGGATCGCCCGATATCAAGCTGAAGGTGAAATGCCCGCCATGTGTGTTGGGTGTTCCCTGCTTGTAGCGGCACAGCAGGCGGTGGCAGTATCGGCAGGAGTATCGGCAGCAGTACCGACAGCAGTACCGGCAGATTAGTCGGTTCATATGGGAAATGGTTGGAAGAAGTGATGAGGGGACCGTTTTGATCGGTTCGTCGTCCGAAACCCTACGACAGCGTAGCGGCTGGCTGGTTCTGGCTATTTCAGCCGTCATCATGGCTGTCACCCTGATCGCCACCCTGTTCTGGCGCGGGGGTGACCCCAGTTTGGCGCGCCCGGAATATGATCTGCCTGTGGTGGTTATCGAGGGCTATGAAAGCCCCCAACGCTGCCGGGAATGTCACGAGACCGAATATGCCGAATGGTCTCAAACCACCCATGCCAGCGCCACCTTCTCCTCTGATTTTCAGGTGTTGCTCCAGCAGACCGCCCAGCCCGGCGAGTGTTTCGCCTGTCACACCACGGGCTACAACACCACATCCGGGCAATTCATCCTGGCCGGCGTCACCTGCGAAGTCTGTCACGGCCCCTATCGGCCAACCCATCCTGACGAGAGCATGAGCAGCGGCACATCTGCTTCCCTGTGCGGCGGTTGCCACATAGAGACCCTGGCCGCCTGGCAAAAGAGCCGTCATGGCCAGGCCAACATCACCTGTATCGACTGCCACGAAGTCCACACCCAGCACACCCGGGCCGCGGTTGCCACCAACGCCCTATGCCTCAACTGCCATATCAGCCATCTGCAAGATTTTATCCATGTGGAACACGATCTGGACACGGTCCACTGTGTCGATTGTCACTTGCCCAAGCAGATGGATTTTGATCCTACCAAAGCAGTGGAAGGCCAGGCCATGAAGGACCACACCTTCACCTCTGTGCCGGAGACCTGTGAGCAGTGTCACGGGGGCAGTGTTGAGTAGC
>CAZKEX010000056.1:0-17201 GCA_964551895.1 uncultured Caldilineaceae bacterium | reverse complement strand
CACGGACCGGGCTAGAGCACATAACCGCCTAGCTATTTACGCCGGGCTGTACTAGTGTAGCGACACAGCTAATTTGAGGGGTTTTCGCATGCCGCCCTTTGCCTTTTCTAGGGCAGGATGCTCACCTCTTCAATCCATCAAATTAGCCGTGTCGTTACACTAGCCGCAGAGAATGCAAAGAAAAAGTGTTCCTGTTCTTTGCCTCTTTTGCGTTCCTTGCTTCTTTTGGTCATACACTGACGGTTTTGTGTTCTCCGGAGAATCACAAGATTTTCCGTCACTCTTACTCTTGCAGGATCCATGGACACCGAAAGGAGATGAAAACATGGCAGACATTCGCGTAGCTTTAGTAGACGGACACGTAATGATGCGAGAGGCTTTGGCCGCTCAACTGGATCTTGTGGATGGGATTCAGATTGTGTGGCAGGGAGCAGAGGAGGCAGATCTTCTGACCTATTGCGCTGGCAATCCGCCAGATCGCCCTCAGGTGGTGGTGATAGCCGTATGGGTTCAGGGCACGATCGGGGTGTCAACCGTCAAACGACTGAAAAAGCTGAACGGAAGTATCCGGGTGATCGGGTTGACCGTGGTTCAGGATATGGAAATAATCCGTCGGTTGATGGAGGTCGGCGCCTATGGTTGTGTACACAAGTCTGAAATGCTCTCTGTTCTGGTCGACCTGATCCGGGCAGCCTGGAATGGACCCGAACCGGTTGATCCTGCCACCCGTGATGCGGTGAATGAACATTTGAAGAGACGGCGCAATTGGCCAACAGAGTCCGGATTTCCCGCCGATGATGAGACTGGTCGGATCTTGTTGACACCCAGAGAGCATGATGTGCTGCACTATGTCTGCCATGCCTGTGACAACCGCACAATTGGCAAACACTTGGGCATTTCCAAGCGCACGGTGCAGACACACCTGACCCATATCTACGAGAAGCTCCAGGTGCGGGGACGGATGGAGGCGATTGTTGTGGCCATTCGTGATCGTTGGGTGATCCCGGAGTACTTGGGGGAGATCCAGGAGTAGTTGACGCCACCACTGCGAAAAGCATTTAACCGCCGAGATCCCAGAGGTTTCGCCGAGGGCACGGAGAAAGACTTCGCTTCTCTTGGATGGCTGCACTGCAAGAAGCTGATTTTCACCGCAAAGGCGCAAAGGACGCAGAGTTTTAAGAAAAGTTGAGAAGATAAATCTTATTTTTCTTGGCGCCCTTTGCGTTCTTTGCGGTGAATTTTCAGTCTTCGCGACGGAGCCTTGGATAGGACGCAGATTTCCCTGATGCACGCGGATCAGCGCTGATCCGCGTGTACCAGGGGGGATCTGCGTCCTATTTTGATGTGTGGTGTAGTTGTTGCGGGCAAGGGTTGATGAGAATAGTTTGACCGCTTTGGAATTCTGTGCGCGCTCATGTATGATGCTTCTGTACGAAGTGGAAGCAGCCCGTGGGGTTGCGTAGACATTTGAACGGAGAGATCAACCATGCCACACGCAGATTCTCGAAACCCTAAATATTCCAAACAGTTCGGCTGGCCGGGCCTTATTCTGGCACCCCTGGCTATTCTACTCATTGCTGCCTTCGTCTTTTTGCCGTCAGCCCCTGTCGCCCCTGCCGCCCCTGCCGGGCCTTCTGCGCTTCCTGCAGAGCCAGATGCCCCTCAATCCGTTGCCTCTGGGGAGTTGTCCGCTGTTTTGCCCACGGCACAGACGCTGCTCGTGCCAAACGCCACACCGCAGACCTCGGCCCCGTTGAATAACATCACTTTTCTCCCCACGGTGAACCGTTATCAGGCCCCTCGCCAGTCGGTCTTTGGTGTGCAGGTGCTGAACGGGACCGGCGTCTCCCTGGCCGAGACAACGGCCAAATCCGGGGCCACTTGGGTTCGATATGGGGAAATCCATTGGGACGAGATTGAAGCGGTCCGGGGGCAACGAGACTGGAGCCAACTAGCCAGTTTTGACAAAAATCTGGCCGCCTTGCAGGCCCAGGGACTAAATACCCAGGTGGTGATATTGGGCGCGCCCGCATGGGCGCAGCGTCGCCCGCCCTGGCTGTGTGGGGCTATTCGCGAGGATGTGTTGAACGACTTTGCCACGTTTATGCAGGACTTGGTCAAGCGGTATAGTGGCCCGCCCTACTACATCAAGTATTGGGAACTGGGCAACGAGCCGGATGTTGACCCCTCCTTTGTCGGCTTCAACAGTGGATTTGGCTGCTGGGGGGACTTAGCCGACCCGTACTATGGGGGCGGATACTATGCCACCATGCTCAAGACCGTCTATCCGGCCATCAAGGCCATAGATCCCCAGGCCAAGGTCATGATCGGCGGGATGCTCATGGACTGTGATCCCACCCATCCCCCGGCAGGCAGCACGGATGGGTGTCTGTCGGGCAAGTTTTTTGAAGGCATTCTGCGCGGGGGGGGAGCCGACTATTTCGATATTGTGGCCTTCCATGCCTACACCCATTGGAATGACAATGGGCTAGATGATGACCTGACCCACCCTAAATGGTTGGAACGAGGCGGATCCCTGTTGGGCAAGGCCAGCCTTCTCCGGGAGGTGATGGCCCGCTACGGGGTCAACAAGCCGCTGTTGATGAACGAGGGCGGACTGCTCTGTCATCCCAGCAACACCATATGCCCCAACGAACTATTTCGACAAGATCAGGCTGTTGGATTGGTCAAGCTGATGGCCCGTACATGGGCAAATAGTATTGATGGGGCTATCTGGTATACCCTCAACGGCCCTGGCTGGCGGCATGGCGGGCTGTTGAACTCGGATGGTAGCCCCCTTCCCGCCTACGCAAGCCTGACCTTTATGAGTGGGCAGCTGAAAACGGCGCGCTTCACCAGATCCATCAGTACTCCCCAGATCGAAGGCTATGAGTTTGAAGACAGCGGCCAGATCTACCGATTGTATTGGACCAACAACGTCAGCCAGACCGGTTTGATCCCTGTACCGGAGGGGATTCGAAGGGTTTACGGCATCTATGGCCAGACCATCGCCCACGGTGGCGTCACCATACCCATCTCCATGACACCGGCGCTTGTGGTGGTGCGCAAGTAATCGCGACCCCATGATCTGACTTTGAGATCTGCCCATTCCCGCAACACAAGACGGAACCTAAACAGGGGGCGTGCTTGTGTTGCGGGAATGTTTGTCCCATCAAGTTGACTTTTTGATGGCTTTGACGCCTAATTTCTTGCTCCACATCCTTAGATGGTTTATACTGCTCAAGCCTTGTCAATCATTCTCCCAAAGCTCTTCAAAGCTTTTTTGAGAGAGTCTATTGTTCTGCGTTGTGCATAGTAGACCCGTCCCTTGGGACCACAGCCACAATCTCCACAAGTAGTACAGTAGTACAATGGCCACACGGCGCAGACGTCCGGGAAACACTTTGTCGAAGAGGAAATGTTATGGATACACTTGATCGCGGGACGCAGGCGGAGTTCATGGAGGATGAGATCGATCTCCGTCAATACTTCCAGTTGATCAAAGACTGGATCTGGCTTCTAGTCCTTGCGGCCCTGTTGGCCGGGGTTGCCGCCTATGTGACCAGCTCTTTCACGACCCCGATCTACTCGACCTCTGCCACACTGCTTATCAACCAGGCCCGTTCCCCCAGCAGCGCCACCTATCAGGATATCCTCAGCAGCGAGCGCATCGCCAAGACCTATGCCGAACTCATGGTCCGCCAGCCCATCCTCTCCGAGGTGGCGGTACAGTTGGGCTTGGATCCGGAGAATTTTGATAAAGTTGTGACCAGCGTCAGCGTCACCCCGGTGCGGGATACCCAGCTGATCAAGATCACCGTGGAAGATGATTCTCCGGAATTGGCAGCGGGTGTGGCCAATATCCTGCCCACGGTCTTTATCGCCGAAAATGAAAAGTTGCAGTCCGAGCGCTTCTCGGCCTCCAAGATCAATTTGCAGACCCAGTTGGCCGACCTGGATATCGACATTGTCACCGCCCAGGCCGATCTGGATCGCCTGCTGGCGACCGGTTCCGCCGCCGACCAAGGCGAGATCTCCCGGCTGCGCAACACGATTACCCAATATCAGACCAGCTATGCCAGCCTGTTGCAGAGCTTCGAATCCCTGCGCCTGACCGAGGCCCAATCCATCGACACCATCACCGTGGTGGAGCCGGCCCGAGTCCCGGAGAATCCGGTTCGTCCCCGCACCCTGCTCAACACCTTGCTGGCCGCTATTGTCGGCTTGATGCTGGCCACCGGCGCTGTCTTCCTGATCGAGTTCTTGGACGACACCATCAAGACCCCCGAAGATCTCAACAATATTCTGCGGGTGACCTGGCTGGGGGCGATCGCCCGCATGGATGGGGCGGACACAGTGGAGAGCATGGTCACGGTCAACGAACCCCGCCATCCCACATCCGAGGCCTACCGGGCCTTGCGCACCAATTTGCAGTTCTCGGCCATCGACACAGACCTGCGCAGCATCGTCGTGACCAGCGCCAACCCTGGCGAGGGCAAGACCACCACGGCGGTCAACCTGGCCATTGTGATGGCCCAGGCTGGCTTTTCTGTGGCCCTGATCGACTCTGACCTGCGCCGTCCTCGAATCCATAAACTCTTTGGGTTTAACAACTCAATGGGTCTCACGGACGCTGTGATACACAGCGATCTGCCGCCCAGCCACTATCTACGCCCCACCATGGTGGAAAATCTGCAGGTGATGACCAGCGGCAAAGTCCCCCCCAACCCGGCGGAGCTGTTGGGATCCCGGCGCATGACCGACCTCTTGGAGCGGCTGCGGGATGAGGTGGATCTGGTGATCTGCGATGCCCCGCCCGCCTTGGCCGTGACCGATGCGGCCATTATCGGGCGGCAGGTTGATGGCATTCTGATGGTGGTGGATTCGGGCAAGACCCGCAAGGATGCGGGCATGAGGGCGGTGGAATCCCTACGTCGGGTCAATGGCCACATCTTGGGCGCTGTGTTGAACCGTCTTTCCCGCAGCTCTCGCGGCTACTATTACTACTATGACGGCTACTATACTTCCGATGCTGACGGGGAGGCAGATGGCAGGAATGGAAAAGGCAGATCTCGGCGGAAACGGGCCGACAAGCGGGAGAGCCGGCCCACGGCCACTGGCCAATCCCTGGAAGGCGTGGCCACGTTGGCCAAGTCCGAGAACTAGGTTTTAACCTTAGCCAAATAGCCCAATGCCAAGGAAGCCAGTCGAGTCACTGGCTTCCTTGCTTATTTCGGGATGAGGCATTCATGTTGAAAACAATGACTCACCTGCAAAAAGCCATTTAACCGCCGAGATCACAGAGATTTCGCAGAGAACCTCGAGGAAAAACCTGCTTTTTCTTTGCGTTCTTGGCGTCTTTGCGGTGAATTTGACCTCTTTGCAGGGCACTCAAACAATGATCCCGTTGGAGAGAAGGTTTTATGCCCGCAGTCCTGTTTGTCTGTACAGCCAATATTTGCCGATCCCCCATTGCCATGGGGATCTTTGCCCGCAAGGTGGCCCAGGCGTTTCCGGATCAGGTGTGGACGGTCGCATCCGCCGGGACGTGGGCCAAGCCCGGACGCCGGGCCCACGAGCATTCCCGCCAGGTGTCGGCCCAGCAGGGATTGGATATTGAGTCCCACCGTTCCCAGCCGGTCAGCGCTGAACTGCTGGCCGAGTTTGATCTGATCCTGACCATGGAACAGGGACACAAAGAGGCCTTGCGCATCGAGTTTCCCCAAGCGGCCAAGCGTATCTTCGTGATCAGCGAAATGGCCGGCTATACCTATGACATTCCCGACCCCATCGGCTTTGGGCTGGGCGAGTACGAAGTCACCTATCGGGAACTAGACCGCTTGCTCACCAGTGGCTGGGATCGTATTTGCCAACTGGTTGAGGCCGCATCCCCTGTCGCATAATCCTGGATTACCAACGGCGCCTTCCTCCCATCCCCCATCGTTGACCAACAACTCACCGTACAACTTGTTTTGGAGGCCATAATCATGCATTTTCTTGTTACGGGTGGTGCAGGCTTTCTCGGCACCCATCTGGCCAATGCCCTGGCGGCTCAGGGCGGTTTTGTGCGCGTATTGGATGATATGAGCAGCGGGGACCCGGCGAAACTGGCTCCGGGCATCCACTTCACCCGGGGGGATGTGCGGGATGTGCCCCGGCTGTGGTCCTTGCTCCACGGTGTGGACGTGGTCTATCACCTGGCGGCCAGGGTCAGCCTGCCGGCATCGGTGCTATATCCCAAGGAGTACAACGATGTCAATGTGGGGGGAACGGTCTCCCTGTTGGAGGCGTGCCGAGATGTGGGGGTGCGCCGGGTGGTACTGACCAGCAGCGCCACGGTCTATGGCGATCAGACACGCCAGCCTGTGGCCGAGAACGCCCTGCTGCAACCCAGGGTGCCCTATGCCGTCTCCAAACTGGCCGCGGAGAACTATCTTTTTACTATGGGCGCGCTCAGCGGATTCGAGACTGTGGCCCTGCGCATCTTCAACGCCTATGGCCCAGGCCAGCCCTTGCCCCCGGTCCATGCCCCGGTCATTCCCCAAATTGCCAACCAGATGATCAACGACGGCTCCATTGTGATCTTCGGCGACGGCGCCCAGACCCGGGATTTTGTCTATGTGGATGATGTGGTGGCCGCCCTGGTGGCGGCGGCCACGGCCCCCCGGGTGGATCGGGCCATTCTCAACATCGGCAGCGGGGTGGAGACCTCCATGAACGAACTCCTGCGCCATCTGAGCCAGATCCTGGGCCGCAAGCCCAATGTGCTTTACAATCGGGAAGTGTCCGGGGGGACCGGTCGGCTGGTGGCGGACATCCGCCAGGCCGAGGCCTTGCTGGACTACCGACCCCAGGTTCGCCTGCGGGAAGGTCTGCGGCGGCTGGTGCAGACGGACCCGATCTTCCGGCGCCATACCAATGGCTCCCGGTTGGCGGCCTGATTGCTCATTTCTATGCCCATTTCTATGCCTATATCTATGCCCATCTCTATGGCATCTTCTCACGCCCGTTTCCGTCCACAAGTTTCATTGATAGCGGTCCCGCTCCTCGCCCTACTTCTGCTGTTTGCCGGTTGCAGCGGAGATCAGGTGATGGGTGCCTATCTGCGCACCCACCAGGACGAAGTGTCCCAACCCTACAGCGTGGACAGCCGTCCCGTGCGCTTCGAGGTGGCCCCCGGCTCCCCGGCCCAACTTATCGCCCAGCAACTGCAGGAGGCCGGTCTGATCGGCGATGCCCGCCTCTTCGAGGCCTATGTGCGGGTCAACGGTCTGGCCACCCGGCTGGAAGCGGGCGCCTTCATCCTCAGCCCCAACATGCCCATCACGGAGATCGCCCGCATCCTCCAATCCGCCCAGGCCGCGTCGGTGACCGTGACCATCCCCGAAGGCTGGCGGCTGGAACAGACTGCGGACTTCCTCGACGCCGCCCAGGTGGTGGATGGCGGCCGCTATCGGGCTCTGGCCGCAAGCGGCGATCTGGGCACGTTGGACCCTGGCCGCTACCCCTTCCTGGGCAGCCGCCCTGTGGGGGCAAGTCTGGAAGGTTATCTCTTTCCCGACACCTACGAGATCCCGGCGGAGGATGCCGTGGCCGAGGATCTGCTGGGCCGCCAGTTGGACGCCTTCGCCGCCCGCATTGTCCCCCTCTTTGACGAAGCCAAGGCCATCGGAACCACAAGTTTGGACCTGTACGCCGCCCTCACCGTAGCCAGCATTGTGGAGCGGGAGGCTGTGGCGGCTGACGAGCGTCCGGCCATTGCCGGGGTCTACCTCAACCGCCTGGCCATTGGCATGAAGCTGGAGGCGGATCCCACCGTGCAATATGGCATGGGCTATCAGCCCGCCAGCGGTCAGTGGTGGAAAAGCCCGGTCTTTTTGGAAGAGTATAGCTCGGTCAATAGCCCATACAACACCTATCTCTATGCCGGTCTGCCCCCCGGTCCCATTGCCAGCCCTGGCCTGGGCAGCGTCCAGGCCGTCCTCGCCCCGGAAGAGCATGACTATCTCTATTTTGTCGCTCTGCCCGACGGCAGCGGTCGCCACGTCTTCGCCACCACCTTTGACGAGCACCTGATCAACGTGCAGCGGTATCAGGGGCGGTGATCGGCGCCAGAACTTCGACTTTTTTCAAAAGTCGAAGTTCTAAGATAGAATCCATATGTAAGGGTCGGTGGCGGAATGGCAGACGCGACGGACTTAAGCGGATTTGAGCGCCGGGGTGGGAAACCCCCTGAGTGAATTCAGTCAAAATCGGGGAAACCTCAGCAAATAATGTTGGTGGCAATCCCGAGCCAAGTTTCTTGTTGAAAGAGTTGAACTCGTGTGTCCTAATTGTCATGCTTTGACCGACAATTATCGAGGCAGCAAGAAAAAGGTGTAGAGACTTGACGGCTGAGACCTACGGCGGATACCTAGGGTCAAGAGAAAGTCCAGACCACAAACTCTTCCGATTCTTGGGGGAAGGCGGCGAAAGCCGTAGTGGTAAGAAAATCCGTTAGGGTAACACCTGTGTGGGTTCGAGTCCCACCCGACCTACTTCGTTCGTGAAACGTGTTGCGTGTTGCGTGAGGTGTTCCGAACCACGTAGCGGGCGACACGTTTTGCATTTCAGACAGATCGTTTCTCTCACCAATGAGCCAAATGCCCAATTGCTATCACAAATTCCTGCGCATTCCGCTTTTCTACAAGATCCTCTTGGCCAACCTGACCGTGGTGGTGATCGGCGCGGTGGCCGGCACGGTCATCACCGTCTGGCATGTACTCAACTATCCCGAAAACCTGCACTATGAACTGATCGCCCTCTTTGCCGTGACCGGGGTGATCGTCAGCGCGATGGTCAACAATGTGGTGTTGAAGCTGGCCCTGCGCCCCTTGGACGATCTGCAATCTGCCGTGGATGAGGTGCGCCAGGGCAACCTCAACGTCCAGGTGATCCCGGATGCCCTGGCCGACGAGCGCTTCGAGCGCCTCTTCGCCACCTTCAACCAGATGGTGGCCACCCTGGAAGCCGACGCCCAACAGCTTCACCGCCTTTCCCGGCTGATCCTCCAGGCCCAGGAAGACGAACGCCAGCGGGTGGCCAGGGAGCTTCACGACGAGGCGGCCCAGGCCCTCACCTCCCTCTTGGTCCATCTGCGCTTGTTGGAGCGGGCCCACAACCCGGAAGAGGCCCAGCAACGGGTGGAGGAGCTGCGCCAGCTCACCGCCCAGGCCCTGGAGGAGGTGCGCCGGGTGGCCCTGGATCTGCGCCCCAAGATTTTGGACGACCTGGGGCTGGAGGCGGCCCTGGGCTGGCGTATGGACGAACTCAACGACGGCGGCCTGATCCAGACCGAACTCCAGGTCACTGGGGTGAAACGGCGTATTCCCCACGAATTGGAATTGGTCCTCTATCGGGTGGCCCAGGAGGCGCTCAACAACGTGGCCCGCCACGCCCAGGCCACCCATGTCACCATCGCTTTGCGCCAGGGGCCAGACTGGTTGACCCTGGAGATCCGGGACGACGGCGTTGGCTTTGACCCCCAGCAGCCCGATCTGGGCAAATCCCCGGATCGGCCCGGCGGCTTGGGGTTGATGGGGATGCAGGAGCGGCTGGCCATGGTGGGCGGCACATTGACCATCGAATCCCGACCCCGGATCGGCACCCAGATGCTGGCCCGGGTGCCCCTGAACGCTCTTCCCACCAATCACTTTTCTGCAAGAAAATGATCTTCACCGCAAAGGCGCAAAGAACGCAGGTTCATTGGGAATATCCGTGGTCAACCCGCTGCGGTTTCACTTCGATACGCTTCGCACTCAGTACAGGCGATACGACCGGAAACTGCCCCGGTCTACTCAACCTGCGCTAGCCCGCGGACCACGGAAGATCCCAATGAGCCAGAACGCAAAGAAAAACAGAGCTTTTCCTCTGCGTTCTCCGCGAAATCTCTGCGCCCTCGGCGGTTATTCTTTTGCGGTGAAGGCTGTGAATCTATCTGCAAATGGAGCCTTTGGCAATGGCAAGTATTAGAGTCATTCTGACCGACGATCACCCGGTGGTGCGTATGGGCCTGCGGGCCTTGCTCGACAGCGAGCCGGACATCCAAGTGGTGGGCGAGGCCAACAACGGGGTCGAGGCCCTGGAACTGGTGGCCTCCCTCGCCCCCGACATCGTGGTCATGGACATCTCCATGCCCGAGATGGACGGCATGGAGGCCACCCGGCGCATCCGGGACAGCTTTCCCGAAACCAAGGTGCTGATCCTGACCGTCCACGCCCAGGAGCGCTACCTCTTCCCGGTACTCAAGGCTGGGGCGGCCGGCTATGTGCTGAAGTCCACCATCGACACCCGGCTGGTGGACGCCATCCGCACGGTGGCCGGGGGCGGGGTCTTCCTCTACGCCACGGCCACCCGCATGTTGCTGGAGGACTATCTGGGCCAGTTGGCCACCTCTGGCTCTCAGGACGACTACGATAGCCTCAGCGAACGGGAGCGGGAGGTGCTGAAACTGTGCGCTCTGGGCCACACCGCCACCGAGATCGCCGACCAGCTCATCCTCAGCCCCAAGACCGTGGAAACCTATCGCACCCGGGTCATGCAAAAACTCAGCATGAGTACCCGCTCCGACCTGGTCAAATACGCCCTGGCCCGGGGACTGCTGACCGAGTATACGCAATAGAGCGAATGGCGAATTGCGAATGGCGGGGATGATCCTCTCTTGAGACCCGATTGAACCACAAGTGAATACCAAAGAAGCCGATCTGGACAAGTCCAGATCGGCTTCTTTTTCGCCATTCGCCATTCGCCATTCATCCCCTGTGGGGAAAATTCCCCGGAATGTGTCAGACATTTCCCGATACCCAAGAGGTCGTACACCTGCTAGAATGACTCGTGAAGGATTTCACGAAGAAGAGGGGTTGGACGATTTGGCTTGTACCAATCGTCCCAGGCAGGGAAAGATGGACGAAACCATGAAGATGCGTATGCTCTTCGCAATTCCAGATGACCACTCATTGGCCCTCATGTATTCTATTCTGGCTTCTGCCCAGGAGTTGAACCCCTTGGCGGTGGAGACAGCCGCTGTCGCCAACTACGCCGATCTGATGGAGCGGGTGGTGGCGGATGTGGACGACATCGTGATGCTGGATTGGAACATCGCCGGGTCGGACACCTCTGCCGTGGTCGAGGAGATTTTGGCTCGCAATCCCCGGCTGCGGGTGGTGGCCCTGCTGCCCATGACGCTGAACCAATACCGCCATCAGGTTTGGTGCGCGGGGGCGTGTAACGGCATCCCCAAAGAGCATATGGATCAGGAATGGCTCTCCACCGTACTCTGTTTGATGCACCGGGCCATGCAGCGGGAAGCCAGGCTCTTGGGCAAATTTGAATCTGCTGTGTTGGCATAAATATTCACTCACACAGTAAAAAAATCGTTGACCTTTTGATAAGGAAAAGACAATGGCACGAGTTAAATTGCAGATTACCCGACGTACTTTTCTCAAGTCTGCCCTGGGCGGGGCGGGGGGTGTGGCGTTGACCGCCAAGGCCACCCAAACCGGCATGGCTGCCCCCCCGTCAGCCCCCCCCATCACCGTGGGGACGCCCTGGTATCGCCGTGGCGAGATCAAGACCACCTACAACGTCTGTGACATGTGTCCCTGGCGGTGTGGGATTGTGGTGCAGACCGTGGACGGCGTGGTGCAGAAGATCGACGGCAACCCCAAGGATCCCAAGAGCCGGGGCATGTTGTGCGCCCGTGGCCAGGGGGGCGTCTCCTTTATGTATGACCCAGACCGGCTCCAGGCCCCCATGATCCGCACCGGGGAACGGGGCGAGGGCAAGTTCCAGGAGGTGACGTGGACCGAGGCCCTTGACGAAACCGCGGCAAAACTGGCCGCCATCCGAGACGAATATGGCCCGGAGGCCGTGGCGGTCTTTGGCCACACCTCCGGCGACCACTGGTTTGCGGACTATTTCGCCCAGGCCTTTGGCACCCCCAACGCGGCCAAGCCCTCCTCCTCCCTCTGCACCAGCCCCCGGGAAGAGGCGGCCAAGTTGACCTATGGTCTGCCCATCGGCGGCCACGAGCCGGTGGATTGGGAAGGCATCAACTGCATGGTACTGCTGGGCAGCCACATCGGCGAAGATGCCCGCAATACCTTGATGCAGGACTTCTCCAACGCCTGGGCACGGGGGGCCAAGGTGATCGTGGTGGATCCCCGCTTCTCCAGCGTGGCGGCCAAGGCGGACTATTGGCTGCCCATCAAGCCGGGGACGGACACGGCCCTGCTGCTGGCCTGGCAGAATGTGCTGATCAACGAGAAGCTGTACGACGCCGACTATGTGGCCCAGTGGACCGAAGGCTTTGACGAGTTAGTCGCCCACGTTCAGCAATACACGCCCGAATGGGCCGCCCAGATCACGGATCTGGACGCGGAGGTGATCCGCACCACGGCCCGGGTCATGGCCGAGAATCTGCCCAGGGCTGGCATCATCCCCGGCCGTCATGTCACCTGGTATGGGAACGACAGCCAGCGTATGCGGGCAGCCTACATGATCAACGCCCTGCTGGGGGCCTATGGCCGAGAGGGTGGCTTCTACTTCAGCAAGGCCCCGTACATCGAAGAGTACGCCCACCCCCCCTTCTTGGTGGCGGGCAGTTCCGGCGGCTGTTCCGCCGAGCCGGGCGAAGAGGCGGACACCCTGCCCCTTGGCCCCACGGGCAAGGCTAGGGCCGACGGCGCACGGGACACCTTCCTGCGGGGGGCCACGGCCATGCAGGAGTTGATCGAGCCCATGATCACCGGCAAGCCGTATCCCATCAAGGCCCTGATCATCTATGGCTGCAATGCGCTGAACAGCATCCCCAACACGCCCCGCACCATCGAGGCGTTCAAAAAGCTCGACTTCATCTTGGTGGTGGACGTGCTGCCCCAGGAGCATGTGGCCTGGGCGGACGTGGTGATGCCCGAGGCCACGATTCTGGAACGGTACGACGACCTGTGGACCGTGGCCCACAAGACCCCCTACATCGCCATGCGGGAACCGGCGGTGGCGGCCATGTACGACACCAAACCGGCCTGGTGGATGGTGCGGGAACTGGGGCTGCGCCTGGGCATGGACAAATACTTCAAGTGGGAGACCGCGGAAGAGTTTGTCAACGCCCGGCTGATGACCGTGGGCAGCAACCTGGACAAGGTGCGGGCCGAAAAGGGCATTTTGCTCCAAGACGGCAAGCCCTATCTGGCCGACTTTGGCGACAGTTCGCCCTTCACCAGCCATTCCAAGAAGATCGAATTCTACTCCAACGAGCTGGCTTTGGCCGGTCTGGACCCCATGCCCACCTACGAGGCCACAGAGGAGCCGCCGGCCGGCTACTTCCGCCTGCTCTATGGCCGTCACCCGGTCCACACCTTTGCCAAGACCCAGAACACACCCCTGCTCAGCGAGATGGCGCCGGAGAACGACCTGTGGCTGAACGCCCAGACCGCGGCGGAGATGGGGATTAAAGATGGCCAGATGGTGCGTCTGGAAAACCAGGACGGCGTGGTCAGCGCCCCCATCAAGGTCAAGGCCACCCAGCGCATCCGCTCGGACGCTGTCTTTATGTCCCACGGCTTTGGCCAGAACGCACCGGGGCTGACCAATGCCCACGGCAAGGGGGCCAACGACAACAAGCTGATCACCCGGTACAAGTTGGATCCCATCAGCGGTGGGGCCGGTATGCGGGTCAATTTCGTACGCATCGTGGCCCAGAACGAGAAGGGAGCCTAACATGACGACCTATGCATTTTTGCTGGACCTGGGGCGCTGCATCGGCTGCCAAGCCTGTGTTGCCGCCTGCAAGACCGGAAACGAGCTGCCCGTGGGGATGCAATACATCCACCTGATTGAGCAGACCCGGGGTACCTTCCCCAAGCTGCAAGGCGGCTTCCGCAACCATCGCTGCTATCACTGCGAAGACGCCGCCTGTGTCACCGTCTGCCCCACCGGTGCCCTGTTCAAAGAGGAGGGCCTCACCCGGCTGGACCGGGAGAAGTGCAGCGGCTGCACCTATTGTGTGGACGCCTGCCCCTTCGATGTCCCTGTCATGGCCGAGGATGGGCGATCGAGCAAGTGCGATGCCTGCGCCGCCGTGGTCCAGGCCGGGGGGACGCCCTGGTGCGTCAACACCTGCCCCAGCCACGCGCTGATGTATGGCGAGCGCCACGAAATCTTGAACGAGGCCCATAACCGGGTCAATGCGCTCAAGGTGCGCTATCCCAACGCCCAGGTCTATGGCGAGACCGAGGCCGGTGGCCTGGGCATGATCATGGCGCTGCCCGACAGCCCAGACAAGCTGGACTTGCCGGTGAATCCCGACGTTCCCCTGGCGCTGGATATGTGGCAGAAGGTGGTTCAGCCCGCCAGCCTGGGTCTGACCGGTCTCAGCATTGCGGTGACGGGTGTGGTGGCGGTGATCGCCCGGCGCATCCATCTTCAAGAGCTGAACGAATTGCGCGTGCAGAACGGTAACGGCCCACAGCCCGCCCCGCTTACTGCGCCAGAAAAAACTGCGCCAGAAAAAACTGCGCCAGAAAAAGAGGAGGCATAAGATGGCCGCACAAACCGAACCCCTGCATCCCGAGCGCAAGGTTCTGCGCTATGATCTCGGTCCCCGTATTATCCATGCCATGATGGCTTCGTCCTTCCTGGCCCTGTTGCTCACCGGGTTGATGTTGGTGTGGGGACCCCTGGCCCCCTACGCCGCCGGGGGGCTCTCCCGCTGGATCCACCGGGCGGGGGCGATCGTCTTCATGTTGATCCCCGTGGCCTATCTGGTCTTTAACCGCCCGGCGGCCAAAGAGCTGCTCTGGGATTCCTTCCACTATGACCGGGACGATTGGAACTGGCTGACCCACATGTACAGCTACTTCCTGGGATATGCCAAAAAGATGCCGCCCCAGGGTCGTCTCAATGCCGGACAGAAGCTGCATCATGCCGGCGTGGTGATCTTCTCCGCCGTGATCGTGGTGTCGGGCATTATCATGTGGGTGGGCAAGGGGTCGTTTTCGCCCAACTCCTTGGCCATCACCACCATGTTCCACGATCTTTCCATGCTGGTTTTGACCGTGTTGTTGGTGGGCCATCTCTACTTTACCTATGTGTATGGGGCCTTGGCGGGCATGGTTAAAGGATACATTCCCGAAGAAGAGGCCCGACTCGAACATTCCAAGTGGGTCGAGTCCATGCCCAACGAAGCGCCGTGGATTGTTGAGGAATAGCCGTGGAATAGCTGTGAGATAGCCACGAAGTCACGAAGAAGGGAAGATACACGAAGAAAAGCCTTCTTCCATCTTCTTCGTGAACCTTCGTTTCTTCGTGACTTCGTGGCTGCAAGTCAGACCCAAATAAGTCCAAACTGTTTCAATCCAAACCGTTCGTTTGATCCATTCGAACCATCAAGGAGCATTAGAAGATGTCTAAAAAAATCTATTCAATCTTTTCAGTTCTGATCATCCTGTCCATGCTTTTGGGCGCTTGTGGCGGTGGTGATGCCCCGGAAGCCGAAGCCCCGGTCGCGGCACCCCTGGCCCAAGAAGCCGCCCCCACCCCCACCGCCGTCCCGGTCGTGGAGGCCCCGGTCGTCGAAGCCATGCCCGTCATGGATGTCACCGGTGTGGTCGGTGAATATCTGGCCGGGATTCCCGAAGGCTACATGAATGTGGGCAAGATCGACGCCTTCAAGGAAGCCATCGCCGCCGGCGCCGCCCTGATCGACGTGCGGGAAGTCAGCGAATACGAAGCTGGCCATATCCCCGGCGCGGTCAACGTGCCCCTGCGCACCCTGGCCGAGAACCTGGACAAGATCCCCACGGACATGCCGGTCTTCGTCTATTGCGCCAGCGGCCATCGCGCCGGTCTGGCCCTCTCCTCCCTGCGGGTGCTGGGCTATGACAATGTCAAGGCCTTCTCCCCAGGCTGGAAGGGCTGGAGCGGGGCCGACGAAGAGGTGAGCATGGAAGCCGTGGTCGGCGAAAGCTACGAAGCGCCGGTCTTTGACCAGGCCACCTTCGAGGCCGTTGAAGGCTTTGTCAGCGCCATCCCCGAAGGCTGGCTGTCCATCGGCGCTGCCGAGAAGCTGGACGAGTCCATTGCTGCCGGCGCCGTGCTGGTCGATGTGCGCGAGCCCTCCGAATATGCCGACGGGGCCATCCCCAACGCCCTGAGCATGCCCATCCGCACCATCGGCGACAATCTGGCCGACATCCCCATGGATGCCCCGGTCGTGGTCTACTGCGCCAGCGGCTTCCGGGCTGCCTTGGCCACTGCCGCCCTGCAGATTGCCGGCTACAGCAACGTGCGCGCCTTCCCCCCCAGCTATGCCGGTTGGGAAGCAGCCCACGGTGAAAACACGGAAGCCCCGGTGGAAGTCGTCGCCGCCATCGAGTCCAACTTTGACGTGGTGGCCGTGGTCGATGAGTACCTGACCGCCATTCCCGAAGGCTATATGAATGTGGGCAAGGTTGATGCCTTCAAGGAGATCCTGGCCAACACCAGCCCTGTGGTGATCGACGTGCGAGAGGTCAGCGAATACGAAGCTGGCCACATCGCCGGTGCGGTCAACATCCCCCTGCGCACCCTGACCGAGAACCTGGACAAGATCCCTGCCGACATGCCGGTCTTCATCTATTGCGCCAGCGGCCACCGGGCCGGTTTGGCCCTCTCCAGCCTGCGCGTGCTGGGCTATGACAATGTCAAGGCCTTCTCCCCTGGCTGGAAGGGCTGGTCCGCGGCCAACGAGCCGGTGAGCATGGACGCGGTCGAAGCCGCCACCTATCCCGTGAAGGAGGTCAACCCCGAGGCCCTGGCCGCGGTCAGCGAATTCGTCAGCAACATCCCCGAGGGCTGGCTGGCCCTGGGCACGGTGGAGAAGCTGAACGAAGTCATCGGCGTGGGCGCCCAGTTGGTGGACGTGCGAGAGGTCAGCGAGTTTGAGGGCGGCGCCATCACCGACGCCATCAACCTGCCCATCCGCACCGTCGGCGCCAACCTGGACCAGATCGCCAAGGACAAACCCGTGGTCGTCTACTGCGCCAGCGGTTTCCGGGCGGCCCTGTCCACCGCCGCCTTGCAGATCGCCGGTTACACCAATGTGCGCTCCTTCACCCCCAGCTACGCGGGTTGGGAGTCGGCTCAGTAATGACTCTGCTGAAAAAAGGTTGAATTCACCGCAAAGA
>CAZKEX010000055.1:11308-17441 GCA_964551895.1 uncultured Caldilineaceae bacterium | reverse complement strand
ATCCCCCTCCGCGACACAGCGAGAACCCTTTCGCCACTCAACCGTGGCTTAATAGCGGGTGGTGGGCGCAACCCCTCGTTTCTAATTTGCCAACAGCCCGCTAACCATGCAAAATAAGGTCCATCCCACCAAATCAACCAATCAACCAATCAACCAATCAACCAACAAACCAACCTCAAGGAGAAGACATATGGGCATTCCATTCCCCAGCCAAGCCTGGGCCGATGCATTCAAAGAGCAGGTCAACAGCAGTGACGCCTACGCCAGCGCCGCCAAAACCTGGGAAGGCGACTTCTATTTCGTGATCGAGGGCGGCGACACCCAGGCCCTCTACGTGGATCTGTGGCACGGTCAGGCCCGGGACATCGTCTATGTCACCAGCCTGGACAAGAGCCCCGAATTCGCCATCACCGGCAGCATGGACAAGTGGAAAAGGGTGATCGAAGGCCGCCAAGACCCCGTGCAGGCCTTGGTCACCCGGGCGCTAAAGTTGGACGGCAACCTGGTCAAGATCATGAAAAACGTCAAGGCAGCCCAGGAACTCGTCCGCTGCGCCACCAAGGTCGAGACCGAATTCCCCAGCTAGATTATAGACAAGGAGAGGGGGAGACAGGGAGAAGAAGAGACAGGGAGACAAGGAGACAAGGAGAGTAATGCGCTCCCCTTCTCCCTGTCTCCCCCTCTCCTTGTCTCCCTGTCTCCCCCCTCCTCTTCTCAGAAAGGCGAGCAGACTATGTGGTTTTTCACTTCTCCCCAAATCGTCTACGGTGAGGACGCCTTGAGCTACCTGGAGCAGATCCAGGGCGCCAAGGCCCTCATTATCACTGATCCGACCCTGCACCAGCTTGGCTTGACCGCCAAGGTGGAAGCGCCTCTGCACGCCGCGGGCATCGAAACAGCCATCTTTGCCGAGGTGGAGCCGGAGCCCAGCTTGCAGACCGTTCTGCGCGGGGCCAAGTTTGCCCAAGAATATGGCCCGGACCTGATCATCGGTCTGGGCGGCGGCAGCCCCTTGGACGCGGCCAAGGCCATGGCCGTCCTCTACGAAGATCCGGAGATCGACCTGGAAGAGCTGGCCCCGTGGACCCCGTTGACCATGACCAAGGCCAAGCTGATCGCCATCCCCACCACCGCGGGCACGGGCAGCGAGACCACCTGGGCCATCGTGTTGACGGACACGGAGAACAAGCGCAAATTGGGCACGGGCCATCGGGCCATGGTCCCCTATCTGGCCATTCTCGACCCCATCTTGACCCAGTTTCTGCCCCCCCGCATCACCGCGGACACAGGGCTGGATGTGCTGGCCCACGCCATCGAGGGCTACACCAGCACCTGGCACAACGACCTCTGCGATGGTCTTTCCCTCAAAGCGACCCAGTTGGTTTTCCAGCATTTGGCCGCGGCCGTCGAGGATGGCAAGACCAATCTGGAAGCCCGGGAGCGCATGATCAACGCCGCGGCCGTTGCCGGGTTGGCCTTTGGCAATGCCAACCTTGGGGTGGCCCACGCCATGGGTCACAGCCTGGGGGCCTACTTCAAGCAGCCCCACGGCCGGGTGGTGGGCCTCTTCCTGCCCTACGTGATCGAATACTGTCTGCGGGGGGATATGGAAACCCGCTACGGGGATCTGGCCCGCTTTGCCGGGTTGACCGACAGCAAAGACGAGATGGAGGCCGGCGCTGCCCTGGTGACAGCCATCCGCACCCTCTCCAAGCGCATCGGCCAGCCCACCAGCATCGCCGAACTGGGCATCGACCGAGCCGCCTTTGACGCCGGGATGCACACCCTGATCGAACATGCCGAGGGCGACACCCAGATCGTCACCTCCACCCGGGTGCCCGACGGCGAAGAGTTGCAGCAGATGTTCGAGTATGTATACGAGGGCAAAGCGATTGATTTTTAGAGAATTCTGATAGCTTTTCAACAGATCGGGGGATCGTTGCCGCTCAGAAGCGCGGCAGCGATCCCCCGTTTTGATCTCAGTAGAGTTTTGCGAAGGTATCCGGAGCGTATCTGATTCAGTCCAGCAACGTCAGCAGGTACTCTTTGTTAAAACTATTTAGTCCATCGGCTTCGATAATAAACGGACCGACATCTTCCCATACCAACGACCACTGCACTGGAGAGAGTCGTTCCCGCACAACGGTTCTCCAATTGGCTACTGTGAGTACGTCGCCCGTCCAGCCGCCCTGACGCAGACCCTGATTCAGGTATGCTTGGTTTGGCGCGGGCCAGTCGGACTGATGCAGATACCACCATAAATCATAGATATCTCGCCCCTTGAGATAGGTGCGCTGCAAGATCGCCAGAAGTTTTCCGGCTAAGAGCGTTGCCGGATCATGGTGATGTAGGTTCAGTGACACATCGTGCTTGACCAGGGGCGTTGTCATCAAGCCTGCCTGTGCTGGCGGATTGGTATCAACTTCGATTTTGATGGCAAGGGTCTCCGTGGCGTGGCTCGATAGGCCAAGCTCGTAGAGCAAGCCGCGAAAGCGCACGAACGCTTTGTGAACGATTTGTTTCTGGCTCAGTTTGACTTCAACCGTGTACGCTTCGGTTGCGAGATCGCGCACGATTCGTTGGAGGTATGCTTGAAAATCGTATGCTTCCGGGTTCAATTCAAGGGCAAAGTCGAGGTCTTCGGAATAGCGGGGAATAGCGTAGAGAAAACGCAAGCTTGTGCCGCCATGAAAGGCCAGTGTTTGCATGGCGCCCGCTCTCTGCAAGCTTTGTAAGATCCGTGATTGCAGATACTCGCGTACAAGATGAATCGCATCGAGTTGGGTCTGGGCAGGCGCAGTTAATTCACGCAGATACGCTTTCATAGTGGCTCGTATTCCTCCGCTTCGCGCTGGGCAAGCATCTCAATGACCCCAGCGGCGCGATGCCATTTGGGTTTGCCGGATCGATCGGCAAAGTCATGAAGTCGATCAATGTCGAGGATGTCGAGATTTTGCAGCCGTAATGATTCGATGTAGGCGACCGAATCCCCCTGCGGGCGCAGGTGAATTAGATCGAGCAAAGCTTTTTCCGGCATGGCAATGTAGGCATATTCATCCCCAACGAGCAGCCGGTGGTCGATGCCAAAAAAGAGGGATGGATTGATGTGGTGATAGCTAAATCGCCCGAATCGATTCGCATACTTTGCTGGCCGCTGGGTTGTCACACATGTCACCACGGCCACATGTTCTGGAATCAGATGGTAATAAGCCAATGCCATCTGCAAACTCACATATGAACCAGGCGTCAGATGATTTGCCACGATAAATGGGTGCGGATTTTGGTCTGGTAGCGCATAGATGCCACGCCGTAACTGAACCACTTTTTCCATCTTTGTCCAATCACTCAATTGCCGCTGTGCCTGATGGCGCGTCAAACCGCCTGCCACAAGCAGGGATGTTTCAAACAGGGGTCGATCTCGGACGATTTCTTGCAGTTCTTGCCAGCGCATACCTAGAATTATGACACAAACCGTTAGTTATTGCAATGATTTTTTAACTCAGGCAAAGAGGACACCATTGAGGACAGCAACCGCTCGGCTAGAGTACTTTACCCGAACTCCCTTACGCGTGCCTGCAACAGCGCCTAAACCGCTTTTGCTTCGACAATTTGCCCCTTTTCTGCTAAACTACCCCCAGCCCCACCACCAACCAACCAACCAACAAACAAACAAACCAACAAACCAACAAACCAACTAACCCCAAGGAGAACCCACATGGAATATCGACGACTCGGCAGCGCCGGCATGAAGGTGAGCAGTGTCAGCCTGGGCGCGTGGCTGACCTATGGCGGCACGGTGGAAGAGGACGCCGCGGCCGCCTGCGTGCGCACGGCCATCGAGAACGGGATCAACTTTATCGACGTGGCCGACGCCTACGCCAAGGGCAAGGCAGAGGAGACCGTGGGCCGGGCCATCGCTGATTTCAAGCGCAGCGATCTGGTCATCAGCAGCAAGCTTTTCTGGCCCCAAAGCGACAACATCAACGACCGGGGTCTGAGCCGCAAGCACATCATGGAGTCCATCGACAAGACCCTGGCCCGCCTGGGCACGGACTATCTGGACATCTATTTCTGCCACCGCTTTGACCCGGAGACGCCTTTGGAAGAGACCGTGCGGGCCATGGAAGATCTGGTGCGCCAGGGCAAGGTACTCTATTGGGGGACCAGCGTGTGGAGCGCGGCCCAGATCGAGCGGGCCGTGGGCATCGCGGACCGCATCAACGGCTACCGGCCCCAGGTGGAGCAGCCCCGCTACAACATGCTGGACCGTCACATCGAGCCGGAGATCATGCCCACGTGTGAGCGCAATGGCGTGGGGCTGGTGGTGTGGAGTCCCCTGGCCCAGGGCGTGTTGACCGGCAAGTACAACGACGGCATCCCCGAGGGCAGCCGGGCCGCCGAGATCGACTGGGTGCGAGAAGGCATCAAGGAGGCGGATCTGGAAATCGTGCGCAAACTCACCCCCATCGCCGGGGACCACGGGCTGAGCATGGCCCAACTGGCCCTGGCCTGGATCCTGCGCCGCCCGGAGATCTCCAGCGTGATCACCGGCGCCTCCCGACCCAGCCAGGTCTTGGACAACATCAAAGCCGCCGATGTCAAGCTGGGGGACGATGCCTTGGCCGCCATTGAGGAGATTCTGGCCAACAAGCCCGAATAGAAAAGGCAAAAGGCAAAAGGCAAAGTTCAAAAGGCAAAAGGGGCGTTGGACACGAAAAGTGTGTCCAGCGCCCCTTTTTGCGCACGGACCCTCGCGGTAACTTTGCACCTGCATCTTGGACCTGTATAATCCTGGTTGCACATCTGCCCACGCTTAAAACCCAAGCCATTTTGGAGAGAGAGGGATAGTCATGAAGAAAATTCTGCATATTCATTTGCGCACGGACGAGCCGACAACCGCCCAGGTTTCATTTTTAGGAGAGACTTTCGAGATCCACAGCGTGGGCAGTGGCGGCGATATCGACGAGATCGTGCGCCTGATCGAAGAGGGGGACGCTGATTCGACCGTGGATGCCATCGCCCTGGACGGTCCGGCCGGCCTGTTGCAGTTGGGCCACGACAAGATCCGCCACATCTACGCCGACCGCCTGGACGCCGCCTCCGAAACCACACCCTTGGTCAGCGGACGAGGGGTGCGGGGCGCGTTCGAGCGTTGGGCCATCCGCCTGGTCAATGACATCGAGCCGGGGATCTTCACCCGCAAGCATGTGCTGTTGACCCCTGGGCTGAACCACAAGGGCCTGGCCGATGGCGTGGCCGCCTTCACCCAGAACCGGCGCTGGGCCGAACCGGTGATCTATTACAACCTGCCCAGCGCGGCCACGGGCGAGATGGCCATGGAGCGACTCTCCCAGCGCATTTTGGAAGTCACCCACGACAAGCCCTTTCGCCGGGTCTTTCCCCAGGCCGGTTTCCCCGGCACCGAGCGCAGTGCCGCCCCCTTCGAGTGGGCCCAGATCCTGGCCGGGGACGTGGCGGCCATCCGCCGCTATGCGCCCCGCAACCTCAAGGGCAAGACCGTGGTGGCCGAGTATGCCCGCCCGGAAGATCAGGATGATCTGAAACAGCGGGGCGTCGCCACCCTGATCACCACCATGCCCCCCATCGGCCCGGAGGGCTTGGACAGCAGCCAGCCCGCCCGCTGGCCGGCCGCAGTGATCGAGGGCTGCATGGCCGCCATCCTGGCCAAGCGCAACCTGCGGGAGAGCGACTATCTCAACCTGCTGGCCGAGCTGGACTGGAAGCCCAGCATCATCAACGTCCAGGAAGAGCCCAAGGTCAACCTCTTCGCCTTTGTGATCCATCCCCTGGCCACCCGGTATATTTTCACCCACCCCATCCTGCGCTATCTCAAGGTTTTCCCCAACAGTTGGGTGGAATGGGCCGTGGCCTATGCGCCGCCCATCTATCTCAGCCGCATCAAGGGCATTGTCAGCCCGGCCACGGGCCAGCGGGTGGAGGGGCTGCTCTACACCTTGGGTACCACGCCCAAGCAGATGATGAATCGTGACCCTGGCTTTACCTACAGCCGTCTGCTCAAAATCGCCAAAATGGCCGAGGAGCGAGGGGCCAGACTGGTGGGCCTGGGCGCCTTCACCAGTATCGTCGGCGACGCCGGGGTGACCGTGGCCCA
>CAZKEX010000055.1:9870-11208 GCA_964551895.1 uncultured Caldilineaceae bacterium | reverse complement strand
AACCAGATCGAAGAGGAGACGCCGGGGGCCAAGATCACCATCGCCACCACGCCCGACGACCACGTTGGGGAGATGGACGTGATCGTCACCACCACCACGGCCTTTGGCCAGCGGATAATCGACATCACCAAATGCAAGCCCGGCGCGGTGATCTGCGACGTGGCCCGGCCCCCGGACATCGAAGAGTGGGAGGCCGCCCTGCGCCCAGACGTGCTGGTGATCGAGAGCGGCGAGATCCTGCTCCCCGGCGACCCGGACTTCGGCTTCGACATCGGTCTGCCCCCCAAGACCGCCTATGCCTGCCTCTCCGAGGCCGCCCTGCTCTCCCTGGAAGGCCGTTTCGAGGACTACAGCATCGGGCGAGAGTTGGAGCTGCACAAGGTGAAGGAGATCTACCGCCTCTTCAAGAAGCACGGCCTGCAATTGGCCGGGATGCGCAGCTTTGACAAATACATCACCGAGGACGACCTGGCCCACCGCCGTCAACTGGCCGACGATCTGCGGGCCGATCCGGAGAAGTTCCGCCGCTATCAAGAAGATGCACGCCAGAAACTGGCCGCCGCGGACAAAGAGATGGCTGCCCTCAGCCACGAAACCCCGGCGGAAGAACCCACCTGGCGCAAATATGCCCCAATCGGGGCCGCCGTCGCCCTGGCCATCGCCGGCATCGCGTTGCTGGGTGGCGGGAAGAAGAAATAGACAAGGAGAAGGGGAGACAAGGAGACAAGGAGATTGACGGGTTTGTTGCACCAATCTCCCAATCTCCTTGTCTCCTTGTCTCCTTGTCTCCTTGTCTCCCTTTCTCCTTGTCTCCCTGTCTTGAAAAGCACGTCACAAAGGAAACACGCATGGCATTTTACAAATCCACCGACCAGGTCTACACGGTTCTCGGCCAACTGTTCGATAAAATGCAGAAAGAGTCGAACCATCTGGACCAGTTTGCCAAGTCTCACTTGGTGATCCGGATCACCTTGGCCGATCCGGTGGCCGAGATCTTGGTGGATGGCCGCCAGCCGGCGGTCTTTTACGGTTCCCGTCCAGGCCGGGCCGACCTGGAATTGAACATGGCCGCGGATCTGCTCCACCAGATCTGGCTGGGCGAGCGCAGCCTGCGAGAGTCCTTCTTTGGCGGGCAGATCAAGACCAAGGGCAATGTCTTCAAGGCAATGGCCCTGGGGGATCTCTTTCGGGAAGCCGAACACTTCTACCCCCTGGTCCTGCAGGAAGCGGGGTTGCGCTGAATCCTTTGACACCCCCCAACACACAGGCTATAATGCGGGCTATTCCACACCCCCAGCGTACACAGCAGCGCAAGGTAGGATTGAGATTGAGAGATTG
>CAZKEX010000055.1:5498-9770 GCA_964551895.1 uncultured Caldilineaceae bacterium | reverse complement strand
GATTGGGCGATTGAGAGATTAGGTGATTGCCACGATCTAATCTCCCAATCTCCCAATCGCTGAATCTCGACCAAACTAGACGGTCACAGTGGAGAAACTCTTTGAGCGTTAGCGACGAAGTCAAAAGCCGGGTTGATATCGTCGAGTTGGTCTCCCGCTATGTGCCACTGCAGCGGGCGGGCCGCACCTATAAGGCCTGCTGCCCCTTTCACGACGAACGCACCCCCAGCTTTGTGGTCTTCCCGGACACGGGGACCTGGCACTGTTTTGGGGCCTGCGCCACAGGCGGGGATGCCTTCTCCTTTTTGATGAAGAAGGAGAACCTCGATTTCAAGGAGGCCCTGCAGGTTTTGGCCCAAGAGACCGGGGTTGAACTCTCCCAAACCGGGCCGGACCAGAACGACCGCCGCCGCCAGCAGCTTTTCGATGTCAACGCCGCCGCCGCCCTCTATTTCCAAGACATCCTGCGCAATCACCCTGCCGCCGCGCCTGCCCGGGCCTACATGGAGCGGCGGGGCATTGACCGTGCCACGGAAGACAACTTTCAACTGGGCTTTGCCCTCAACAGTTGGGATGGGTTGAGCAATTTTCTGACTAGCCGGAACTTTGCCACGGAGCTACTGGTGGAGGCGGGGCTGCTCAAGGTCAACGAGGAGCGGCGCAGCACCTACGACGCCTTCCGCAACCGCATCGTCATCCCCATCCGGGATCGCCAGGGCCGGGTGATCGGCTTTGGCGGCCGGGTGATGGACGACAGCCAGCCCAAGTATTTGAACACGTCGGAAACGCCGCTCTTTCACAAATCCAGCGTGGTCTATGGGCTGGACCTGGCCTATAAAGCCATCCGCAAAGAAGAGCAGGTGGTGATCGTCGAAGGCTATATGGACGTGATCGCCGCCCATCAATTTGGCTATGCCAACGTGGTGGCCTGCATGGGTACGGCCCTGACGCCGGAACAGTTGCGGCAACTGCAACGCTACACGGACAACTTCATCCTGGCCCTGGACGCCGACGCGGCCGGACAGCAGGCCACCATGCGGGGCCTCAACCAGGCCCGGCAATCCCTGACCCGGGTCAGCACCCCCAGCATCACCTCCGGGGGGCGCATCCGCCTGGAAGAGCGGCTGGGGGCCAATCTGCGCATCGCCGCGGTGCCCGTGGGCAAGGACCCGGACGACCTGATCCGTCGGGATGCGGAACTGTGGCAGCAGGTGGTGGCCGATGCCAAACCCCTGGTCGATTTCTATTTTGACGTGGTGGCCAAGCAGGTTGATCTGACCAGCGCCCGGGGCAAGGGGCTGGCCGTGGTGGAACTGGCCCCTTTGATCGCTGAACTGAGCGACAATATCGAGCGCCAGCACTATATCCAACAGCTCAGTCGGCTGGTTCAGGTGGACGAACTCACCATCACCCAGCGGGTGTCGGCCGCGGCCCGCACCGCCCAGGCCGTGCAGCGGGGTCAACCCAGCCGTCCTGGGGCCGAGACCCGGCCCGCCCGCCCCAATCGCCCCATCCCCCCTGCGCCCAGCGGTCCGCCCCCGGACGCAGGATCGCTCGACGATCTGGCTCCCCCGCCCTGGATGGAGGAGCCGCCCCTGGCGGGCGAGCCGTGGTCGGACGCATCCCCGGCCCGCCCCCCGATCAACCGGCCTGGGGCAGGGCGAAGAGGCGGCCTCACCCCGGCCTGGCAGCGTCCCCTGCTCAACTCTCGTCAACACGAGAACTATCTGTTGAGTATTCTGCTGTTGGAGCCGGAGTTGTTGATCCGTCTGGCCGGCTTTACGGCGGACAAAGAGATGCTGCCCCTGCGGGTGGAGGATTGGCAAGACGCCGAAAATCAGGCCATTTTCATGGCGTTGAAGCAGTTTATTGTGGGGGATGAACCCTGGGATCTGGAAATTTTCCAGGAGGCGCTGACCAGCCATCTGCACGACCGATTGGCCCGGCTGGTGACGTCCAGCGCACGGCTGCCGGATCGAAATCTTGTCTCCCTTGAGGAGGCAGCGGTCAAGGCGATTCTGCGCATGCGCCTGGATCGGCTCAAGGCCGAACTGGACGCCATCACCTTTATGTTGAACGATGTCCAGCAGACCGGTGATCGGGCCGCCACCTTGGAATATTCACTTTCCATCAACCGACATCGTCGCGAACGATACCATTTAGAACGCGTACTCTCGGACTTGAGCAAACTTTCCCTTGCCTAAAGGACCCTTCATGAGCCCCAAACGCCGACCATCTTCTGCCCAACCTATCGACCTCGACGCGCCCCTCCCTCGACGCGCCGGAAAGAAGGACCGGGGCGGGGACAGCGAACTGGACGAATATATCCACTTGGGGGACGCAGTCGAGGAAGAAGAGGAAGATCTCTTCGCCGATATCCCTGAGGATGAGGAGGATGATGAGAACGCGGCCCTGCCCCGAATTGAGCGGGATGAGAAACTGGAGCAGGAGATCGAGCAGGAGCGGTATGTTCCTATCGAGAAGTTGATCGAAAATGTGACGGATCTGGGCCAGAGCCTGGACCCTGTGCGCATGTATCTGCGGGACATCGGTCGCCACGCCCTGC
Source organism: uncultured Caldilineaceae bacterium (assembly GCA_964551895.1). Lineage (GTDB taxonomy): Bacteria > Chloroflexota > Anaerolineae > Caldilineales > Caldilineaceae > JAGNDO01. The sequence goes on along the minus strand of CAZKEX010000055.1, from coordinate 7,204 downwards.
TCACCGCGGAACAGGAAGTCTCCCTGGCCACGCGGATTGCCGCGGCCAAGGCGGCCAGCGAAAAACTGCCCACCACCGAGGATCTGGACGAGCGGGATCTGTTGGAGCTGGCCATTCGGGACGGCAAAATGGCCCAGGATCAGCTTGCCCAGAGCAATCTGCGCCTGGTGGTCAGCGTGGCCAAACGCTATATTGGCCGGGGGCTCAACTTTTTGGATCTGATCCAGGAGGGCAATGTGGGGCTGTTGCGGGCCGTGGAGAAGTTTGACCACACCCTGGGCTTCAAGTTCAGCACCTATGCCACCTGGTGGATCCGCCAGGCCATCAGCCGGGCCATCGCCGACCAGGCCCGCACCATCCGCATCCCCGTCCACATGGTCGAGACCATCAACCGCCAGGTGCGCACCCAGCGCCGCTTGCAGCAAGAGACCGGGCGAGACCCCAGGGCCGAAGAGATCGCCATCGAAATGGACTTTCTGGAGGCCGACGACATCAAGGCCTTGAAAAAATCCTGGGCGGACAAGAGCGAAATGGAGATCGACCTCAAGCGGCGGGTGGAGCGGGCATCGGCCAAGGTGCGGCGCATCCAGCGTCTGAGCCAGGAGACCATCAGCTTGCAGACCCCTGTGGGCAGCGAGGAGAACAGCTTCCTGGGCGACTTTATCGAGGACAGCAGCCTGCCCGGCCCCATGGATTCGGCCAGCCGTCACATGCTCAAGGAGCAGATGAACGAAATTCTGGACGGGCTGACCGAGCGGGAGCGCATCGTGTTGGTCATGCGCTTTGGCCTGGAGGACGACATCCCCCGCACCCTGGAGGACGTGGGCAAGGAATTCAACGTCACCCGAGAGCGGGTGCGCCAGATCGAAGCCAAAGCCCTGCGCAAACTGCGCCATCCCCAACGCAGCCGCAAGCTACGGGATTATTTGGGATAACGGTTAGCCGGTAGCCGTAGGCTGTTGGCTTTTAGCCTGTGCAGTGGGAAATTGAGGCTCATTGGGATCTTCCGTGATCTGCGGGCCAGCGTAGGTTGAGTAGACCGGGGCAGTTTCCGGTCGTATCGAAATCGCAGCGAGTTTACCACGGATGTTCCCAATGAACCGAAATTGAAAGCTCCACACCAAACGGCTAACCGCTATCAGCCAACCGCCAAATTTGACCAAATCGCCCGTTTTTCGTATACTTTACCAAGTTGAGCGTGCGCAGACTCAACCCTAATCCTCGGTAGCTCAATCGGCAGAGCGTTCGGCTGTTAACCGAAATGTTGTTGGTTCAAGTCCAGCCCGAGGAGCCAAATGAAGGACCATTCGGATTTTTCCGAATGGTCCTTTTTGGTTTCCCCACCCTGCTTGCGGTTCTCCCCAGTTCAGAGTAATATGGAGGGGCACAGGATAGCGCCACTCTCCTTTGTCCCCATGACCGGCCCGAACCCGTGTAATGTCAACGAGGGATGCCCATGACACAGCAGATCTATCAAGTAGATGCCTTTACCAACCGCCCCTTTGCCGGCAATCCGGCCGCGGTCTGTGTGCTGGACGCCCCGGCGGACGAGGCCTGGATGCGGGCCGTGGCCGGGGAGATGAACCTCTCTGAGACGGCGTTTCTGTACCCGGAGACCCACCCAGATGGGATTGAAGGCGGGGATGGCTATCGGCTGCGCTGGTTCACCCCCGCGGTGGAGGAGGAGCTGTGCGGCCACGCCACCC
>CAZKEX010000055.1:0-5398 GCA_964551895.1 uncultured Caldilineaceae bacterium | reverse complement strand
CGGCTGCGCTGGTTCACCCCCGCGGTGGAGGAGGAGCTGTGCGGCCACGCCACCCTGGCCTCGGCCCATATTTTGTGGAGCGAGGGCTATGTGCCCCCGGGCCAGACCCTCCGCTTCTTCACCCGCAGCGGCGTGTTGACCGCGGCGCGCCAGGGCGACTGGATCGAGCTGGACTTCCCCGCCCTGCCGGAGATCCCCCACCCTGCCCAGCCCGACATGCTGGCCGCCCTGGGCATTGCCCCGGCCAGTGTACGCTTTTTTGGCCGCAGCCATCTGGACTATCTGATCGAAGTTGACTCGGCCCAGGCAGTGCGAGATCTGCTCCCGGACTTTGGCCCACTGCGCCATATCGACGCCAGGGGCATCATCGTCACCGCGGTGGACGATGGCCGATCGGCCCCGATCGGCGGCGTTGACTTCATCTCCCGCTTCTTCGCCCCAGCAGATGGCATCGACGAAGATCCGGTAACTGGGTCGGCCCACTGCTGTCTGGCTCCCTTTTGGGCCAGGCGGCTGGAGAAAACCGAGATGATCGGCTATCAAGCGTCGGCCAGAGGTGGCGAGGTGCGGGTGCGTCTGGCGGGGGATCGGGTCAAATTGCAGGGTCAAGCGGTCACGGTGCTGCGGGGGACGTTGTTGGGGTAGTAGATTTTGGATTTTGGATTGAGGATTTTGGATTGGGGAGTGTGAATATGTGTGGACGCAAGGGGCGAACGGGGACGGCGTTGTGGATCACCGGGGCGATGGTGGGGGTTAGCCTGCTTCTTCTCTCGATTCTGGCCCCTGGGCGGGGCGCAGAGATCCAGCGGGGACGGCTTGGTTCCGCCCAGCTTTCCCCTGGGGCCACCATCACGGTCACGCTGACGCCTATAGCCTATTTGCCCAGTGTCTACAAGAGCCCGGCCACGGCAACTCCCACGGTGACGCCCACGCCGACCGCTACCCCCACCGCCACCCCCACCCTGACTGGTCCGACGCAACCCCCCGAAGACGCCCCATGGCCGCAGCAGGTGGGCTATATCCGCACCTTGGCCGGTCTGTCAGGGGTCACGGAAAACAGCGCTTTCACCGATGGCTGCTTCAACCATGCCCGCTATATGGTCAAGACCGACGATGTCAACCATGAGGAGGATTCCGCCAGCCCTTGGTATTCGGAGGCGGGCAATATGGCAGCGCTGAACTCGGTTCTCTTTGTCTATGGGGACACGGTCATTGCCCCCCGCATGGTTTTCAATTCCTGGATGACCGGGGCCTTTCACGGGGTGACCTTGATCGATCCCCGTTGGCAGACCACCGGCTATGGCTCCTACGCCGAAGCCATCGGGGAGTGGCGGTTTGGGGCGTGCATGGATGTCAACCGGGGGCTGGGGGCCGTGCCGGCTGGCGTCACCTATCCCGTGGTCTGGCCGGGTGATGGCGCCACCATTCCCGTGCTGCGCTTTGTCGGGCCGGAAGCGCCGGATCCCTTGACCAGTTGCCCCGGCTATACCTCCCCCACGGGACCGCCCATCTATCTGCTGGCCGGGGACGGGACCACAACCCCCACGGTCACCGCCCACGCCTTCCAGGTGGATGGCGGGGATCTGGACCATTGCGTCTTTGACGAGAGTACCTACACTAACCCGGACGCCAATCGTCAGCAAGTTGGCCGGGCCGTGCTGGGGGCGCGGGACGCGGTGATCCTGCTGCCCAAAGCCCCCTTGGTGACGGGCAAAAGCTACACCGTCTCCATCACCGTGGACGGCGTGGCCCGCACCTGGTCCTTCAACACACCGGCCACATCGGCCAAGGGAAGCGAACCCACGCCGGGCGAATCCTTTTTGCCCTAGGGCAACTGAACAGCTATCCAATCGTCGTCCCACCCCCGCCCCCTGACCCCCAACCTTGGGGGGAACCGTCCACAACTCCCCCAGAATTGGGGGCCGGAGGGCAGAGGGGACTGAACAGCTATCCAATCGTCGTCCCACCTATCATCGCCGTTAAGACTGGAGCGTTTTATGTCGGAACTAAACGAGAAATTGCCCCATTGGGATATGACCATCCCCTTCCCTGCCCTGGACTCCGCCGAATTCGCCGCCGCGTTTGATGAATTTGGCCAAGCGGTGGAGACCCTGACCGTCCTGTTTGACCAAGCAGGCATCGACAAGTTGACCGATCCCGGCGGCGCGCCCGTCCAGGTCTTTGAGGCGGCCTTTGGCGGCTTCAACCACCTGATCGAAAGCGCCGGCACCCTGCGCGCCTACATCGTCGGCTACACCGCCGTGGACTCCCGCAACGACTATGCCCAGGCCCGGATGAGCGAATATCAGCGCCTAGCCCAGCGTCATTCCTTGCTGGGCACCCGGCTCACCGCCTGGATCGGGGATCTGGATGTGGAGGCCCTGATCCTGGCCTCCCCCATGGCCGCGGACCACACCTTCCTGTTGCGCCGCAGCGCCGAAGAGGCCAAGCACCTCATGTCCCCGGCAGAGGAGAACCTGGCCAGCGAGCTCAACCTGAGCGGGGGCAGCGCCTGGACCAAGCTCCAGGGCAACTTCGCCTCCCAGCTCACGGTCAAGGTGGAGATCGACGGCGTGGAAGAATCCATGCCCATGAGCGCCGCCCGCAACCTGGCCTATCACGCCGACCGGGCCGTGCGCAAGGCGGCCTATGCGGCCGAGCTTGAGGTGTGGGCCCGGGCCAGCGTGCCCATCGCCGCCGCCCTCAACGGGGTCAAGGGCGAGGTCATCACCCTGGCCCAGCGCCGGGGATGGGCATCGCCCTTGGACGCCGCCCTCTTCGACAACGGTATCGACCAGGCCGTGCTGGACGCCATGCTGGGCGCGGCCCGCGACGCCTTCCCCGACTTCCGCCGCTACTTCCGGGCCAAGGCCAAGGCCCTGGGGCTGGAACAGTTGGCCTGGTACGATCTCTTCGCCCCCATCACCGGCGCAGGCCGGGCCTGGACCTATGCCGAATCGGCCCGCTTTATCGTCGAGCAGTTCAACAGCTTCTCCGAGCGCATGGGGGCCTTTGCCCAGCGTGCCTTTGCCGAAAACTGGATCGACGCCGAGCCCCGCACGGGCAAGCGGGACGGCGCCTTCTGCATGAGGCTGCGTGGGGACGAATCCCGCATTCTCACCAACTTCAAGCCCACCTATCCCGGTCTCAACACCCTGGCCCACGAACTGGGCCACGGCTATCATGGCCACACCCTGGCCGGGCGCACCCCCATCCAGCGCGCCTATCCCATGACCCTGGCCGAGACCGCCAGCATCTTCTGCGAGACCATCGTACGCCGGGCCGCCCTGCAATCCGTGGACGCCCAAGAGCAGTTCAATATCCTGGAATCGTCCCTCATGGGTGCGGCCCAGGTAGTGGTGGACATCAACAGCCGCTTTCTCTTCGAACGGGCCACCTTCGACCAGCGGGCCAAACGGGAGCTTTCGGTCAACGAGTTCAACGCCCTCATGCTCGACGCCCAAGCCCAGACCTACGGCGACGCCATCGACCCGGACCAGCGCCATCCGTATATGTGGGCGGTCAAGCCCCACTACTATTACAGCAACCGCAGCTTTTACAACTTCCCGTACATGTTCGGCCTGCTCTTTGGCCTGGGCCTCTACGCCCGCTATCAAGAGGACGCCGACGCCTTCCGGGCCAACTACGACGACCTGCTCTCCTCCACCGGCCTGGCCTCCGCCCCGGATCTGGCCGCCCGCTTCGGCTTCGACCTGCGGGACCCCGCCTTCTGGACCGCCAGCTTCGATGTGCTGCGGGCCGATATTGACCGATTTGAGACGCTCGTTAACGGGTGAGGCACGCCTCCCGCCTCCCCAAAACCCAACCCACAGGAGACCCACCCAATGGCACTTTTGCGTGAATACTATCGACCCGAATCCGTCGCCGAAGCCGTGGCCCTGCTGCGCCGCACAGATGCCCACCTCCTGCCCCTTGCCGGAGGCAGCCGCTTGATCGGCGAACTGGAAACCCGCGCCCGCACGGATGTGGACGGCGTGATCGATCTGGCCGGTTTATCTTTGGGAAAAATCAATGTGGCTGATGGGATATTGCACCTGGGGGCGACGACAACCTTGTCGGACATCATGGCCCATCCTGTGGCGGGGACCCTGGCCGGGGGCATCCTGCGCCGCACCGCCCAGGCCGAGGGACCGGTCAACCTGCGCAACGCCGCTACCCTGGGCGGTCTCGTCGCCGGGGCCGAAATGGACAGCGAACTCTACGCCGCCCTCTTGGTTTTGGACGCCCAAGTCGTCCTCTCCGACGGCGAAGCGGAGACGACCATCCTCCTGGCCCAGCTTTCATCCGCCGACGTGGTGGGCAAGCTGATCACCGGCGTGCGTATCCCCATCGCCAACCAAACCAGCGGCCACGCCCGGGTCGCCCGCACCCCGTCGGATCGCCCCATCGTCGCCGCCGTCGCTGTGATCGGTGATGGCGTGGAGCGGGTCGCCCTCTGCGGCGTCGCCCCTCGCCCCGTCCTCAGCACCGACACCCTAGATCCCGCCACCGACTTCAAGGGCAGCGCCGAATATCGCTTGGCCATGTCCGCAGTGGTCATGCAGCGGGCGTTGACGGAGGCAAAAGGAGGATAAAATGGCTGTGATGACGCCTGTCAAGCAAAGAACAGGCAGGGCCGTGCCCACAAAACGACAAATTCCCCCGCTGGAAAACGGGGATCGGCTGACCCAGGCCGAGTTTCACCGCCGCTATGTGGCCATGCCCCACGTCAAGAAGGCCGAGCTAGTCGAAGGAGTCGTCCACATGCCCTCCCCCATCCGCAACAGCCACGCCTCCGCCCACGCCGCCGTCATGGGCGCACTGACCGTCTATGCCGCATCTACGCCCGGCACAGACGTTGGCGACAATGCCACAGTCCTGTTGGATTCGGACAACGAAGTGCAGCCGGATGCCCTGTTGCGGCTGACCGCTAAAGGCACATCCGTGGTCAACGTCAATGACTACATCCAAGGCCCCCCGGAGTTGATCGTCGAAATCGCCGGAACCAGCGCCGCCTACGATCTGCACGCCAAAAAACACGTCTATCGCCGCAGCGGTGTGCAGGAATATGCGATTTGGGTACTCTACGACAACGATTTCCTCTGGTTCCGCTTGATCGAAGGTGAATACATGCGGATTCAGCCCGACGAAAGCGGCATCATCCGCAGCGCATCCTTCCCCGGACTGTGGATCGACGTCCCCGCCCTGCTGGCCGGGGAACTCTCCGCCGTCCTCCAATCCGTCCAACGTGGGTTGGCCGATGAATCCCACGCCGCTTTTGTTCGACAGTAACCAGAACAGCCCGGCGATAAGTACGCCGCACATCCGCAGGCCCGCGCAGATCCCTGCTCTAGCCCGGTCCGTGACCGGGCGGGTCTACCGAAGAAGATCATGGGAT
>CAZKEX010000054.1:0-17491 GCA_964551895.1 uncultured Caldilineaceae bacterium | reverse complement strand
AGCGTATCGAAGTGAAACCGCAGCGGGTTGACCACGGATATTCCCAATGAACCAAGTTTATAAAACCAATCCAAGTTGAAAAACAAGAAACTTGTTTGTGATTATCTTAACATTAACCCCCAGGGCATGCACGTTTCCAGGGGGATGGCGGACGAAATAAGAGGGCGTTTACCGCGAAGACGCAAAGGGCGCAAAGAAGAAAAACTTTTCCTCTGCGAAATCCCTGCAAAATCCCTGCAAAATCTCTGCGTCCTCGGCGGTTAAATTTCTAACCAGTTATGCCAAGACAAGCTCAAAACGGGGTGATGGCTCATGGCCGAACGTATTTTGATCGTGGAAGATGATATTCGGATTCGTAATTTGTTGCGTCGGGGTCTGATTTTCGAGGGCTACACGGTGGATCAGGCCGAGAGCGGGGATGTGGCCCTGCGGGTGGCCCGGGACACCCCCCCGGACGCCGTAATTCTGGACCTGATGCTGCCTGTCATCGACGGCATGGAGGTGTGCCGCCGACTGCGGGCGGCGTCCGACGTGCCCATTCTGGTTCTGACCGCCAAGGAATCTGTGCCGGACCGCATTGCCGGGCTGGATGCCGGGGCGGATGACTATATGGTCAAGCCCTTTGCCTTTGACGAGCTGTTGGCCCGTCTGCGGGCGCTCTTCCGCCGCCGGGCCACAGCAGAGACGCCCCCTTCCTCGCTCCAATTCATGGATCTGACCTTGAACGGCTCCACCCGCCAGGTCTTTCGGGGCGACCGCGAGATTGAATTGACCGCCAAGGAGTTTGATCTGCTCGAACTCTTTATGCGTCACCCCAACCAGGTCCTCACCCGCAAGGTGATCTACGATCACATCTGGGACTATGACTTTGGGGGCGAAAGCAACATCATCGAGGTCTACGTCCGCTATCTGCGCACCAAATTGGAGGCCGAGGGCGAATCCCGGCTGATCCAGACCGTGCGCGGGGTGGGGTATGTGCTGCGGGATAGTTGAGCAAAAACTTTCACCGCAAAGACGCCAAGGGCGCAAAGAGTTGAGAAGAAAAGCCTTTTTTTTGTTGTTCTCTGCGCTCTCTGCGTCTTTGCGGTGAAGATCTTCCGCGACTCATCCAATTCTCACCGCCCATTCAATCAATCCTCAGCCGTGTCGCCTAGAGTGAGGGCATGATGAAACTGCCCTTTGTGCGCTCCGGCCCACTTCTTTTGTTCTCGTTTCCCATGACCATTCGTCTGCGCTTGACCCTGTGGTATACGGCGCTGTTGGGCGCCACCCTGATCTTTTTCAGCGTGGTACTCTATTCGGCCCTGTCCAACAGTCTGTGGACCCAGGTGCAGTGGAACATGGAGCGCCAGGGCCAGGAGGTCGCCACCTTTCTCAGCGACCAGATGGAAAAGGATCTGGATCGGATGAACGATCCCCGCCAACTGCAACTGCCCATGGCCAAGCTCTTTATCGGCTCGGTGGGGGTGCAGGTGGTGCGCATGGACGGCATGGTGGCCATGCGCAGCAGCAATCTGGGTTCCATGACCGTGCCCAAATCCGCCACGGTGATGGATGAGATCCGCCAGGGTCACACCGTCACCTATCGCACGGTGAGCGACGACGGCACCCCCCTGCTGATCTACAGTCTGCCCCTGGTGGTCAACGACATGCACATTGTGGCTATGGTCCAGGTGGTCCAGCCGGTCAGTGGGGTGGAGAGTACCCTGAGCGAAGTGGCGCGCAACCTGCTGCTGGGCACGGTCCTCAGCCTGGTGATCGCGGCGGTGGTGGGGGCATTGTTGGCGAGACGGGCGTTGGCCCCCCTCCAGGAGATCACCGATACGGCCCAACGCATCTCAAGCACCAAAGATCTGGGCCAACGAATTCTCTTGGCCCATAACAATCCGGCCCAAGACAAGAGCGAGGTGGGCCGGCTGGCCGCCACCTTCAACAGCATGTTGGACCAGATCCAGCAGCTTTTCAACGCCCAACGCCGGCTCACCGCGGATGTCAGCCACGAGCTGCGGTCGCCCCTGACCACCATTCAGGGCAATGTGGAGTTGTTGCAACGCATGGGCGGGGGGCCGTCACGGGATGTGGCGGGGGAGCAGGAGACCGCGGCCATTTTTCAGGAGGCCCTGGGCGAGGTGGAGAGCGAGGCCAACCGCATGGGCCAGATGATCGGCGATCTGCTGCTCCTGGCCCAGGCGGACAGCGGTCTCCAGTTGAATTTGGAGCGGCTGGAGATGGATACCCTGCTCCTGGACATCTATCGCCAGACCCGGCGCATGGCCGAACGGCGCAAGGGGGCCGGGACCTTGACCGTGCGTCTGGGCAACGAGGACCAGGCCGTGGTGATGGGCGACCGAGAGCGGTTGCGCCAACTGTTACTGAATTTGACCGGCAACGCCATCAAATACACCCCCGGCGGCGGTACCATCACCCTGGGGCTGGAGGTGGTGGATGGCTGGGTGCGTATGGATGTGACCGATACCGGTGTGGGCATCAGCCCAGAAGACCAGGCCCACATCTTCCAGCGCTTCTTCCGGGCCGACAAAGCCCGCAGCCGAGATCAGGGCGGCACGGGCCTGGGCCTGAGCATCGCCTGTTGGATCGCCGAAGCCCACGGCGGCCGCATTTCGGTCACCAGCCAGGTGGACGCGGGCAGCACGTTTAGTGTGTGGTTGCCTATCTTTACCGAATAAAGCTACTTCACGGAAACAAGTATCCTTCCCTGCACATCAGGGGGAATCCTTCGGTATGAAATGGAAGTCCAGGTGGATGGCCTCCTCGTCCGTGACCTGGCCCTCCTTCACCACATAAGCGTAGTCGCCACTGAGGTGAATGGTATAACTAACCGGTTGACTCACGTAACCGTCTGCTTCGGCGGTGACTACATAATCAGCGCCAGCTGCCGATGTCACAACAGCTTCCCAATAGCCACCCTGAGGTGTTGTCCCCCAAAGGACTTCCTGCCCCTCATGTGGACGCACATGAAAAGTAACTAGCGTATTGTCTGGCAAACCCAAAAATTGGCCGGAAATCAGCGGGCGAGATGGTTCCGGTTGTTTGGGATAACTTACAGGCGTCGCCGTTGGCCGAGGTGAAGGTGAAGGAGGTAATTCGGTACAACCTACGGGAATCCAAATCAGCAGAATCATCAAAGTGAGTATACGGGTGCCCATTTCATCCTCCTAAAGCGAACGTACCGTCTCTACTTCTTCATCACCACCGACCTCAATATCGCCAAGATCGTCTCCTCGGCGTCCAGCACATCGTCCAAATTACCCATAGTCATAAAGCCCACAATGCCCTCGTCCCGGGCCTGGACATAGGCCATCATGGGCATGTTCATCTCGTCGCTGACCAGGGTGGCCCCCAGACGCAAAGTGGGCGGATCCGTGGCCGTGAGCAGGGCGGTGACGGCATCATCAAATCGCACATCATCCCCATCGCCGCCGCCCAGATCCATGCTTTGGATCAGCAGATCCATCACTTCGGATTCCTCTGCGCTGCCGGCCACCGCGGAGATCAGGGCGTTGTAGAGGGCCAGATCTGCCGTGTCGGTGATGGCATCCACCGGCTCCCACAGCCCGGCGGCCACAAAGGTCATCTCCGGGTTGACCAACATGAGCGAGACATCCTCATCATCCAACTCTTGAACCTGCCAGTTGGGCGGCAGGGCCAGGGTGGTCAGGCCGTCCGTCGTGGTGAACTTGGCCCCCTTGGCCCCTCCGGAAACCATCACCGCTGGATTGTCCGCGGTGAGGCTGGTGGCGATGGCGTCGGCGTCGGCCTGAATCTCGGCCCAATAGTCATTGTCCGAGAGGACCATGAGCATATAGGTGGCATCCCCGGCGGCCACAATGTATATGCTGCCGGTCATGTCCAGACCGCCCATGTCTCCGCCAAAGCGGATGATCAGCCCAGGCAGCCCCTGGTCTGTCTCGAAACGGAACACCTCTTCCAGGGCCACATCTTCTCCCATGCTGGCAGCCAGAAAATCGGACTGCTGCTCGAAGAAGATGATGGCGAAGAGACCGGGGAACTCGTCCACCGACTCCTGGCTCAGAAAGCCGAAGACAAATTCGCCGGGCACGGCCAGGGAGAAGATGTCCTCGTCGCTGGCCGTCACCTCCCAGGTATCCGGGACAGAGAGGGAGACCCCTTGCGCCGAGTGATTGACCAATTTTCCGGTGGCAGGAGGCGGGGTTCCCTTGTCGGCAGACCCGGCCGCGGCCCGTGTGCCGCCGGATTGCTCGGCCAGGACCGCGCCCACCTGGGCCACGGCTTGGGTGGCCCGTTCCCGATCCCCCGGCGCCATCTTGGACACAGGAGCCGCCAACAGCGCCGAGGATGACCCGGCCACAGCCAGGATCAGGATCAACAAAACACGCACAGATCGCCAAAATCGACCAAACATGGGTGGTTCTCCTTTCAAATATGGAACTGGGGCGAGAGCGACGGGGTGCAGCGGAGAGATTGAGAGATTGGGGGGTTGAGAGATTTAGAGACTGGGAGATTGGGAGATTGACGTGGCGGAATCGCCCAATCGCCCAATCGCCCAATCACAGAATATCCACGGCCACGGGCAGGGCGACGAAGAAGGTTGTGCCTTTGCCCGGTTCGCTGCGGGCCCAGATGGCCCCGCGGTGGGCGTCCACGATCAACCGGCACAGGAAGAGGCCCAGCCCCGTGCCGCTGGTGGTGCGGCGCAGACCGCTGTCCACCCGATAAAAGCGCTCGAAGATGTGGGGCAACTCCTGTTCCGGGATGCCCACGCCCTGGTCCGCCACATAGATCACCACCCTGGGCTGGGCCTCTGGCGTGATGGGCTGGTCCACCCAGCCGCCCATGCGGATCAACCCGCCCTCCGGGGAGTATTTGATGGCGTTGCTCAACAGGTTGGTCAGCACCTGGCGCAGGCGCTCCTCGTCCCCATCCACCCAGGGCAAAGGTTCGGAAAAGTCCAACTCGATGGTGTGGCGGTCGGTCTGGGTGCGATAGGCCGCGGCCACCCGCTCGGCCAGTTGCTGCAGATCGATGGCGGCCAGGTCCAGGCGCAGCCCCTGGGCCTGAATGCGGCTGACATCCAGTAAGTTGTTGATCAACGCCTCCAGCCGGTCCGCCTCTTCCTCGATGATCTCCAGACTCTCCCGGGCCGTCTCGGCGTCCCAGTTGGCGTCGGGCCGGGCCAGGGTTTGGGCGTAGCCCTTGATCAGGGCCACAGGGGTCTTCAGCTCGTGGCTGATCACGCTGATGAAGGTGGACTTGATCTCCTCCTCCTCCTTGAAGCGGGTGATGTCCGTCACATTGACGATGATGTTGACCACCCGGCCCGCCTCATCCCGCAGGGGGGTGAAGGTGAGGGCCAGGGTCAAATGGCCGCCGCCGGGCCGCACCACTTCGCCTTCACAACGGACGTTGCCGTTTTCGGGGATGGGCAGGGTGGCGTCATCGCACAGGTTGACCCCAGTGACCTTTTGCAGATCGAGAATCTGTCGGCACAGACGACCTGTCGCCGCCTCAGGCTCCATGTCGATCAGGGTGGCCAAGGCTCGATTGATCACCAGCACCCGGCGCTCTGGGTCCAGAATCATGATGCCGTCGGCGCTGTTTTCGATGATGGTGGCCAGACGGCTGCGCTCGGTCTCCCGCTGTTGCAGGAGGCGGGCGTTGCGCACGGCGATGGCGGCCTGGTCTGCAAAGCCCTGCAACACCTGGTGGTCCACCGGGGTGAAGGCATAGTCGCCCCGGAAGAGGTAGATCACCCCCAGCAGTTCGTCCTCGAAGAGCAGCAGCAGCCCCACCACCTGGCCCAACTTGCCGCCCAAATTGCGCTCCACGGCCAACACCCGGCCCTGCAGATCCGGGATCTGCCATTCGTGGCGGCGGTCGTTGTTGCGTCCTGGCATTTCCGCCGTCCCTTGCTCCCTTGCGTCCCTTTGGGAAGCCTCTTGGGCGACGACAATGGTCTTCTCGTCCTCGCCAAAAATCGTCTCCCCGGCCTCTTCCTGGGTCCATTCCTGCACAAAGGAGACACTCTCCAAAAGGGGCTCAAAGGCCGGTAGCAGCTCCGGCGGGATGCCGTAGAGGGCTCGCACATGGAAGCGCCGCCCCCCGTCCTGCCCCGCGCTTTCTGCCCCATCCTCCCACAGGGCGATCAAGCCGCCCCGACAGCCCACCATCTCCGCCGCGCTGGTCAAGATCAACCGCAACAGACTAGGCAGATCCAGCCGGGAGGTCATGGCCCGGGTGATGCGCAGCAAATATTCTCGTTGACGAAGCTGGTGCGTGGCCATCAAGGCAGGTAGGTTCATGGCTCTATTATAGCCGTTGGGCGGGATTTAGCAAGGAGAGAGAAAGATCTTGGGTTGTGGATTTGGGATTCTGGATTGGGGGTGGCGAATCTGGCCCAACAAACGGCGCTCAGTCCCCCACATGGCCGGATAAGAAGCCCCAATCGGTCTGTTCGAAAATGGGTCTGTTTGAAATAGATGGGTCGATACCGTCTACTGGGGGATTCATCCCCCGGCAATGGTCGGCTTGCCCATGCGAAAAACCAAACATTGCCACAGAAATGAAAAGAATCATACGCGCCCCATCCATTTTCTGCGGTAAGGTATGGGTGATAGTGATGCGTAAAACATGTTTCGTGTCACCCATTCACGTTCCACAGACCACGGGAACCACCTATGACCACTTTTGGCCCCATCATCCTGCTTGGCTCCGGCGAGACCGCGCCCAGCGCCCACAAGATCCACCGCTGGGCCCTGGACCATTTTGACCCTCCGGTTCCCGTCGCCATTTTGGAGACACCCGCCGGGTTCGAGCCAAATTCGGCCAGTGTGGCGGGCAAAGTTGGCGCCTACCTCGAACAGCGCTTACAGAACTTCCAGCCCCAGGTCCGGGTTGTCCCCGCCCGCAAACGGGGCACCGCCTTCAGCCCGAATGACCCGGCCCTGGCCGCGCCGCTTCTGGCCGCGGACTACATTTTTCTGGGGCCGGGCAGCCCCTCCTATGCCGTGCGTCAACTGCGGGACAGCTATGCCTGGCACGCCCTGACCGCCCGCCACCGCCTGGGCGCGGCCCTCTGCTTCTCCAGCGCCTGCACCATCGCCGTGGGCAAAGAGGCCCTGCCCATCTACGAGATCTACAAAGTCGGCGAGGATCTGCACTGGAAGGCCGGGCTGGATTTCTTTGCCCCCTATGGCCTCAACCTCGTGCTGATCCCCCACTGGAACAACACGGACGGCGGCAGCGACCTGGACACCAGCCACTGCTACATGGGCACGGAACGCTATGATCAACTGGTCGCCCTTTTGCCAGAAGATCGTACCCTTGTGGGAATTGACGAAAACACGGCCCTGGCCATCTCGCCGCAAAGTGGGAAATGTCGGGCGCTGGGGGTGGGGGGCGTCGTGATCATCCGTGGGGATCAAGAAGATCGCTTCGAACGCGGCCAAACCTTCCCCGCCTCCCTCCTGGGGAACTGGCGGCTGCCCGCCCCCCAAACCGGCCTCCCCGACCCGGTGTGGGCCGATGCCCTGGCCGCCCAAGCCCAGCGGGAGGCCCTCGCCGCCACACCGCCGCCCCAAGCCAGCGCAGATCCCGGCCTTTTGGCCCAGGCCACAACGCTCATGCACCAACGCCAAACCGCCCGGCAGGACCGCGATTGGGCCACCGCGGATCACCTGCGGGATCAGATCACCGCCCTGGGTTTCCAACTCATCGACACCCCAGAAGGGCCTCAGTTAGGGGTTTAGGGGATTGGGGATCGGGGATCGGGGATCGGGGATTGGGAGATTGGGAGATTGAAGGCTGGCAACCCCCCTAATCCCCGATCCCCGATCCCCGATCCCCGATCCCCCAATCCCACCATTCAAGGAGAGACGAGCATGCAAATCACACAGTTTTTAGCCACTGACCTTGCCGCTGGACTGGGCCGAGGGTTGGCCGACACGGCCAAGCTGCACATCCCGGATGGATTCCTCAGCCCGGCGATCTCCATCGTCTTTTGGGCGATCGTTGTTGCCCTGCTGGCCGTGGCCGTGCCCCGCAGCCAGGACGAACTGGGCGAGCGCCAGATCCCCCTGACCGGGATCATGGCCGCCTTTATCTTTGCGGCCCAGATGATCAACTTCCCTGTGGCCGGGGGCACGTCGGGCCATCTGCTGGGCGGGGCATTGGCCGCCATCGTCCTGGGACCCTGGGCGGGCATGTTGGTGATGACCGCGGTGGTGGGCGTCCAAGGACTGATCTTCCAGGATGGCGGCCTGGTGGTGATGGGGGCCAACATCTTCAACATGGGTCTGCTCACGGTGATCATCGGCTATGGCCTCTATCGGGGCGTGGCCGGACGCAGCCGGGGGGTCAAGCTGGCCGTGGCCGGTGTGGCCGCCTGGCTGTCGGTGATGGCTGGGGCCTTGGCCACGTCGCTGCAGCTCTGGCTCAGCGGCACGGCCCTGTTGGCCATCGTCATGCCCACCATGCTGGGTGTCCACGCCCTCATCGGTCTGGGCGAAGCGTTGATCACCGTGGCCGCCCTCTCCTTCATTCTGCGCACCCGGCCGGATCTCCTGGGCGAAGCGGGCGCCGCGCCCAAGGGTGGACGGGGCTGGGTCTTGGCTGGCCTGGCTACCGCCCTGGGCGTGGTGTTGCTTGCCCCCTTCGCCTCGGCCAACCCAGACGGGCTGGAGCGGGTGGCGATGGATCTGGGCTTTATCCATCGAGGCACCGATGCCCCCTTTTCCATCCTGGCGGACTACGCCATCCCGTGGTTGGGTGAGGGGGCCGGTTCGACCATTGCCGCCGGGCTTGTGGGGGCGCTGGTGGTGGCCGGGTTGACCTGGGGGCTGGTCTGGCTCATGCGCCGCCGCCACCGCTCCGAGGTGAAGGTCTCCTGATGCAGATAAGTTTCGACCGCTATCAAGCCGAGAACAGCGTGGTCCACCGGCTGGACCCCCGGGTGAAGGTGTTGGCCACCGTGGCCTTCATCGTCTCCAACGCGGCGCTGCCCGACGGGGCGTGGATCGCCTTTGGCCTGGCCTGGATCGCCTTGATCGGGACGGGGCTTTTGGCCCACATCGGCTATGCGTATACGGTCAAACGTTCGTTTGTGGCCCTGCCCTTTGCCCTGGCCGCGGTCTCGGCCATCTTCGCGTTGCCCGGTGCCCCCGTGGGG
The DNA here is from genome assembly GCA_964551895.1 of uncultured Caldilineaceae bacterium. GTDB lineage: Bacteria > Chloroflexota > Anaerolineae > Caldilineales > Caldilineaceae > JAGNDO01. The sequence goes on along the minus strand of CAZKEX010000054.1, from coordinate 8,325 downwards.
ACGTTACACATCGGCACGTGGGAGCTGGTGGCCACCGACGCCGGGGTGCTGCGCTTTGTCAGCGTGGTGGTGCGCAGTTGGCTCTCGGTCCAGGCCGCCATCCTGCTCACCGCCACCACCCAGTTCCCGGATCTCATGCACGCCCTGCGCCATCTGCACCTGCCGGGACCCTTGGTGGCCATCGTCTCCTTCATGTACCGCTACCTCTCCGTCCTCACCGACGAAGCCAGCCGCCTGCTCCGGGCCAGAGAATCCCGCAGCGCCCGGCTGGCCGACGCGCCGGAACTCAAGAGCGGCGGATCTATCCTGTGGCGAGCGCGCATGGCTGGCAACATGGCGGGCCAACTCTTTCTGCGCAGCTACGAGCGTAGCGACCGCATCTACAACGCCATGCTAGCCCGGGGCTATCAGGGCCACTTCTACACCCTCAACCCCCACACCATGAGATCCACCGACTGGCTGGCCGGGGGGATCGTGGCCGTTGGGCTGGTGCTGGTGCAGGTTGTGGGGTGGGTAGGGCGATGAGTAAGGAGTAACAAGTAAGGCGTGGATCGAGGTCTGAGCTTGTCGAAGGCCGGTGATTTCGACAAGCTCAACCACCAGTCCACCCCCTTACTTCATTACTCATTACTCATTGCTTTACTAAACTTTTTCAAAAACAGGAATCTCTTCATTTCATGCCGATTATTCACAAAGACAGAACAAAAAACGAGACGGCGGCCTGGGCCGCGCAGGGCGGGGTGATCTCCCTGGCCGTGGAGGGGTTGAGCTTTGCCTATCCCGACGGACACAAGGCCCTGGCGGACGTGACGCTGAAGATCGAGCGGGGGGAGAAGGTGGCCCTGGTCGGTCCCAACGGCGCGGGGAAATCTACCCTGATGCTGCACCTCAACGGCATCCTGGGCAGCCATGCGGGCAAGAACGGCGACAGCCCCATCCGCGTGGGGGGGATGCCGGTGATCAAGAGCAATCTGCCCATCATCCGTGGCCGGGTGGGGGTGGTCTTTCAGAACCCGGACGATCAACTCTTCTCCCCCACGGTCTTCGAGGATGTGGCCTTTGGTCCCCTGCACATGGGGCTGGCCGAGGCCGAGGTGCGCAAACGGGTCAGCGCGGCCCTGGCCCAGGTGGGCATGGACGACTACGTCAACCGCATGTCCCATCACCTGAGCGTAGGCGAGAAGAAACGTATCGCCATCGCCACGGTCCTCTCCATGCAGCCGGAGATCCTGGTGCTGGACGAACCCTCCGCGGGGCTGGATCCCCGGGCCCGGCGATCCCTGATCAACCTGCTGCGGGCGCTGCCCCTCACCATGTTGGTCTCCTCCCACGACATGCTCATGGTCCGGGAACTCTTCCCCCGCATGGTGATCATGGACGAAGGCCGGGTCGTGGCCGACGGGGAGACGGGGGCGTTGATGGACGACGCTGCGCTGTTGCAGGCCCATGGGCTGGAGAAGCCGTAAGAAATGGACAATGGGCAATGGACAATGGGCAATGGACAATGGACAATGGTCGTTGCTGACACATCATTGTGCATTGTGCATTGTGCATTGCCCATTGCCCATTGTCCTTAATTTTTATGAAATTGATTTGACAAATTCCCCAAGCCTTGATATAGTCCCATTCACAATCGAATATCGTACTCTTATCCAGAGAGGTGGAGGGACCGGCCCTTTGAAACCTCGGCAACCCGGCAAACACAGCAAAGCTGCTGTGCAAGCGCCAGGGTGCCAATTCCGGCAGGACATTCTGGAAGATGAGAGGAGATGGATCGCTTTTCCTGACTCCTCCCCAACTTTTGACAGCCTTGGGGATTTTTTGTACCAGGAACCCGCACCCGCACCCGTCTACCCTCTCATCTTCCCCAGATGAGGGGGTATTTTTATGTCAAAGTTTGCGGCGGGGGGACGGTGTATGTAGCCACGAAGAAAGGAAGAAGGGAAGACACACGAAGGAAATCATCATCTCTCCTTCCTGAACCTCCCCACCTTCACAACTTCGTGGCTACCACCACCCACCCAACCAACCAACTAACCAACCAACCAACAAACCAACCAACCACCAAACCAACCAACCACCAATCCTTGGGAGAGAATCACCATGACTGACCATCAATTTGGCTTTAACACCCGTCAACTGCACGCCGGCCAGCGTTCGGACCCGACCACAGGCAGCCTGGGTGTGCCCATCTATCAGACCAGCAGCTATCAGTTCGACAGCACGGACCACGCCGCCAACCTCTTCGCCCTGAAGGAGTTTGGCAACATCTACACCCGTATCATGAACCCCACCACGGATGTGTTGGAGCAGCGCATCGCCAGTTTGGAGGGGGGCGCGGCCGCCGTGGCCGCCAGCAGTGGACACGGCGCGCAGACCATGGCCATCCTCACCCTGTGCAGCGCCGGGGATCACATCGTGGCCAGCAGCCGGCTGTATGGGGGCACGTACAACCAGTTCAACTATACCTTTCCCCGCATGGGCATCGAAGTCACCTTTGTGGACCCCAACGACCCGGCCAGCTTCGAGGCTGCCATCCGCCCCAACACCAAGATCATCTATGGCGAGACCCTGGGCAACCCGGACATCACCGTCTTCCCCTTCGAAGAGGTCTCGGCCATCGCCAAGGCCCACAACATCCCGTTGATGATCGACAACACCTTTGCCACGCCCTATCTGTGCCGCCCCTTCGAGCATGGGGCCAACATCGTTCTCCACAGCACCACCAAGTTTCTGGGCAGCCACGGCACCACCATCGGCGGCATCATGGTGGACGGCAACAACTTTGACTGGACCAGTGGCCGCTTCCCCAACTTCACCACGCCGGACCCCAGCTACAACGGGCTGGTCTACGCCGACCTGGTCGGGATGGGGCTGCCCCCCTTTGCCATCAAGGCCCGGGTGCAGACCCTGCGGGACATCGGCGCTTGCCAGGCCCCCTTCAACGCCTGGGCCACCATCCAGGGCATCGAGACCCTGAGTCTGCGCATGGATCGCCATGTGGCCAACGCCCAGCGGGTGGCCCAGTTCTTGGAAAGCCACACCGCGGTCAAGTGGGTCAGCTATCCCGGTCTGCCCAGCCACAAGGACTTTGACTTGGCCAAAAAGTACCTGCCCAAGGGGGCTGGGGCCATCATGGGCTTTGGCATCGTGGGCGGTGTGGACGCCGGCAAGGCCTTCATCAACAGCCTGGAGCTGCTGAGCCACGTGGCCAACGTGGGCGACGCCAAGAGCCTGGCCATCCACCCGGCCAGCACCACCCACAGCCAGTTGAGCGAGTCCGAACTGGTCACCGCCGGCGTCTCCCCAGACTTCATCCGCCTGAGCATCGGTCTTGAAGACATCGAAGATATCCTGTGGGACTTGGACCAGGCGTTGAGCGTCGCGACAGGGTGACAAGGTGAGGGGGTGACAGGGTGACAGGGTGACAAGGTGATTTTCCCCTGGGTACCTGGTCACCCCCTCACCCTGTCACCTTGTCACCTTGTCACCTTGTCACAGAAACGAGGATCCCATGACCACACCCAACCCCGCCTCCGTCGGCCTTGTGGAGGCGCAGAGCTTTACCTTTGCCGAAGACGAGCCCTTCTGTTTGGAGAGCGGGGCCACCCTTGGCCCGGTGACTTTGGCCTACGAGACATACGGCACGCTGAACGCGGATCGCTCCAACGCCATCCTGATCGTCCACGCGTTGAGCGGCAGCCAGCACGCGGCCGGCTACCATGCCGGGGACGAGGACAAGCCGGGCTGGTGGGACGACACCATCGGGCCGGGGAAGGCCTTTGACACGGATCGCTTTTTTGTGATCTGCAGCAACGTGATCGGAAGCTGTTATGGCTCCACCGGCCCGGCCAGCGTGGACCCGGCCACGGGGGAACCCTATGGTCTCAACTTTCCCGTGGTCACCATCGGCGACATGGTGCGGGCACAGGTCAAGCTGATCGATCATCTGGGCATCGACCGGCTGTTGTGTGTGGCCGGGGGATCCATGGGCGGCATGCAGGTGCTGGAATGGGCGGCCCACCATCCCCAGCGCATCAAGGCTGTCATCTCCCTGGCCACCACGGCCCGGCACAGCCCCATGCTGATCGCCTTCAGCGAGGTGGGCCGCCAAGCCATCTACGCCGACCCCAGTTGGAACCACGGGGACTACTATATGAACGGCAAGCGGCCCGACGCCGGGCTGGCCGTGGCCCGCATGGTGGGCCACATCACCTATCTGAGCGAAAAGTCCATGCAGCACAAATTTGGCCGCCGTCTCCAGGCCCGCGAGCGCTACGGCTACGAGTTTCAGACCGAGTTTGAGGTGGAGAGCTATCTCAAATACAACGGTAACAACTTCACCCGCCGCTTTGACGCCAACAGCTATCTCTATGTCACCAAGGCTATGGACTATTTCGACCTCACCCAGCCCTCCGGCTCTTTGGCCGCGGCCTTTGCCAACAGCGAACATGTCAAGTTCTTGGTGGTCAGCTTCACCAGCGATTGGCTCTATCCCAGCTATCACAGCAAAGAACTGGTCAGCGCCTTGACCGCCACCGACGCGGATGTCACCTATTTGGACATCGAAAGCAGTTGGGGCCACGACGCCTTCCTGCTGGAGGTGGAGACCATGACCCGGCTCCTGGGCAGCTTTTTGGACCGGCTGGCGAGGGAAGAGGGGGTTGAGACAAGGAGACAGGGAGACCGGGAGACAGGGAGACAGGGAGACAAGGAGACAGGGAGATGGGGAGATGGGGGGCGTGAGTTGGTGGTACGGGGGGCAGCACGATGACCCCACCGCTCCCTGTCTCCTTGTCTCCTCTTCTCCTCTTCTCCCTGTCTCCCCTTCTCCCTTTCTCCCTGTCTCCCCCTCTCCCGGTCTCCGAGATCGCCGACCGGCCGGATCTGGCCGCCATCGTGGAGATGATCCCGGTTGGCAGCAAGGTGCTGGACCTGGGCTGTGGGGATGGGCTGCTGCTGGACTATCTGATCCATCAGCGCCAGGTGAAGGGCCGGGGCATCGAGTTGAGCGAGGAGGGGGTGCTGCTCTGTGTGCGCCGGGGGTTGAGCGTGCGCCAGGGCAACCTGCAGGAGGGGCTGGCCGACTACCCCAACCAGAGCTTCGACTATGTGGTCCTCAGCCAGACCCTGCCTTTTTTGGACAACCCAGGCAAGATCCTGCTGGAGATGTTGCGGGTGGGCAAGCGGGCCATTGTCAGCTTGCCCAACTGGGGCTATTGGCGGCACCGGCTAAATCTGCTGCTCACCGGGCGCATCCCCGTGGCCACGGATCTGGGCCAGGCGTGGCACGAAAGCCCCCGCTGGCAGGCCGTCACCGTCACCGACTTTGCCCAGTTCTGCCCCCAGATCGGCATCCACATCGGCGAACAGGCCTATCTGTCCAAAAAACGACGCATCTACGTGCGCAAACTCAAGAACCTGCGAGCCACCACAGCCGTTTTTGTGCTGGAAAAGGCATAGGGCATAATTGAGCGAGTTATGAGATGCGGGATGCGAGATAAGCAACGCAACTCGCATCTCAAATCTCGCATCTCAAATCAATCCAAAATAGTCGAGGGTTTTTTCCATGATTACCATGAAATTCGGCGGCACGTCCGTCGGCAAGACCGATGCATTTGCCCAGGTGGCCGAGATTGTGGCCGCTGCGGTGGAGAACCAAAATCAAACGGGCCGCCCCGGGGTGGTGGTCGTCACCAGCGCCATGAGCGGCGTGACCAACACCCTGATCGATGCCGCCAAAGCCGCGGCCGCCGGGGACGAGGCCCCCTATCACGAGGCCCGCAGCACGCTGCTGGTCAAGCATCAGTTGGTGGCCGGGCAGTTGATCGAGGATGGCGTGGAGCGGGCCGCCCTGGGCCGCCTCTTCGACGACCGTCTGCGGGAATTCGAGCGGCTCTGCCGCAGCATCGCCGTCCTGGGCGAGCTGACCGCCCGGGGGCTGGATGTGGTCAGCGGCATGGGGGAGCGGCTGGCCGCGCCCCTGCTGGCCGGGGTGTTGCGGGCCAAAGGTCTCCAGGCCCAGTTCTTGGATGCTGGCGAACTGATCATCACCGACGACCTGCACAACGGCGCGGAGCCGATCATGGATCTGACCGAGGGGCGCTGTCGCGAGCGGTTGCTGCCCATGATCGAGAGCGGCGTGGTGCCTGTGATCACCGGCTTCGTGGGGGCCACCCGCAAGGGCATCCCCACCACCCTGGGCCGGGGGGGATCGGACTATTCCGCCGCCATCATCGGCGCGGCCCTGGACACGGACGAGATCCAGATCTGGACCGACGTCAACGGCGTGTTGACCGCGGACCCCCGGGTGGTGCCCAACGCCCGCACCCTGCCCGAACTGAGCTACGAAGAGGTGGCCGAGCTGGCCTATTACGGGGCTAAGGTCCTGCACCCCAAGACCACCACCCCGGCCGTGCGCAAGGGCATCCCCGTGCGGGTACTCAACACCTTTGAGCCCAGCCATCTGGGTACCCGCATCGTCACCCCGGACAAGAGCAGCGGCCCCAAGGTCACCGGGGTCAAGGCCATCACGGCCATTCACAACATGAACATGATCACCGTGGCCGGGCGGGGCATGATGGGCGTGCCGGGGATCGCGGCCCGCACCTTTGCCAGCGTGGCCCGGCACCAGGCCAACGTGCTGATGATCAGCCAGAGCAGCAGCGAGCAGAGCATCTGTTTTGTGGTGCCCCAAAGCTCTGCCGCCACTGTGGCCGCCACGCTCCGGACCGAATTCGAGCGCGAAATTGAGCGCCGTTACATCGACGAGATCTCCCAGCAGCCGGAGATCGTGATCGTGGCCGTGGTGGGCAGCGGCATGAAGGGCACGCCGGGGATCGCCGGGCGGCTCTTCAGCGCCCTGGGTACCACCAGCATCAACGTGATCGCCATTGCCCAAGGGGCCAGCGAGGCAAACATCAGCCTCGTCGTCACCGAAGGCGACGCGGACGAAGCCGTGCGGGTGATCCATCAGGCTTTCGAGCTAGATCAACTTTTTACGGGATAGGGGAATGGGGATTGGGGATTTGGGATTTGGGATTGGGGATTAGGTAGTCAATTCCACCCAATCCCAAATCCCCAATCCCCACCCCCCTCAAGGAGATACCATGCGACAAATTCCAATCATCTTGCTGGGCGTGGGCGGTGTGGGCAGTGCTTTTTTGCGCCAGATTTTGGAGCAGCGAGACTTCCACGCCGAGGAATATGGCCTGCACCTGCGCATCCTGGCCCTGGCGGACAGCAGCGGGGCCGTCACCGAACCCTATGGCGGGCTGCACGACGATGTCATGTCCGGCATCCTGGCCCACAAGCAGGCGGGCAACCCCTTGCGCAGCCATGAGTTGGGCGCACCCATGAACGATCCAGTGGATCTGGTGGACATCAGCGGGATGCGGGGCACCATCGTCGTGGACTGTTCCGCCACCGGCCGCACCCTCCCGGCCTTGATCTATGCTCTCAACCGGCACTACAAGGTCGTTTTGGCCAACAAAAAACCTTTGACCGCAGATCAGGAGGCATACGACCGGCTCACTCGAGCCGGCGTCACAGATCAGCGGGGCAACTTTGCCGGCCACAGCGCCCGCAGCCTGGCCCAGACACGCTGGGAGACCACCGTGGGCGCTGGCCTGCCGGTGATCGCCACCCTCAACCGGCTGGTGGCCAGCGGGGACGCCATCACCCGCATCACCGGCACCTTTAGCGGCACCCTGGGCTATGTGATGACCGGGCTGGAAGAGGGGCGGCCCTTCAGCGAGATCGTGAAAGAAGCCTTTGAGCTTGGCTACACCGAGCCGGATGCCCGGGACGACCTGGGGGGGGTGGATGTGGCCCGCAAGGCCCTGATCATGGCCCGGGGGCTGGGCTGGCGGCTGGACATGGACGACGTGGAGGTGGTCGGCCTCTACCCGCCCCAGATGGACGATCTCTCCGTGGAGGCCTTCATGGCCGCCCTGCCCACGCTGGATGCCGACTTCCAAGCCCAGGTGGCCCAAGCCGAGGCCCAGGAGAGCGTCCTGCGCTTCGCCGCCACCCTGGAGGCCACGGAAGATGGTGGCGCCTGTCGGGTCGGCCCGGCCTTTGTCCCCGCGGACAGTCCCCTGGGCCGGCTCTCCGGCACGGACAATCTGGTGGAGATCACCAGCCGCTGGTATAGCCCCAACCCCCTGGTCATCCAAGGCCGGGGCGCCGGCGTGGACGCCACCGCAGCGGGCGTGTTGAGCGATGTGGTGGAGTTGGCGTATACGTTTGCGTGATGAGATGCGAGCTGCGAGTTGCGAGATAAGAGCAATCAATCCGCCAGTTTTGCGCAACTCGCAACTCGCA
>CAZKEX010000053.1:1425-17731 GCA_964551895.1 uncultured Caldilineaceae bacterium | reverse complement strand
GGGCCGCTTCGCATCCCAGAAAATGAAGGCTGAGAAGAACTCGGTGGCGGGTTCAGAATTAAACAGGGTGGCGATCAAGCGGGCTTCTTCTTCGTTTCGACAGGCCAGGAAGTAGCAGGTATCGTCAAGCACAACCGGTTTGCCTTCGTGTGGACCCACGGCCACAAAGGCAAGTCGCTTATACAGACCGGAAATGGCCACCTTCCAGGTTGAAAACGAATAGTCGCCGACACCGAAAATTGAAAACTGGGGCCTGTTTCGATAGATTGCGCTCTTTCGACGCTCGAAATGATGTTGATGCGCCACCATATAGGTCCAGGTTTTCGGTGCGGTCAGTCTGATCGATTTCGTCTCTTGCCCGGTTGATCGCTGTGGTACCAACATGAACCGGCTGGGCGGCGAGCCGTTCGCCACATCGGAACTCTTCATCATTGGATAAACGAGGGTGTCTTCAATCTCAATCCACACCCCCAAATTGTTCACATACATCCCCTCGGATCGGGTAAATTCCATCACCTTGGCACAATCATGTTTGATGCCCGACCGCCACGCAAAATGGTTTTCCTCAGCCGTTTTGGTCTGGAGATGTTTCCATTTCTGATAGAATTCCACATTGGCGATCAATTGGTCATCCTCGTATCCGAGAGACGCCATCTTCGAGAGAGGCGACAACTCGCTGTACACCCCACAGCTCTTTGCCCCCGCCTTTCCAGGATTATAGACAAACAAACAGGCGTCCACGGCGGCCCCAAATTCGGCCTGTGCGTCAATCAGAAAGAGGCTGGCCTGGCCGAAATCTGGATTGCTCTGCCACTCATACAGCAGGACCTTGCGGGCAACGGCGGTTTTGCACAGCATGGCGATGGCGGCATCACGGCTGCGCACTCGCTCGACCAAATTGATCAGCATCCACTCCGAAATATCAAAATTGCTCGCGCCGGTGATGGCTTCAAGACCCGTGTGATTCTGAAAGTTGCTCTTTTGCGGCAAGTTTCCGCTGCCCAGGGTCGCCAACGCCGAATTTGTCACCCACGGCGGATTGCCAAGAATCAAAAGCGGGACGGGCAGCCGGTCCAAGATACTCGTCCAATCCGTGTCGAAAAAGTCAGATTGGGCAATTTCAACCTTGGGGTTCTCATCAAGCTTTTTGGCAAGACTATCAATATACCCACGGTTGATGTCAAGTCCGATCACATCTGTCAATGTGCCGAACTGCGTCAAGGCAGCCATGATGAAATTGCCTTCGCCGCACGTCGGTTCCAGCATAGAGGCGGGGGCAACCCCAAGATTTGAGAGAAGCGCACAGACCTTGCGCGCCAGCGAGGGCGGAGTCTGAAAATCTCCAAATTCGGCTTTTCTGCGATTTCGACGGGTACTCACGATATCCTTCGAATGCGTTCTCCACTTTCCTCAATCCCACACCACATCCCCCACACCCCCGCCTGCCACATCGTTCAGGCGGACCGAGCATATCTCTCGTGGGTGGCGTGCCAGTTTTGCACGTCGTCGATGGGCCGGTAGGCCAGGGCCAGCCCTTCGTGGGAGAGGGTCAACTCGCCCACGGTCACCGCACATTTGCTCACAACTTTTCCCGCAATTCTTCCTGGGACAGATCGCAATCCCGCAGAATCTGGGCGAGTAGGCCGCGTCCGATGGTTTCACCCCGATGGACAGGTACCACGGTAGATCGCCCATCGGGATGTCGAAGAAAATGGTGACTGCCCTTGACGCGAATCACCTCAAATCCCAGCTTGCCCAACGCCTTGATCAGCCGCCTGCCGGAGACCGCCGGAAACGTACTCATGTCAAGACCGCCACGCGCTGCACCCCGATGAACTCATTCGTGACGGGGGTTTCGACCTCAAGGCACAACTCAATTGCTTCTCGGATGCGCTTCATCAGCACATCCAGCGACTTCGCCTGGGTATGGCATCCCCGCAACGCGGGAACTGAGGCCACGTAATAGCCATCCTCATCCTTCTCAATAATCACGTTGAATTCTTGTGTCATCGCCTGCGCCTTTCGCTCACTCAATACTTCACAGTACAGTCAATCATACACCACATCCCCCACACCCCCCGCCTGCCACATGGCCCAGGCGGACCGGGCATATCTCTCGTGGGTGGCGTGCCAATTTTGCACGTCATCGATGGCCCGGTAGGCCAGGGCCAGCCCTTCGTGGGAGAGAGTCAACTCGCCCCCGGTGACGGCGCACAGGAAGACGATGGCGATCATGGTGTGGGGACCGTTGACGGCGCTGGGCAGGCGGGTGAAGTGGCCGACGTAGCGCTGCACCTCGACGGTCAGCCCGGTCTCTTCCCACACCTCCCGCACCACGGCTTGGGCGGGCTTTTCGTTGGGATCCACCCAGCCGCAGGGCAGACACCAGCCGCTGCCGTCGGCCCGCTCCATCAACAGGATGTGGCCCTCCGCGTTGAAGATGGCGGCGTCCGCCCCCACTTTGGGGGTGATGTAGCCAAGCTCCTGTAAAAAGCGGGGGCGGATGGCCTGCGCCGGGGCGTCAAGCAGGTCGGCGTAGCCTGCGGCGGCCAGGGTCAACAGCCGCTCGTAGCGCTCCCGGTCATAGGGGTTGGCTGTGAAGGCCAGGCCGTTGCGGGCCATGGTTTGCAGTTCGTCCAACAGCGGGAAGATGTCCATAGCTCTTTCAACCGGCGTCAGGTTGCGCGGACGCCTCAAGCACCAGCACGTTGGCCCCGATCTCTTCGGACAGGCGCTGGCCCAGGTCGTCTTTTTCTGCCCGCAGACGGCGCAGCTCCGCCGGCTCTGTCCCGGCGGGCAATTTGCCCAGGTTGCAGATCGGCTCGCCGGGGCTGACGGAGGGGAGGCTGGTCATGCCGATCACCACGGCGTCGAAGGGGGCGCGCAGGATGTTGCGCTCTTCGCCCAGGAGGGTGGTGTTGGTGGCCAGGGGCTGATCCTGCTCGATGATGTCTCCGGGTTTGACGTGGAACTTCATGAAGCCCCCCCGGTCGGCCCGAATCCAGGTGGATTTCTCGATGATGATCTGATAGGCCGGGGTCTGCACCGGCCCCTCCAACATCTCCAGGGTGCGCAGGACGTTGCGGACGCCCCGGGTGGCCGACTCCACCACCCCCGGCTCCACCTTCCACACCTCGCCCCCCTCCATGATCACAGTGGGACAGCCAGCGGCCACGGACTCCCGGCGGAATCCGCCGGCCGGGCCCTTGCCGTTCATGATAAATTCGGAGCCAAAGGATTCGGCCAGGCGGCGCACGGCCGGGTTGGACATATCCCCTCGCACGTTGGGGTAGTTGATGCGCCGCACCGCGGCCGTGTGCAGATCGATGCCGTAGTCGCAGCGGGAGACGATCTCGTCGAAGATGATGTGGGCCATGCGGCTGGCCAGGCTGCCGTGGGCCGAGCCGGGGAAGGATCGGTTGAGATCCCGGCGGTCGGGCAGGTAGCGGGAGTGGCGGTCGAAGGCCAACAGATTGAGCACGGGGACGAGGATCACCGTCCCCCGGGCCAGGACAAAACCTGGGTCCCGGATCAGTTGGCGGACGGCCCCGGTGCCGTTGATCTCGTCCCCGTGCAGGGCCGCGGTGACAAAGACCACCGGCCCCTCCTCCTTGGCCCGCCGGATCTGGAGAGGGATCTCCACGGTCATGCTGCTGTAGCTTTCGCCCACGGCCAGGGTCACATTGCGGATTTCCCCGGCGGGGATCTCTTCCCCATGCCATTCGTCAATCGGTTTGCGTTTGCGCGGTTCAGTCATAGATCTCGTTTCAAGGTTTTGGAAGGCTTCAATTCACCGCAAGGGTACGGGTCAAAAAACAAATAGAACACGGATTGAACGGATGCGACGGATCAAAAACGGATTTTTTCTAAAAATCAGTAAAAATCCGTTTTATCCGTTCAATCCGTGGCCTATTTGTTTACTGATCTAAATCTCGGTGGACTTCCTCGGCCACGGGGAGGTCGGGCAATCCTTTGACCCGGGGACGGCGGCTGCGGCGCACTTTGGACGGGATCAGATCTCGCATCAATTCCAGCTTGCCAAAGCAGAGCAGACGATCCCCGGCCTCAAGTATTCGGTGGGGGCGAGGGTTGGGAATCACAGTTGTCCCTTTATAAAGGGTGAGGACAACGATGTCCTTGTCCCGTAAGCCAGAGTCCCCTAGGGTCTTGCCCACATAGTCGGAGCCTTCGGGGATGGAGATCTCGGCCACGCCGTAGCCTTTGCTCACGGTCAGGCGTTGGCGCAGGTCGATCTCGGGGAAGTCGACCTGGGCGGCCATGTAGTCGATGATGGCCCCGGCAATGTCGAGCTGGGTGGCCCCTTCGATCCCCTCCAAGCCGGGGGAGGAGTTGACCTCCATGATCAGCGGGCCGTCCTTGCCTTCCAGCAGATCCACCCCGGCGATGCGCAGCCCCATGATCTGGGCCGCCCGCACGGCCGTCTCCTTGTATTCTTCGCTCAGGGTCACCGTCTCGGCCACACCGCCCCGATGTACATTGCTGCGGAATTCCTGTCCCTGGGCGGTCCGTCTCATGGCAGCGACCACCCGGTCCCCCACCACGAATGCTCGAATGTCCTTGCCTTTGCTTTCGGCTACAAATTTTTGGATCAAAATATTCTGCTTCTGGCTCTGCAACAGTTCGATGATCGCCTCGGCAGATTTGACCGTCTCGGCCAGCAGCACACCGATGCCCTGGGTGCCTTCCAGCAGTTTGATGATCACCGGCGCGCCGCCCACCCGTTCGATGGCGGGCAGGACATCCTTTTTGTCCCGCACAAAGGTGGTTTTGGGGATGCCGATCAGGTGGCGGCTGAGGATTTGCAGACTGCGCAGCTTGTCCCGAGAGTTGGTGATGCCGGCGGAGGAGTTGGCGCAAAAGACATCCATCTGCTCGAACTGGCGCACGACCGCGGTGCCATAATAGGTGATGGAGGCGCCGATCCGGGGCAGGACCGCGTCATACTGGGAGAGTTGCTTTTGACGGAAATAGAGTTCCGGTTCGCCCTGGTCCAGATCGATGGCGAACTTGAGGGTATCCAGCACCTTGACCGTGTGCCCCCGCTGCTCCGCGGCTTCTCGGAGACGCCGGGTGCTGTAACATTTGGGACTGCATGAGAGAATGGCTAATTTCATCGTTTTCCTTTTTGGTTATAGATCAATGGCGGCGAGAGGTGGAACATTTTTCACCGCAAAGTCCCAAAGGGCGCAAAGAGAAGAGAGAAAAAAAGAAAAGAAGGCGAGATTTTCTTTAAATCTTTGCGCCCTTTGCGGCTTTGCGGTGAAGGCTTTTCAAAGACGGTCACTTGCTGATCGGTTTCTTCTTCCTGCGCACGGGCTTGCCGCCAAAGTAGGACTTGCCCGCGTCCACCAGGAATTTGCCCCGAAAGGCTTCCCGGCCCAGCAACATGCGAAAGCCCATCTTATCCCGGCTGGCCAGGGTCAACTCGATGGGCCAGGAAATGCCAAGCAATTCGACGTGGGTGAGGATCACCGGTCGCAGGGCCGCCTTGCCGCTGGAACTGCGCACGGATCGGAATTCCAGCACTTTCGCCTCGGCTTCCACAACCTTGGTGTCGTTGCGTTGGGCAGGATGGATCTGAAATCGCACCCACTTGGCCCCGTCCCGCTCGAAAACTTGCACATCAAAGGCATGGAGGGAGGAGGAGCGGGCGCCTGTATCGACCTTGGCCTTGATCTGCCTGATGCCCAGATCCGGCAATCCGACCCATTCCCGCCAGCCGATGGTGGGGAGTCGGAGTTTTTTAACTTGATTCATTTATGTCATCCGAATTCTTCGCGTTCTCGATCCCACGCTCCGCGTGGGAATGCCGTCGGGCGCTCTGCGCCCCTCGGCGCAGAGCGCCGAAAACTGATCCCACGCAGAGCGTGGGATCGAGGTCTGGGGTCTATCCGGCAGCGTTACGCCGGGCGATCTCCTTGCGCACCACAGGGGCGACTTTGGTCCCAAACAGTTCGACAGCCCGCATCATTTTGCTGTGTTCAATGGAATTATTGCCCATGTAGATCAAGAAGCGTTGATGGTCGAAGATCTCATGCTGAAACAGGATCTTTTCGATGATCTCGTCCGGTGTGCCCACAAAATCGGAGCCGCGCAGGGTGCGCTGGCTCTCCAACTGGGCCTGGGTGGAGGGGGCCCAGCCCCGCTCCCGGCCGATCTTGTTCATCATGGCCGTGGCCGCGGGGTAGTAGGCATCCACGGCGTCCTGGGCGTCGTCGGCGATGAAGCCGTGGGAGTTGACGCTCAGGGGAATGTGGGTGGGGTCGAAGCCATATTCCTTAGAGGCCTGGCGATAGAGATCGAAGAAGGGGGCGAAGCGCTCCGGTATGCCGCCGATGATGGCCAGGGCCAGGGGCAGTTCCAGGGACGCCGCCCGCACCACGGATTGGGGCGTGCCGCCCACGGCGACCCAAATGGGCAGTTTTTCCTGCACCGGACGGGGGTAGATGCCCAAATTATTGATGGGGGCCCGGTGCTTGCCCGACCAATTGATGATCTCCGCCTCACGCAGATGGGCCAACAGCCTCAACTTTTCATCAAATAGCCCGTCATACTCCTTCAAATCATAGCCAAAGAGGGGGAACGACTCAATAAATGACCCCCGCCCGGCCATGATCTCGGCCCGGCCGTTGGAGATCAGATCCAGGGTGGCGAAGCTCTGGAAGACCCGCACGGGATCTTCGGAACTGAGTACGGTGACCGCGGTGGAGAAGCGGATGCGCTTCGTCAACGCCGCGGCCGCGGCCAAAATCACCACCGGGGCGGACGAGAGATATTCCGGGCGGTGATGCTCGCCGATGGCGTACACATCCAGCCCGGTCTGGTCCGCAAGCTGGATCAGTTCCAGGGTGTTGCGCATGATCTCAGCCGGGTCCTTGTCTGGGCTGGTGGCCAGGTGCGTGCCCTTGTCCACAAAATCATAGATGCCCAGTTCAAAGGGGCGGTCGCGATTGGAGATTGCTTCAGTCATGGTTGATTCCGTTGTCCTTCATTGTCCTTCATTACCCAATTCGTTCTGCTTCCTGCCCGTAGATGTCGATAAACATGGCGTCATCGATCTGTTCTGGGGTGCCGTCAAAGACCAGGTGGCCGTCGTTGAGGGCGATGGCCCGGGTGCCATATTGCTGGACTAGGTCCAGGAAATGCAGACTGCACAAAACTGTGATGCCATCTTCCTGGTTGATCTGTTGCAGATGGCGCATGATGCTGTGGGCCAGGGCCGGATCCAGGCTGGCCACGGGCTCGTCGGCCAGGATCAGCTCCGGCTCCTGCATCAGGGCCCGGGCGATGCCCACCCGTTGCCGCTGGCCGCCGCTGAGTTCGTCGGCCCGGTTTTGGGCTTTGTCGCTGATGCCCACCCGCTCCAGGCTGGCGTAGGCCCGGGCCGTGTCCTCTGCGGGGAAGCGGCCCATGACCGAGGCCAGGGGGTTGACATAGCCCAGCCGCCCGCTGAGTACGTTGCGCAGCACGGAGGAGCGATCCACCAGGTTGAAGTGCTGGAAGATCATGCCGATACGCCGCCGCGCCCGGCGCAGCTCCTCGCCGGTAATGTGGGAGAGGCGTATGTCGTTCCACCAGATCTCCCCGGAGGTCGGTTCGATCAGCCGGTTGATACAGCGCAGCAGGGTACTCTTGCCCGACCCGCTCAAACCGATCACGGCCACAAGTTGGCCATCCGGCACATCAAAGCTGACATCCTTCAATGCCACCGTGCCGTCATCATAGACTTTGGTCAGATTTTTTACTCGCAGCACGCGATTTCTCCTGGAAATTGGGGAGTGGGGATTGGGGGTAGGAGATTGGGTGATTGGGGGATCAGGCGATTGGGGGAGTAAGAGATTGGGAGACTTTCTGGGTTCATCTGACCCCGGAAAATCTCCCAATCTCCCAATCACCTAATCTCCCAATCCCCAATCCCTAATCCCAAAAACCTAGTTACCAAGCACATCCTGCTCGGTGATGCCCATGCGTTCCATAACGTCGCGCACGGGATCGTAGGCCGCATCGGAGACGGGCTCAAGACCGGTCCAGTTGTAGAAGCTGTCGGAGCAGATGGACTGGGCGCATGCCTCGGAGGCGGTGAAGACGACCAGGGCCTTGACGATCTGCTGGGAGGTGTTCAGCGGGAACTCGGGGCCAAAAGAGACCGTGTCGTTGGGGATCTGGGGGGTCAGGGCCAAGATACGGGTCTTTTCGAAGATGTCCGGGGCCGTGTCAGAGACGGAGGAGCGGGCATCCAGAACGCGATAGCCACCCTCGCTAGGGCCGCCAGCCACGAAGGTGCGGCCTTCGTCGTTGCGCACAGGGGCCACACCGGCATCACGCCACACTTCGGGATCGGTCACGCCATAGGTCCAGTTGCCGGTCGGCAACAGGGGGGGGCTAAAGTAAGCGGTAGCGAAGCCGACTTCGCCGTTGTAGACGGCCAACATGGCGTTGTTGTGGCTGCCGGTCTCCACAATCTCGCCCGGTTCCACACCCAGGCCCATCAGTTGGGCGGCGGGGTAGAGGTAGCCAGAGGTGGAGCCAAAGTCCGGGATACCCCAGGTCAGGCCAGCCAGATCTTCCAGGCTTTGGGCCGGGCTGTCAAAGGGAACCACAAACTGGGCCGCGTACCAGGAGAGGCCAAAGCGTACAGCCGCCGCGCCAACCTGGACGCCACAGCGAGAGTTGGCCAGCACATAGCCCTGGGCCGGGATGAAGCCGATGGTGTCATCCGGGGAGGCGCACATCTCTTCGATGGTGGCCGCATAGCTGGTGGGGACGGCCACTTCGAAGTTCATACCCGTGGCCTCCTTCAAGGCGTCGGCCAGGACAGCGCCACCGCTGATGATGGCGTCAACTTCGACGGAGGGGACGAAGAGTACCTTGATGGGACGCTCGGCAGAGCCAAGAGCGGCCTTGGCCACGGGCACCTCCACCTGAACCTCAACTTCACGGGTCACTTCCACGGGCACTTCGACCTCGACCTGGACCTCACGGGTCACTTCGACCGGGGTGGGGGCCACAGCCGCCGGGGCCGGACAGGCAGCCAAGATGACGGCAAAGACCATCAGGACGGCTACCAACATCAGGGTAGATTTTCGTTGCATGGTTTTTTCTCCTTGTGAAAAAGGGTTGGAAAGACGGACTGCTTGAATCGAACAAACGCTGAAGTGAAGTCAAGAAAACAGATCGCTGAGATGGGGACGAAGAGATCGATTGATGGCCACGAGGAAAACACACGCCACAGGTCCATGATACATCAGCCACCCGGAAAAATACAATTGCGCGTGGCAGAACCAATGGGGGCTGGCCCGAGAAAGCTTTTTAACCGCAGAGACGCGGAGGGTTTCGCAGAGAAACGCCGAGAAAAGAAAAAGGGTTGAAGAGCGGCAAGCGCTGTTTTCTCCGCGCCCGCTGCCCAATCTCTGCGCCCTCTGCGGTTAAACCCTTTTCGAGATCCCTGTGGTAGCATAGGGCCATGAAGATGCCCTTTGCCGTAGAAACCGCCACCTTTTTGGAACGGCCCAACCGCTTCGTGATCCACGCCCGTCTGCATGCCAGCGGCGAGACCGTGCGCGCCCACTGCCCAAATCCCGGACGCATGGCCGAGTTGATGATCCCTGGGGCCACGGTCTACCTCAGCCGGGCCACGGACCCGGCCCGGCGCACCCCCTTCACCCTGCGCTTTATGATTCACCCGGAAACTGGCGGGTTGATCAGCCTGGACACCCAACTGCCCAACAATCTCTTTGCCGAGGGGCTGGCCGACGGCTTCTTTGCCCCCTTCCAGGGCCACCGCTCCGTGCGCCGGGAGGTGACGGTTCCCCACGATCCCGAAGGGAATACGGGTAAAATCAACAGCCGTGTAGACTTTCTGTTGGAGGATGCCCAGGGCCGCGCCTGCTGGGTGGAGGTGAAGTCGGTCTCGCTGGTGGAGGAGGGAGTGGCCCTCTTTCCCGATGCGCCGACCATCCGGGGGCGGCGTCACCTGCTGGAGTTGGCCGACCTGGTCCGGGCCGGAGAGCGGGCGGCCGTCGTCTTCATCGTCCAACGCCCGGACGCCGTCTCGGTCCAACCCAACCGGCGCACGGACCCAGATTTCGCCGATGCCCTGGCCCACGCCCAGTCCGCCGGGGTGGAGGTCTACGCCTATACCTGCGCCATCACCCTGGCCGCGGTGACGTTGAAAAAAGAGATCCCGGTGGTAGGCGGGTAGATTTTTTGATCCACGAATCTTCACGAATCTCTACTTTTTGATTCGTGTGGATTCGTGAAGATTCGTGTCGATTCGTGGATCAACCCTCTGGGTCGATTAGCGGTTGCTCCGGTGCGGTCAATTCCGCGTAGACCTTGGTATACAACGTCAGCCGGAAGCTCTGCATGAAGCTGGTGATGAGATACGACAGGGTCGTGAGGGCCATCATGCCGGGGATCAGGATGGCGTAGTTGGGCATGGGCAGGGTGGAGGCCCCGCCTTCCATGCTCTGAAAGATGCTCTCCATCCAACCGCCCATGAAGAGGCTGACAAAGGGGGTGGTGACCAACTGTACCAGAATGTTGAGGAGCAGGCTGACGCCCCACACCATGAGGGCAAAGACGATCAGCGGCCCAGCATTGGCCTTGCCCAGGGCCCAGGCTTCCGAGAGGGCGGCGGTGAAGGAACGGCGGCCTTGGGCCAGGGATTGACGCATCATGGGGGCCAGCACGGCGTAGAAGGCCATGTAGACCAGGCCGAAGATGGCAAAACAGCAGAGGACCAGCAGCATCACGCCCAACAGACCAACCCCAGCCGCATCGCTGTTGCGGCCGCCGACATCCGCCGCGGCCACGCCAAAGATCGTGGCAAACATGAGGGCGTAGCCTCCGCCCACCACCAACACGGGCAGCGCCGCCCACAGCAGATCCACCCCGAAGAAGCCCAGCATAGCGCTGACCCCTTCCCGGCTGCTCTGGCCCACGGAGACCGGTTCGCCCTGCCACGCCCGCATAGCCGCCCGGATGGTGGCCGGACGCATGGCCAAGTTGATCACATAGGCCACCAGGGCGCCGAGCATCACCAAACTGATGACCACGAAGAAGATCCCCAGGCTGCCAAAGACGGTCTCCAACATGCGGTCCGGGTTTCCCCGGCCGCCCCGCATCATCTCCTGGTTGATGGTTCCGATCAGGTTGCGCTGAAAGGTCAGCCCGGCCACGCCCGCCACCATCCCCAACAACGAGGAGAGGGCCAGCCCGATCAGGCCAAAGAGCCACAACTTCTTCTCTCGCCACATCACACGAAAGCTGTCGCCAAAAATCTGTCCATATTGCATGGGGGTCTCCTTTGGAGTGAGTTGATCCACGAATTTTCTATCCACGAATCTTCACGAATCCACACGAATCTTTTGTTTTTGATTCGTGAAGATTTGTGAAGATTCGTGGATCAATATGTCTCAAAACTATCGGCGGATTCGGTCGGGTCTGGGGCGTCGGCGGAGGGGGCGAGGACGATCTCGCCGAAGGTGGTTTCCTGCTTGACGTCCAGCTCCCGGCGTTTGATCAGTTCCAACACGGCCAGGAAGGTGACGATCACCTCCATGCGGCTCTGGCTGTGGCTGAGCAGGGTCGAAAAACGTACCGGGACGGCACGGTTGCCGGAAAAAGAGAGGCGCACGGCGTCCCGCACCTTCTCGATCTGCTCGGCCACGGTGACGGCATAGGTGCGCACCGTGGGCACAATCGGCTCCGGGGGGATGCGCTGCAAGGCCCGTTGCACCGCCTTGAAGAGGTGGTCCATGGCCAGGTCGCCCAGATCCAGCTTGCGCTCCATCTCCGGCAAGGGGGCCAGACGCAGAAAGGCCCGCATCCCCGCCTCCTCCCGCTCGTGGAGGGCGGAGGCCACCTGTTTGAAGCTGCGATATTCCAGCAACTGGCGCACCAGGGCGTCGCCGGGATCCTCCTCCCCCGCCTCTTCGTCCGGGGGCTGGGGCTTGGGCAACAGGCTGCGGGATTTGAGGTAGATCAGTCGGGAGGCCACGACCAAAAAGTCGGCCAGGGCGCCGGGCTGGATCTCCTCCAACTGCTCCATGGCCCGCAGATATTGGTCCGTCACCGCCAGCAGGCTGACCTCGGTGATGTCCATCTCCTCCCGCTCGATCAGGCGCAGAAGCAGATCCAACGGTCCTTGGTAGACCGGCAATTCCACGGCATAGGCCGCGCCCAGGGGATCGATTTCACGGTGGGGCAGGGTCATGCTTCCGGGTCCATTTGGCTGTGGCGGCGACCGGACTGGACCTTGGCGGCCAACATCTGGGCCGTCTCGGCCTCGTCCCGCCCGGCGATGCGCTCCACTTTGCAGCCGGCGTCCCGCAAACGCTGCTCGTCCACACCGCTGGTCCCGGCGTCCCCGCCCACGATGGTGACATATTTGGCCCGCAAGGCGTCCTCCACGCTAAAGCCCAAGTTGGGCCGGAAACGGCGGATATATTCCATGGCGTTGAGCAGGTCCGCCTCGGCGTAGGGGCCAGGGAAGGCCCGCTGCCAGAAGAGCAGTATATGCTCCAGGGGCTTGGCGGCCACACCGCTCTGCACCTGTTGGATGCGGGCGAAGAAGTCGTTGCGCCACTGCTTGCCCTCGGTCCACTCGCTGCCAGGGCAGACCGTGGCGTTGTCCGGGAATTCCCGATGGCCCCACACGTTGCGCAGGGGCACATTCAACTCCTGCATCAGCCAGGCGGTGAGGTGGCTCAGGGATTGCAACTGGGCATCCGTGGGTGTTGCGCCGTTCATAAAGCTGCCCGCCAGCACAATGCCCAAGGAGTAGTTGTTGGCCCGATAGACCTGATAGCTGACCGTCTCCAGGTCGTTGCACTGGTCGATCACGCCACTGTCGTGGATGAAGAAGTGATAGCCGATGCCGGGCCACGGGTCTTTGTGCCGGCTCTGGTCTTCCATCACATGCAGTTCGGCGATGCGCTCCGGCCCCACATCCGGGCGGATGGCGGTGTGGTGGACGGCGATGTGGGTGATCTGGCTAAGGCTGCGCCGGTCATAGCGCAGGGTGGGGTGGCGGGTGAGGCGGTCCGCCTTGTAGACCACAGCCGGTTTGGCGACCGGGGGCGGGCCACTGGCGGTGGGGGGCTGCTGATCGGCCGCGGGCAGGCTCACCAGCCGGGCGATCTCGGCCTCAAGGCTGTCGACCTGGCTCTGCAGATTCTGGTTTGCGGCTTGGAGCCCACGATAGCGGTCGTCCAGGGCCTCGTATTGGTTTTCCAACGTGCGCAACTCGTTTTCCAGGTCCGCCACCTGGGCCCCGGCGTCGGCGGCGTTTTGCAGTTGGGTTTGCAGGGTTTGCACCTGTTGTTGAAGCTGGGCGATCTGGGTGCGCAGGGCCTGGACCTGGGCGCTGTCCGAGCCGGGGCCGGGGGCGGCGGCCCGCTCCGCGTTTTGGATGGCGGTCAGGAGCAGGGCCTTCCAGTTTTGCCCCTCGGTCCATTGATCCCCGGGCGAGCTGTGGGGGATGAACTCCCGCACGCCCATCACGTTCTCCAGGCTGAGCTGGGGGAACTGCTCGAGCAGCCAGGCGATCAACTGCCCGCCAGCCTGCAATTGGGCCTGGGAGGGGATGGTGCCGGTGAAGCTGCCGGCAAAGGCCACATTGATGCCGTTCTTGATATAGGGTTGGCTGGCGTCCACCACATCCATCAACGGCTCGGTCTGGAAGATGCCGCCCTGGGCATCGATGAAGAACTGATACAAGATGCCGGGCAGGCGCACCCGATGGGCCTGGGCAATCCGATCCAGGGCCACCTCCTGATGCACCGCGGTGTGGTTGATCACCACATACTTGATCTCGTCCAAGGTGCGCTTGAAGAAGCCAGCCGGGTCACGGGGCAAGGAGAGGATCACATCCTCGATGGTCGGCTGCACCACCAGCATGGGGCCGCTGCCCTGGCCGCCCTGTCCGCTGTTGATCAGCGCCTGCAAACGTTGGTTTTCTGACTGCAAAGTGCTGATCTGGGCCAGAAGCTGTTGAAGCCGGGCCTGAAGTTGCTGGATCTCGTCGTCTGCTTCGGGATCAGGCTGGGGCTGGGGTGTCGGTTCGGGCTCCGGATCCGGGGCAGGGGCAGGGGCGGGCACAGGCGCCGGGGCGGGGGCCTCTTGCAGCCGCTGGGCGACGATCTGTTTTAGGGTGTTTTTCCAGGTGGGGCCTTCATAGAAGGTACGGCCTGGGCTGGCATAGCTGAGCATCTCGCCCACGCCGACCACTGCGCTGGCGGTCAGCCCAAAACGCCGGGCCATGCTGGCGCTCAACAGCCCGGCGGCGTTGAGCTGGGCCGCGGGCGGCGGCGCCTCTTCAAAGTTCCCGGCCAGACAGATATTGATGCCCTGGCCCGACCACTCCTGGTCCGCCCGCACCGCGCCTTCCAGGGGGGCCACCTGGAAGACACGCCCCCGGTCATCCACCACAAAATCATAGGCAATGCCCGGATAGCCCCGCTGGATGTGGGCGTTGGCGATCAGGGCCAGGTCCACATTGGGCCGCACGGCCGTGTGGTTGATCACCAAATGCTTGATCCGGCTCAGATCTCGGGGCTGATAGGCCACGGTCCCCTTGGGCATCTGGTCCACAATGTTGACAATCTGCACATCCCCGCTCTCCGGCGGCGCGGCCACCGCGCCCACCTGAAGGGTGGTGCGATAGGGCTGCGCGCCCTTGTCCCCAAACCAGGTGTCCATGTAGTGCATCAGATCCAGTTGCAGGGTGAACTTGCCGGGCTGGGTGGGGGTGGCAATGGCCGCGTCCACGGTAACTGTCTCGCCCACGGCCACATCCTTGGGCATATAGGTGCGCAGGTTCCGGTCCGCGGCCAAGACCACGGGCCGGTCATCGTCGTAGAATTTGAAGCCCATGCGCACAGGGTTGCTGCCGCCCCGGGCCAGCACAAAATTGCCCCGATTCGTAAAAGTCACCGACGCTGTGATCTCCTGGCCGGGCTGGATGTCCTGGGGAAACTGCACCCGTACCCACTGGATGCCATAGGTCAGGTTCGTGGGCGGTGTGATGGGGGTGGGGGTCGGGGCGGGGGTCGGGGCCGGGGTGGTTCCAGCCCCAGCCTGGGCCCGCCATTGATAGTCAAAGGTGAGGGCCTGGCGGAAATCCTCGATCACCCCCTGCCGGCCCTCGATATACCAGCGGTCAAGCTTGGGCCACCGATAGAGGATCAGGCAGCGGATCTGCTGATTTCCCGCCTGTTTGTTCCAATGGTCGATCTCGCCATAGGCCCGCTGCACCCAGCCGATGTTGCGGTTGAGCCAGGTGTCGTTCTGGTTGGATTCGGTGATATAGACCGGCAGGTGGCGCATGTTGGCCGGCACGGCGTCCATAAAATCTCGATAGGCCCGGAACTGATAGCTGCGATGGGTAAAGGGGGCGTTCATTTTGAAGTCGTCGTAGATAAAGTTCAGTTCCGTGCCATGAGAATAGGTGTGCAGGCCAAATCCGTCACAGTTTTCCGGCCCCAAAATGTCCAGGATGTCTTGAAAATACGTTATCCAATCGCCGCTGGGGTTGCCAGGATACATGGTATCGATGTTCCACGGGGCCACGGGGGCGACCAGCACCTGGTCATCCTCATGGCCGGGCAGGGCGTGGATGGCGGCCCGGCACAGGCGATAACATTGGGCATAGAGTTGAGGGGTGATGATCTCGCCGGGTTTGACGATCAACCGCCGGGTGCTGCGGTCGCCGGGCATCAGGGCGCTGAAGCGGTCGGGCAGATCTCGATAGGTGAGGGGAAACTCCGGCTCCTCGTTGTCCGCATCTTCGCCACCCCCTTCGTCACCCCCTTGGCCACCGCCCCCAGTTCCGTCTCCAGTTCCGCCCCGCTTCCCGGCCTCGTAGGCCGCCCGGCTCCAATCGATCTCCACACCCGGTCGCTCCACGGCCAAATTTGGCTCGTTGCCGATGATCCAGATCTTGCAGCCCTTGCTGGCTCGGACATAGTTGGCGCAGCGCACGGCGAAGTTCTGATAGAGGCTGCTGGGGGGCAGGGTGCCCTTTGGCTCATAGCCGTGGTTGATGCGGCAGATCACCCCCAGATCCTGATCGCTCCAGGCCGAAAAGTCCTTGCCGCCGGTGTCGTTGGGATCGTGGCCAACCTCCTCGGTAAACAACACCCAGCCAGGATGACCGCTGCGGACCATCTCCGCTTCACCGCCAGGTTCGTGGATGCCGAAAATATAAGGAGAGTCAAAAAGTGGGCGAGGCATGAGCGTTGCTCCTCTGAGGCTGGGACTGGGACTGGGACTGGGACTGGGA
>CAZKEX010000053.1:0-1325 GCA_964551895.1 uncultured Caldilineaceae bacterium | reverse complement strand
CTGGGACTGGGACTGGGACTGGGACTGGGAGAAAAGAAGGATTAAAAAAGGGATGAAAGGAAAAACTTCACCGCAAAGACGCCAAGAACGCAAAGAAAAGCAGCGTTGTCTCTGCGAATCTCTGCGTACCCTCTGTACTCTCGGCGGTTAAGAAGTTTGTCCGCCAAATCAATTATAGCCCAGAAGTCGGGCCGTGTCTACCAAAATCCATCTTCTTCGGTGAAGCCGATCTCCTCGCACACCTTGGAGACGGCCTGCACGATCTGGGCGTGGATGCGGCTGTTGGTGGCGATCAGGCCGTTGTGGGCCCGCACGTCCCGTTTGTTGTAGCGCAGGGGGTTGCCCCAACAGTCGGTGATGGCGCCGCCAGCGCCCCGCAGGACGGCCTCCGGCGCGCACAGATCCCACTCCTTGCAGCCAGGGCTGGGGTGAATATAGAGATCGGCCAACTGGCGAGTGACCAACCCCACCTTCAGCCCCACGCTGCCGCTCACCCGTTCGCTGGTGATGCGCAGATTGCGCCGGATGGTGTCCACGATCTGTTGGCGGTGGCTGCGGCTGCTGGCGGTGGTCATCTCCCGGGGGTCGGTCTTGTCGCTCACATGCAGGGGGATGCGCTCCCCGGTCTCTTCCAAAAACGCCCCCCAGCCAGGAATGCCCGCATAGAGCAGTCCTGTGGCGGGCTGAAAGACTACCCCCATCACGGCCTCCCCATCCACAGAGAGACCGACCATGACAGAAAACTCCCCGTTGCGGGCGATAAACTCCTTGGTGCCGTCCAAGGGGTCCACGATCCAGACTCGGCTGCTCTCCAGCCGGGAGAGATCGTCCTTGGCCTCTTCGGAGAGGATGCTGTCCTGGGGGAAGGCGTTCTCGATCCGCTCCACAATGTGGCGGTTGGCCGCCCGGTCCGCCTCGGTGACCGGCTCGTCGGGGCTTTTGTACTCCACCTCGCTGGTCCCCACATAGAAGGAATTGACGATAGTGCCGGCCTCCCGCACCACCTGGCAGGCAAAATCCAACTCTGCCTGAAACGAGGGGGGTGGGGCCATCACCTGCTCGTGGGTGAGCCCGGCAAACTTGGTTCGTTCCGCTGTCATGGCATATCTCCTTGCGCCTGCGTCCTGTGCCGCCGGGTCAACGGTCCGCCCGCCAATGTGGGCGAAATCGGGCCAGCAGCCCAGTGAATTGGGTCGGTTTCAAAATGGCTTGCATTCTAGCATAGGGGCGGTCAAATGGCGAGTCTTGGGGAGGTGGGGTGACAGGGTGAGGGGGTGACAAGGTGACAGGGTGACAGGGTGACAAGGTGAAGGGGTGAAGGGGTG
>CAZKEX010000052.1:9714-17849 GCA_964551895.1 uncultured Caldilineaceae bacterium | reverse complement strand
ATCTGGAAGTCAAGATTCTAAATAAGACCGGCGACCAGGCGCTGACCGAGGAGGAGCAGGCCAAGGCCGACGAGAATAGCGATATCATTCCCGTCACATTTTTTAGTCTGCAAAATATCGAGATCAAGGGGCTGGCTTCGTTCACCCTGCCCACCGAGGGGGCCGTGGTGGCGCCGGATGCAGTCTTGGTGGCGGTCAATCCTCAGGATGCCCTGGCCCTGAAATATTTGATGGACACAGGTGCGGACATGGAGATGTTCCTGCGAGCGCCGGGCAACGACACCCTGACCCCGTTGCTGCCAGTGGATCAGGAGTACCTGATCAACCGCTTCCAGCTTCACCTGAGCGCGCCGGTCGACTTTGCCAACGTGGCCGATGTGCCCAGCTTTACCTCTGCCGCCCCTGTCAATGAGCAAATTATGAATCAGCCCGCCGATTCTGCAGAAACTGGACAACCGGCTAGTACCGGAAACTAGAATTGGACGTCTTGATATTGGAAGCAGCATAGATCAGACGACTCTTTGTCCAGAGAGTAGCTTTCAAAGCTCACCATTCAACAGGATTTGACCCATGGCAACCAACGAACCGATTCGCACCCTCGTCATCAGCGCCCAGACCGATGTAACGGACCAGGTGCAGCAGATCTTTGCCGGCGAACCGAGCTATCGTTTCCAGTTCGCCCCGTCGGCCGAGCGAGCGGCCCATATCCTGGCCCAAAGCGTGGTTGATATTATCCTGGTTGACGATGTGCTTGCCGACGGCACGGCCTTGGCCTGTGTGCGCACCCTCTCCCGCAGCTTTCCCCAGGTGCCAATTGTGACCCTGGTGGACCAATCGGGCATGGCCAATGTGCGGGAAAGCCTCCTGGCCGGGGCCAGATCCTTTTTGTCCAAGCCTCTACAGGAGGCCGAAACCCTCTCCACCCTCAACCAGATCTTACAGATGGAAACCATACGCCGGGGTCAGCCCGCCACAAATGGGGCCAGCGGGGCCGCTGCCCCTGGCAAAAGGAGCCAGATCATCACGGTGATGAGCCCCAAGAACGGCGTGGGCAGTACCATGTTGGCCATCAACCTGGCCGTGATCCTGCGCAACAAGACCAAGGCCGATGTGGTGCTTTTGGAAAGCCAGAGCTGCCTGGGCGATCTGGAGCCAGCCCTCAGCCTTCAGGCCCGCTTTACCATTGGCGATATGTTGCACCGAGGCACACGGCCCGACAGCGATCTGATCACAGGGGCCTTGGTCCAACACAATAGCGGCATCAAGGTGCTGGTCAGCAGCCGCAATTTGGAGGACAACGGCCTGATGGGGGCTGACACCCTGGAACATGTGGTGGACACCCTGACCGATGTGGCCGACTACATCGTCATCGACAGCGGCACCATCGGCGAAGAACAGACGGCCGCTGCCCTGGCCATTGCCGACACCGTGCTGCTGATGACCACGCCGGAGATCACCGCCTTGCGCCGGGTCGCCCTCTTCCTGGAAGCGGCGGATCGGGGCGGTTTTCCCCGAGAGAAGATGCACTTGGTGGTCAACCGAGACGGTGTGGCCGGCGGCATCACCAGCAACGACATCGGCCAGAATCTGAACATGCGGATCGCCGCCATCATCCCCGAAGACGCCGCCCTGGTCACCTATGCCTTTAACCGGGGCATTCCTCTGGCCATCAGCGATAGCCGCAGCGGGGTCTCCCGCAGCATCGAGAAACTGGTTGACACCCTGTTGCCCAAGTCCAAAACCCAAGCCCCTGCCAAGACCAAGACCCCCAGCGGGCTGATGGGGCGCATCGGGCTCATGCTCAACTTTAGCCCGGCCTAAATCGGGCCAGACCTGGGACACTCCTATGGAATACATCATCGCCGGACTCACAGCTACAGCCCTCATCTTCTTGGTTCTGGGCGCTCGCCAGCTGCTCGTGCAGAATGTGGCGGTCGGAGAACGATTGCCCGCCGGGTTTGGTGTCCGGGCAGATGGCGCATCCGGGCCGACCTTACAGAACCAGGTCAACGAGCGGCTGGAGAAAGCTAAGTATGGCAAAGGATTGAGTTTGGCCCTGGTGCGGGCCGATGTCAAGCTGCGGGTAACTGAGTTCCTGTCCATGTGTGTAGGGTTGATGGCCGTTGTGGCGCTGATCGGCATGATCGCCACGGGCAACACCGTCTTTGGCCTACTGTTGGGCGGCGCAAGCGCCATTCTTCCCCGCATCTGGCTGCGCCGTCGCCAGGACCAGCGTCTGGTCAAATTTCAAGATCAACTGCCCGATGTCCTCAGCCTCCTGGTCAGCAGTCTGCGTTCCGGCTATGGCATGAACCAGGCCCTGAAGCTGGTGACCCAGGAGATGCCCAGCCCCAGCAGAGAGGAATATGGTCGGGTGGCCCAGGAGCTGGCCTACGGCTATTCACTGCGGGAATCCCTGGATCGCCTGGTGGAACGGTCGGGCAGCCAAGATCTGGAGCTTGTCGTAACAGCCATCAAGGTACAACACGAAGTGGGCGGCAACCTGGGGGAAATCCTGGACACCATTGCCGAAACCGTGCGGGAGCGGGTACGCATCATCGGCGAGATCAAAGTGATGACCAGCAGCCAGATAATGACCGGCTATATGTTGGGCGGTATGCCCATCGCTGTCGGACTCTTTATCAGTTTTATCAATCCAGACTATATGCAACCGTTTTTCAGCTTCCCATGGATGATCATTCCCTTCGGGGCGCTGATCAGTATTGGGTTGGGCCTACTGGTGATGCGGAAGATGATCAAAACGGACTTTTAATAAACGAACCTCTGACAAACGGACTAGTCAATGGATACGCTACTTAGCTTCGCCCAACTACAGCCTACAATCATTGCGGTACTTATCACGTTAGCGGTGCTGATCTTTCTGAATGGGGTACTCAAAGAACGCCGCCATCGGCAGACCCAGCGCCAGATCAGTCAGTTTGTCAATACCGGCAACGGACCGTCCGGCCCAGACGATGTGCTGGCCCAGAGCTTTGGGGATCGGATTGTCAAACCTGCCTCCCAGGCCCTGCTGACCAGATTAGGAAACATGACCCCCACCAAGAACCGGGATCGTTTGCGTTTGGAACTGTTGATGGCTGGCAATCCTGGCAACTTGTCCACCACGGCTTTTACAGGGCTAAAATGGGTGGCCGGGCTGGGTATCGGTCTTCTGGCGGCGAGCTATGGCCAGATGGTCTTTGCACTCCCCTTGGCGCAGGTTCTGTTGATTGGTATCGGTGGCGTCTTTCTGGGTACCTATTACCCAGGCTATTGGCTAAAAAATCGCATCAAAAAACGCAATGCGGCCATCAAAAAGGCCCTGCCCGATGCCCTGGATATGCTGACCATTGTGGTGGATGCTGGCATGGGCTTTGATCAGGCCCTGATCAAGCTGCGGGAGCGGTGGAAGAACGAGCTGACCCTTGAGTTCGAGCGGGTGGTCAACGAGATGCGCATGGGTGTGCGCAAGATGGATGCCCTGCACAACATGGCCGAACGCAGCGATGTGCCTGAACTGCGCTCTTTTATCGCCGTCATGATCCAGACCGACCGCCTGGGCATCTCGATCTCCAATGTGCTGCATGTCCAGAGCCAGCAGATGCGGGTCCGCCGCCGCCAAGAGGCCGAGGAAGAGGCCCACAAAGCCCCTATCAAGATGCTGATCCCGATCATGTTTTTCATTCTGCCCGCCCTGTTCGCCATCATTTTGGGGCCTGCCGTCCCGGCCATTATGTCTGCCTTTTAGAAGAGATCAGAAGACCGGCAAAGTGGAAAGCAGGGAGCGGTCGTCAAAGACTCTATGCGCCGATGGTCCCAATAGACCATTGAACGCTGCCGTTCAACAGGATATAAAGAGAGGGTTGTATGGGTATTCACACCTTTTGGGGAGAATCGACAAACATGAGTTCAGGTAGCGCTTCCAAGGACCCAAGATACGATCAGGCTGTGCAGGATTTGGACACCGGGGCCTGGGCCAAGGCCGCGGATGCCATCCAGGGTCTGCTGCAAGAGTATCCCAGCGACCGAGAGCAGTTGACCCCCATGCTCACCAGCGCCCGTCTGCGGGCCTCTGTCAGCGGCAAGCGGATCCGGGGACGCAGCGGGCTGGCAACCTTTTTCAACCGGCGACGGCGCACCCAACTATTGGTTGCTCTCCTGTTGCTCTTGGTGGCGGCAGGCGCCTTTGGCATCTTTCGCTTTTGGTTGGCCCCTTTGCGGGCCGAGCAAGCCCTGACCCAGGCAGTCGCCGCCCAGGTGGAAGCCGGCAAGAAAGCCCTGGCCGCCGTCAACCTGGCCGAGGCGGAAAAGCGTTTTGGTTCGGCCCTGGCGCTGGCCCCCACATCCCCAGAGGCGGAGGCCGGGCTGGCCGAGACCCAATATCAACAAGAGCTGCTGGAAGCCTACACCAGCGCGGTGGAGTTGTCCGCCAAGGGCCAAAATGCAGCGGCCCTGGATGGCTTTCTGGCCATCCAAATTCAGGAGCCCGCCTACCGGGATGTGAACCAGCGTATCGACCAAATCATGGCTTTGGGCAGCGCCCAAGAGCTTTTCGACCAAGCCCAAGCGGCCTATGGCCAGGAACGGTGGGACGAAGCCATCAGCCTCTTTGCCAGTCTGCGCCAGAACAATACTGCCTTCCAACAGGTGGTGGTGGAGGCACAGTTCTACGAGAGCCTGTTGAATGCCGCCAACCGGGACGCCCTCAGCAGCGGCCAAAGCAACGCCCAGATCGAGCAGACCATCTCCCGGTATCGTCAGGCCCTGAGCTTGAAGCCGGGCAACCCTGTGGCCCAATCTCGGTCAGATATGTTGAGCGCCTATGTGCAGGCCAAAGGGCTGGTCGGCCAGGGTCGGTTGGTCCAGGCAGAGCAGGTCTTCACCAACATCTATGCCGCGGACGCCAGCTTGTTGGGATCCGACCTGCCCCAGATCCTCTTTGATACCCGCATGGCCCTGGGCAGCCAATACGAACAGACCGGGGATCTTTGGGCGGCCTACAATGCCTATCTGGCCGCCGCCAACCTGCCTGTGCCCAGAGCCGACGAGGCCGCACAACGGGCCGCGGCCGTAGGTCTGGCCCTCACCCCAACCGTCACACCAACGGCCACAATAGAACCAACAGCCACGCCGGATCCCCTGGCCGCACTCTATGCCCAGTTGACCCCCACACCGGTCCCGTCGCCTATGGATCAATTTGTGGGCTGGATCGCCTTCTTCAGCGATCGACCGGGATCGGGTTCGGGCATGTGGGTGATGCGCCCGGACGGCAGCGGCGTCCAGCCGGTGAGCGATCCCAACGGGCTGTACAGCCATCTAAAAATGCAGGCCACCTGGTTCAAGGACAACAGCCGCCGCATCTGGGTGGAGAGCGACGGCACAGACGTCTCCATTGCCATCTATATGTGGCGCTACGACATTCCCCAACATTGGAACGATGTGCGGGTGGAACTGCTCAACAACAGCGCCACCAACTATCAGGTACAGCTTTCGCCCAACGAGCGCTATGTGGTCTTTACCTCCCAGCGGGGTGGCGCGCCCGGAGGAACAGGCAACACAGGGGATGAGATCTTCATCATGGACCTCAACGAGATTGTGGGGGACGGCTATCATGTGGGGCGTCGCCTGACCTACAACGATTGGCAGTGGGACAAACACCCCACCTTTAGCGCCGACAGCAACACCATCTTCTTCTGGAGCAACCGGGAGATTGGCAAGTCTCAGATCTGGGCAATGAACCGTGACGGCAGCAACCAGCGCAACATCAGCGACAAACAGTACAACGATTGGGATCCGGTCTTTATCATGCCCTATCGAGCAATTCCCACCCACGAAGAGATGATCGAGAAAGCGCCGACGCAGTAGGATCAAGTTGTTTTGTGATTGGGAAATTGAGCGATTGGGAGATTGGGCGATTGGGAGATTGGGAGATTGCCACGACATAATCTCCCAATCGCCCAATCTCCCAATCTCCTAATCTCCCAATCCCGCCCCAAATCGATACACCTATTCAGCCACATTCCAGGAACCGACCCATCTTGGGGTCGGTTTTGCCCAAGGAGACAGAGATGAGCTTTTTCAGCCGCAATCGCACCAACAATAACGCAAGCGAATCCGCTGCCGTGGCCGAAATGCCTGTGGCTCCCCCTTCTCCTGCCCCTGCCAGGATGAATAAGCATCAGATCCCAGTGGACTTTAATGTAGATGTGCTGCAGGACCCGCCCCCGGCCTACTTTGTGATCAAGGACAAGGTGCAACAAGAGTTGCTGCGGGAACACAACCCGGCCAACGACACCCGGGGCATGGAAGCGGGCAAGCAACTGATCGAGCCGCTCTTCAACACCGCCTTGACCGAAACCGGCGTGGTGTTGAGCCGCACGGACAAGCAGAAATTTCTGGATGCCATTGTGGCCGACATCCTGGGCTTTGGCCCCATCCAGGCCCTGTTGGACGAAGACTCGGTCTCCGAAGTCATGGTCAACGGCCCGTTTCAGGTCTATGTGGAGCAGAAGGGCAAGCTGCGCATGACCAATGTCAAGTTCCGGGACAACGACCATGTCCTCAGCATTATCGAGCGCATCATCGCCCCTTTGGGCCGGCGCATCGATGAAAGCAGCCCTATGGTGGATGCCCGTCTCCCCGATGGCAGCCGTGTCAACGCCATCATCCCGCCCTTAGCCATCGACGGCCCCAGCATCACCATCCGAAAATTTAGCAAGATTCCCCTGACCGTGGAGGATCTGATCAAATTTGGCAGCTTCACCCGTGAGGTCTCCCAGTTTATCGAGGCCGCTGTTGTCTCCCGGCTCAACGTGATCGTCAGCGGCGGCACCGGGTCCGGCAAGACCACCATGCTCAACGTCCTCAGCAGCTTTATCCCCAGCGACGAACGCATCGTCACCATCGAGGACAGCGCCGAACTGCAACTGCGCCAGGAACATGTGGTACGTCTGGAGACCCGCCCGCCCAACATCGAGGGCAAAGGGGAGATCAGCATCCGGGATCTGGTCAGAAACAGCCTGCGCATGCGCCCGGAGCGGCTGGTGGTGGGTGAGTGTCGCGGCGGCGAAGCGTTGGACATGCTCCAGGCCATGAACACCGGCCACGACGGCTCCATGTCCACGGCCCACAGCAACAGCCCACGGGATACCCTGGCCCGTATGGAGACCATGGTGTTGATGGCTGGCATGGATCTGCCCCTGCGGGCCATCCGCCAACAGATCGCCGCGGCCGTGGATCTGATCGTGCATGTGGAGCGGCTGCGAGATGGCTCCCGCAAGATCGTCAAGGTCTCGGAGGTGCTGGGGATGGAAGGGGAGACGATCCTGATGCAGGACATCTTCCAATTTGTCGAGGAGGATTTTGTCAACGACAAGGTGGTGGGCGCCCTGATCCCGACCGGTATCCGTCCCAAGGTGATGGAACGCTTCAAGAGCGATCAGATCGATCTGCCCAAGAATCTCTTTACGCCTTCTCTGTCTGGGCTGTTTTAGGGGGAAGGCAGGGTGTGAGGGGCGTTTTGTGGCCCAATATCCTCTGGTCTCCGCCGATTTTTGTTCGTTTTGCATAGCCCCATAGGAGTATAAACCCATGCGCCCCACGCTCTCTGGCCGAATGCCCTTCGTCGTCATGGCGCTCTTGCTGAGTTTGGTATTGTTGTCCCCTTCGCTGCTGCTGGCCGAACAGATGGCTTCTGCAACTAGCATGATGATTGCTGAGACGACGGCCGATGTGCCCGTTCTTCTCTCACCGGCGGACGGAGCCATCACCACAGGCAACAGTCATCCGCCCCTGGGCATCCCCAGCCTGGCTTGGGCAGAGGTCCCAGGAGCCACCAAATATCAGGTGCAGATCAGCGTCTCTAGCGGCTTTGCCACCACGATGGTGAGTACAGAATCTGTGAATACCACCTATACGCCCATCATCGCCCTTGGAGATGGTGTCTTCTATTGGCGAGTGCGGGCCAGTATAGCCAGTAGCTGGGGTGTCTACTCGGATCCCTTTAGCTTTCAGGTAGATTGGGGCGACAACCATACCCTCTTCCCCACCCTACTCTCCCCAGCCCAAGATGCAGTACGGACCGCTTTTGGCCCGGATGACTTCTCCTGGACGCCTCTGCCCGGCGCGGCCACCTA
>CAZKEX010000052.1:8337-9614 GCA_964551895.1 uncultured Caldilineaceae bacterium | reverse complement strand
TGGACAGCGGTCGAAGCCGCCAAGGAATACCGCTTTCAGATCAGCACCCAGGAAAATTTCGTGGCCTATACCGAGATCACGACCCGCAACACGGACTATACCCCAGAGAAAGCCTACAGCAACGACCAGGACTACTTCTGGCGAGTCCAAGCCAAGGATGCCAAAGGGAGGACCTCCCCCTGGAGCGAGATTCGGCGCTTTCGGGCCAAGTGGAACTTCAAGCCCCAACTGCTCTCCCCGGCCAACAACAGCATCTCTCTGGCCTACCCCTTCTTCTCCTGGGCCCCCGTCCCCGGAGCCGAGAAATACCAAATCCAGATCGCCACCAACAACGCATTTGCCAGTCCAATTGTCGACACAACCCTCTTCAATGTTTCCAACTACACCCAGCACCAGTGGTCAGCACCCACTTTCAACACTGCCTACTATTGGCAGGTGCGGGCCAAAGATGCCCAGGGCAACTTCACCCCGTGGAGCGAGGCCCGGTCTTTTCAACTCTCGAACCCCACCAGCGGCACTTCTGCCACAACACCCAATCTCATCTACCCCTTGCCCTACTACGCACCCGACACGGAGAACCTGCCCGTCCACGGAGACCGATCCTTTCCCTGGCCGCTCTTTGTTTGGGACACGGCCCATGCGCCGTTGTCTCCTGGGGATGTCACGTCCCCCGACTACTACCGTCTTCAGGTGGATGACGATCCGGGCTTCTTCTCTCCCAATTTCGCCATCAACACCAAGGGAATTGCGGCTGCACCCACCCTGGATAACCCCTTCACCGATCTGCGGGATAGCACGCTTTACTATTGGCAGGTGCAGGCCTATCGGGATGGCCAGATCATGGGCAGCCCGGTCTTTTGGACCACCCGATACAGCAGCGCGGCTTCAACCCTTCCCCTCTCGGCCAGCCCGGACCCCATCTATCCCGATGATGGATTTGAGGCCGTGGGATCGCCACCAATCTTGGGGTGGCTGCCCGTCACGGGTGCAGATCACTACCAACTGCAACTGGCTCGGGATGAGGATTTCACCGATATAGTCGAGAGTGTCCAGCCTCAGTTCGTCAACTATGTCCCCTGGCAGACACAACTGGCCACGGCCATGCCCTTTGGCACCTATTGGTGGCGGGTGCGCGCCCAGGATGCGGCCAACAACCCCTTGGGAACATGGGGCGCTGCCCGGCACTTCAACCTTTCGGTGGATCTGACCATCGGCAATCCATACGACTTTCCTGTGCTGAACGATCTGGCTGCAATCACCACCGAACGGGCGTGGGT
>CAZKEX010000052.1:0-8237 GCA_964551895.1 uncultured Caldilineaceae bacterium | reverse complement strand
GTCGAGTATAGCTCGACGATACAGGCCATTCAGATTCTCCTTCCCTACACAGCCCTGGGCTCGGCGGACACAGATTGGGTGGGCAGTTTGGCTCTGACGGTCTACAGCGTGGACGCCAATGTGATCAGGGACACTCTACCGGTGCAGGGAGTAGCCCAGGCCAACCCGGTCTTTGTCTCGAACATGCTCAATCCGATCTATCCTTTCGACACTCCCTTTTCGAACCCCATCGTCTACACCGACATGCCGTCCCTGCATTGGCGTATGCCTCCCTATAGTACCGATGGTTATCAGGTACAGGTGGCCCGAGACGCCCAGTTTACCGATATAGTGGAAAATTGGGAGGCTATCGAAACCCGAACGTACTCCTATTTTACGTGGCTGCCGACTACCTTTCAGTCCAAATTGGCCTATGCCAACAACGAGTCCTACTATTGGCGGGTTCGCCCTCGGCACGAGCGCTATGATGGATCAAAATTCGACTATGGGCCGTGGTCTCAGCCTATGCGCTTCAAGCTGGACAGCCGGCTTGTGGGCAATCCCCAACTCTCTACAGGGGTGGATGCCTTCATGACCCCGACCTTCACCTGGGACCGGGTTGAAGGGGCCGCCAGCTATGCCATCCAGATCGATGACGACAGCAACTTTAGCAGCCCCTTGGTCGACCTGGCCACAGATGCCACCAGCTTTACCCCATCGGGTAGCACATCCCTCTTGGCTGGGACCCAGTATACCTGGCGGGTGGTCATGCGTCGGTCAAGTTCCATTATCGGCTTTTGGACCGACGCCATGACCTTTACCAAGACTTCGGTTTGGCCGACAACGATCTCCCCTGTGGCTGGAAGTGGCCTAAGCCGCCAGCCCACGTTGCGCTGGTCTCCGATCCTCACCCCGACTGTGACGCCCCGGCTGGCGGCTCCCTCGTACAGTGTCCAGATCGCCAACAATACGGCCTTCAACAAGCCCAAGATCAATTTGTCAACCCAGTCTACAACCTTCTCTCCCGCCAAAAGCCAGAATCTCTCCGACGGTACATGGTATTGGCGGGTGGCGCTTGTGGATGGCAACAACAAGATCGGCCCCTATACTCCGCCGCAACCGTTCACCAAGGAGTATCCCTCACCCACCTTGATCGAACCTTCTCCAGACAAGGTCGTTGGCGCCCTGCCCACCTTTGCGTGGCACCCCATTGACGGCGCGGCCAAATATAAAGTTGAATATGCCAACAACAGCAGCTTCAACAGTTCCACCACCGTCACGACAGATCTGACTCGTTTTACACCGACAAAGACATTTCCCTATAGCACCTATTACTGGCGTGTACAGATGATCGACGTGGATGGCAATGCCGGCCCCCTGGTTGGACAAAGGTTCTATCATTATCTGCCTGCCTCGTTTACGGTATCGTCCAGTTCGACCATTGCGCCGGCCTCAGTGACCTTTGCCGACACATCCGTGGGGACGATTCAGTCCAGACTGTGGCGCTTTGGGGATGGCACCACCAGCACGGAGGCGAATCCTACCCATCGCTATACGGCAAGCGGGGCCTTCACCGTCACCCTGCAGAACACGACCACCGATGGTTTCTTCCGAGAGATCTCCCAACCTAATGCCGTGCGTCTCTATCAAGAGGTCGATGGCGCATTTACGGTTAGTCCCACCAGCGGCGTATTCCCGTTGCAGGTCTCCTTTCAGGACACGTCCACCGGCGACATCAACGAGTGGCTGTGGAACTTTGGGGACGGCAGCACCGACACGCGCCGCAATCCGCAACATACCTACATGCAAGCTGGCATCTACAATGTGGTCTTAAGTGTTTCTGGGCCGGGCGGCGCAGACACGGTCGTGCGCCAAAACCTTATCAGCGTCTTCACGCCGACCGACACCCCAACCCCCACAACGACCCCCACCCTTGGCCCAACGTCCACGCCTACGACAACCCCCACATCGACCCATACGCCGACCGCAACACCGACCGCAACGCCAACATCCACGCCAACACCGACCCACACGCCCACTGCTACACCGACCAACACACCCACGCCGACACCAACCCATACGCCTACGCCCACGCCGACCCATACGCCCACGCCAACGCCAACCTTCACACCCACGGCCACACCGACGCGGACGCCTACAGCGACCCCGCTCCCCGCCCCGGCGGTCACCGGCGTTGACCCCGACCACCACCAGGGGATTCTGTCCACAGACATTACCATTGACGGCGCTAATTTTGTTGCGATACCACGGGTTTTTCTGGGCAATTATCAAGCGACAAATGTGAGCATGGTCAACAACGCCCAGCTGACGGCGCTATCCCCAGGGGGGATGGTATCGGGCGTCTATGATGTGCGGGTGTGCAATCCGGATCTGCAATGCGGCACATTGACGAATGGGTTTACAATTACCGCCGGTGCAGAGACCATGAATCGCCTTTTCCTGCCCGCTATACAGCGCTGAATCTGGTGGGTGTATTCAAACAGATTGGAGTAAATGAGATGCCGACTTCTGGAAACGCAAGATTTCTGTTACCCCTGCTATTATTGCTTGTTCTCTCTATGATCATCCTGTCGCCCCCGGCGGCTGCAAATCCCACAGCCGATGCACCGGTTCTGCTCTCCCCCGCGGACGGGGCCATCACTACGGGCAACAGCCATCCGCCTCTGGGCATCCCCACATTCGCTTGGGAACCGGTCCCCGAAGCCACCAAATACCAGATACAGATCAGCGTTTCCAGCGGTTTCGCCACCACAGTGGTCAGCACGGAATCTGAGACCCTTAGCTATACGCCCATCATCGCCCTGGGTGACGGCATTTTCTATTGGCGGGTGCGGGCCTATGTCTCAAGAAGTTGGGGATCCTACTCCAGCGCCTTCAGCTTTCAGGTGGATTGGGGCGACAACCAGACCCTCCTCCCCATCCCCCTTTTGCCGGAGCAGGATGCAGTGCGATCCGCCTTTGGCCCGGATGATTTTTCTTGGGCGCCCATGCCCGGCGCAGCAACCTATCAGTTCCAGATCGCCACGGACGCAGGCATGTCCAGTATTGCCTATGACGCTGTCTCCACGGTTTCCCATCACACGCCATCCAAGCGGCTGGACAACAATGTCTACTATTGGCGCGTAACACCCTTGGACAACAAAGGCCATGCCGGGGTACCCAGCCAGGTGTGGAGTTTCACCTTTAACTGGGATAACGCCCCTCAGCTGTTGGCCCCGGTCTCGAATGCAGAACTCCCCTTTGTCCCCCGCTTCTCCTGGACCGCGGTTGACGCGGCAAAAGAGTATCGGATACAGGTCAGCACCCAGGAAAATTTTGTCTCCTATGACCAGACTGTCACCCGCAATACGGACTATACCCCGGTGAAGGCATTTAGCAACGATCAGGACTATTTCTGGCGCGTGCAGGGGGTGGATGCCCAGGGAACCACCTCGCCGTGGAGCGAGATCCGGCGCTTTCGGGCCAAGTGGAACTTTAAGCCCCAATTGCTTTCACCCACCAACAACAGCATTCTGCTGGCGTATCCCTTTTTCTCTTGGGCGCCTGTAGCCGGGGCGGAGAAGTATCAGATTCAGATTGCCGACAACAATGCGTTCAGCCCGAAGATTGAGGACACGACTCTGTTCAACGTGACCAACTATACCCAGCCCAAGTGGTTGTCGGTCACCTTCAATAAGGCGTACTATTGGCAGGTGCGGGCCATCGACGCCCAGGGCAACTATACCCCGTGGAGTGAGGTTTGGTCCTTCCAAGTTTCCGATCCCACCGGCACCCCATCTGCCACTACCCCCAACCTGATCTATCCCTTGCCCTTTTACACACCGGATGAGGAGAATCTGCCGGTTCACGGAGATCGATCCTTCCCCTGGCCCCTCTTTGTTTGGGACAGCGCCCACGCCCCCATGCCCCCCAACGATGTCACCGCCCCTGACTTCTACCGCCTAGAGGTAGACGACGATCCAGGGTTCTTCTCCCCCAACTTCACTATCGACACCGCGGGGATCGCTGCCGCGCCCACACTGGACCACCCCTTCAGCGACCTGCATGACGGCAGCCTCTACTATTGGCGGGTCCAGGCCTACCAGGGAGGTCAGCCTATGGGCAGCCTGGTCTCCTGGACCACCCGCTATAGCAGCACCGTCTCCACCCTGCCGCTTTCGACCAATCCAGATCCCATTTATCCTGAGGATGGCTTTGAGGTCGTAGGATCGTCGCCCATTTTGGGCTGGCTGCCGGTCTCTGGCGCCGACCATTACCAGCTTCAGCTTGCCCGAGATGAAGGCTTCACCAACGTGGTTGAGGACGTTCAGCCTCAGTTCGTCAACTATGTCCCCTGGCAAGCGAAATTGGATGCCATGCCCTTTGGCACATATTGGTGGCGGGTGCGGGCCCAGGACACGCAAGATCTCCCCCTGGGGGACTGGGGTCCTAGCCGCCACTTCAATATTTCGGTCAACCTGACCATCGGGAATCCCTACGACTTCCCTGTCCCGGCCAATTTGGCCGCAGACGCTACCGGGCGCGCGCTGATTGCCAGCAGCCCGGATGTGGGCGCGAACAGCTATGAGCTGGGCGACCTCTTTGCTATCGTCGACCGTCGAGGCGATGACAACTACAACCAGCACTGGGTGATCGCGTTTACCACCGGCGCCACGACCGGGGATACGGTACGGTATGCCCTCTATTTTGACACGGACCATATAGCCAATAGCGGCGCACCTTCGGATCCTCGGGGGAATACGGTCATCAGCCCGGCCTCCCTTTATCGGCCAGAATATGTCCTCTATGTGGACAAGATCGCCAACTTTGGGATCTCTGCCCAATTCTACCGTTGGAACGGCAGCGCCTGGTCCCCGGCTCAGAATCTGGCAGATTTCGGCGGGCGCATCGAGTTTGACCCTACCCTCCAAGCCGTGCAAATTCTTATCCCCTATACGGCCCTCGGTTCCGCCGATACGGATTGGGTGGGCAGTTTGGCCTTGGCCGTCTATAGCATGGAGGCCAATGTGATCCGAGATACCGTCCCTGCCCAAGGGGCGCTTTTGGACAATCCGGTCTTCGTCTCCAACATGCTCAACCCGCTCTACCCTTTCCACACTCCCTTCTCCAATCCCATTATCTACGACGACATGCCACCCCTGCACTGGCGCATGCCTCCCTTCACCACGGACGGCTATCAGGTACAGGTGGCTCGGGATGCCCAGTTTACCGACATCGTAGAAACCTGGGAAACATACGAAACCAGTACGGGAACGCTGTTCACACTGCTTCCAACCATCTTTCAATCCAAATTGGCCTACGCCAACAACGAATCCTACTATTGGCGGGTTCGTCCTCGCCATGAACGTCACGTGAGCAGCACCTTCGATTACGGGCCGTGGTCCCCAGCCATGCGCTTCAAGCTGGACAGCCGACGCGTGGGGAATCCACACCTCTCCACAGGGGTGGATGCCTATATGACCCCGACCTTTACCTGGGATCGGGTTGAGGGGGCCGCTGGCTACACCATCCAAATCGATAATGATAGCAACTTCGGCAGCCCACTGGTCAACCAGGCGACGGATGCATCCAGCTTCACCCCCACGGATGTCAGCAATTCCCTTTTGCCGGGCACTCAGTACTATTGGCGGGTGGTCATGCGCCGATCCAACAGCATCATCGGCCACTGGACCGAGGCGATGACCTTCACCAAGGCATCCCTGTGGCCAACGCCGCTCTCTCCTTTACCCAATAGTCTTCTGGACCGGCAGCCAACCTTGCGCTGGTCGCCCGTGCTCACCCCCACAGCGACGCCACGGCTGGCGGCCCCATCCTACAATGTCCAGATTGCCAACAATCCCGCCTTCAACAGCCCCAAGATCAGTCAATCCACCCAGTCCACGACCTTTTCTCCCGCCAAAGGCAAAAGTCTTTCCGACGGTGTGTGGTACTGGCGGGTGGCCCTTGTAGATGGCAGCAACAAGACAGGCCCCTACAGCGCACCCCAAGAGTTTACCAAAGAATATCCATTACCTATCCTGACCTGGCCGATCCAAGGTGGAACCGTTGGCCCCATCCCCACCTTTGCTTGGGAACCCACCGTCGGTGCAGCCTACTATAAACTTGAATACGCGGACAACAGCAGTTACAACAAGTCCACCACAGTCACCACAGACCTGACTCGCTATACGCCCACAAAGTCCATGTCTGATGGCACCTACTTCTGGCGCGTCCAGATGTTCGATGCAGATCGCAACCCAGGTGCGCTGATTGAAGGCAGCTTTAGATTGAGGTTCCGGATCTACCTGCCCATGTTGCTGAGGTAAAGGGCTACGCCATTTTGCAGTGAGGAAAAAATAATACCCAGTGAGGAAACGATCTGTTTCTCACTGGGTATTATTTTTTTCTCACTGCAAACCGATGACTTCTGGCGACGGGCCTGCTACATCACGCCGTCTTGCCAATCAGGAATATCGTATGCCCACGTTGACACCCTCCTCGTAAACCCTCCCTTCCCCCAACAAGATCCCCCCCCGCTCTGCCCCGGACAGCCGGGCCAGCTCTGCCCGGTAGTGGTGGACCGATTCCAGGTCGTCCAGCCCCAGGCCGTGGACCGTGCGCACGCAGGTGACGGTGAAGGGGTCGCCGGTGACGAGGCGGGCCAGGCGGTATTCGCCCAACACGGACTCGTTGAGGTCGCTGTCCCCGCCCCCGGAGACGGCGGCGAAGTCCACCTCCACGCCGGTGACGACGAGGCGGTCGGCCACGTCGTAGTTGGCCGTGGGCTTGGCCCGGTTCCACAGGGATTCCAGGAAGCGGCGCATGTCCTGCCCCCGCCCGTTCCCGTTCCCGTTCCCATTCCCAGTCGAATAGCCATAGCCGCTTGTCTCACCCTCCTGGGTCCAGCCCAGATAGGGGTGATAGTGGGCGGGGCGGGCTAGTTGGGCCGTGCGCCAGCCCAGATGCTCGACTGTGTGATCGTGGGCCAGCTCTCGGATCAACTGCATGCGGGAGGCGGCCGCGTCTCGGTCGGCCCGTTGGTCCCCCCCCAGCACGGTGACCGGGGCCACGGCCTGGGCGATGGTCTCCGCCACCAGATTGGCCACGGAACGGGGGGCTTGGGCGTCTGGCCGGGGACCGCCGAAGAGCAGAAAAGCCATGCGTTTGCGCCACACGATGCCCCCCCAAAGCTGGCCCAGCCGCTCCTCGCCCCGATGACCCTGGGGATCTTCCCGGCTGCGCAGGTGGTCCCGGCAGCGGGCCCACAGGGCGTCGTCCATGTGGGGGACGTGGAGATGGACCGGGGGCACATCCGCCGGGGGCAGGGCCGGGGCCGCGCCCAGGTGGGACCACGCCGCCACCTCGGCCACCGTGCGGCTGAGGACGATTTCCGTGCGTTGCAGCCATTCGGAGATGCGGGCGTAGACCTCCAGCAGCCCAACCCTGGCCCGCTCTTGGAGCAGGGCGGTCAGGTCGGCACGATCCAAGGCCACCCGTTCAGCCCGCAGTTCGGCCAGCCGTCGATTGTAGCGGGCCAAGGCCATAGCCCCGGCGGCGTACGCGCCCAGGGCGATCCCGGCCAACAACGCGCCGTCGGGAACCAAGGCGAACTCGGTCCATGCCCGCCCGGTGGCGAGCAGATAGCCCACCCCCAACCCCACAATGATCAGCAGTACCACCGTGGCCCGCAGACCCACGGCCCACCAGCGGGGATGGCGCACGGCTCGGGGATGGTAGCTGCGCTGCCAGTCCCGCACGGCCAGGGTGCGCTGGGCCTGTTGCAGACGGCGCATGCCCGGCGCGGCCTGGCGGCGCAGGGCGTGACGGCTCTCCTCCACCTGGTCCAGCCAGGCCTGCACCTGGCGGCGGGCAGCGCTGAGACCGCCGGGGGTGGTCCCGGACACGTCCAACAGCAGGGCCTGCATCTGGGTCACCACCCCGGGCAGGAGTTGATCCTCTGTGCCGGGCTTGGGGTTGCCCCGGTCGTCCAGACCGTCCAAGCCCCAGGCCGCGTCCGCGTCCACGACCAGATCGAAGAGCTCCCGCACCTGCTTTTGGTGGCCGGTGTAGACCAGTTCCCAGTCTGTGGCCTTGTGGGCCCGGAGTTCGCCGGCCGTGGCCGGGTCAAGGATGAAGCGGTCGCTGACCCCCAGGTCGCTGACCGAGTCCGGGTGTTGATTTTCGAACAGATCCGGGTGGCGGACCACCAGTTGGGCCAGGGCCTGGGCCGGGGCGATGCCCAGACCGGAGAGGTCGGG
>CAZKEX010000051.1:0-18135 GCA_964551895.1 uncultured Caldilineaceae bacterium | reverse complement strand
CGCTGCTTGGATTCGGTCGATGCCGGTCATTGGTATCTCCAAAAAACAATGGTTAATGGTTGATGGTTAATTTTTAATTTTTCGTGTCATTGGGTATTTTGTTGGGTGGTGTGAATGCTGGCGTTGAGGATGCGGCAGATGGCATCGGCTTCAGCCAGGAGATCTTCGAGCAGTTCGCCTTTGATCAGGTTGCTCTTGACGATGATGCGTAACCAAATACGGGATTCGTTGGCCTCTTTGAGCGCCAAGCGCAGCTTGTGAATAAAATCCTTGCGGCTTTCGGCCGTGCGGCCTTCGGCATAGTGGGCAGCGGGCGCTGTTCCGCTACGCACCAACTGATCGGACAAATGTCGTCCAATCGCCCCCTTGGGCAGACGTGTACAAACCTTGACCACCCGCACCGCATAATCCACCAATCTCTCCTCAATATCATCTCCGCACGCCATAGAAATCTCCCTCCTCCCCACAATAATTAACAATTAAAAA
The DNA here is from genome assembly GCA_964551895.1 of uncultured Caldilineaceae bacterium. Taxonomy (GTDB): domain Bacteria; phylum Chloroflexota; class Anaerolineae; order Caldilineales; family Caldilineaceae; genus JAGNDO01. Next base: position 17,649 of record CAZKEX010000051.1, on the reverse strand, counting down.
TTAACCATCAACCATTAACCATTCAAAACATCCATCACCGTCCCCAAATCCTTATCCCCCCGCCCACTCAAATTGACCAAAATAATCTGGTCTTTGGACATGGTGGGTGCAAGGTCGATCAAATGGCCAATGGCATGGGCGCTTTCCAAAGCGGGGATGATGCCTTCCATCTCGCACAGCAGCTTGAACCCTGCCATGGCCTGGTCATCCGTGCAGTAGGTGTATTCCGTGCGGCCCAGATCCCGCAGGAAGGCGTGTTCGGGGCCGACGCTGGCGTAGTCGAGACCGGCGCTGATGCTGTGGGTGAGGGCGATCTGGCCATCCCCGTCTTGGAGGACAAAGCTCTTGGCGCCCTGCAGCACGCCCAGCCGCCCCATCTCGGCGTCGGCGAAACGGGCGGCATGTTGACCGCTGGCGATCCCCCGGCCCCCGGCCTCCACACCGATGAGGCGTACAGCCTCCTCCTCCAAAAAAGGGTGGAAGATGCCGATGGCGTTGCTGCCGCCGCCCACACAGGCCACAATGGCATCGGGCAGACGGCCAGGCCCGTCGGCGCTGGTGACCATCTGCTCATACGCCTCGTTGCCGATGATGGACTGGAAATCCCGCACCATAGCCGGATAGGGGTGGGGGCCGAGCGCGCTGCCCAGGAGATAGTGGGTGGTCTCCACGTTGGTCACCCAGTCCCGGATGGCCTCGTTGATGGCGTCCTTGAGGGTCTGGCTGCCGCTGGTGACGCCCCGCACGTCTGTGCCCAGCAGACGCATACGGAAGACGTTGGGCTCCTGGCGGGCCATGTCCACGGTGCCCATGTAGACCACGCACTCGATGCCCAGGAGGGCGGCGGCGGTGGCCGTGGCGACGCCGTGCTGGCCAGCCCCGGTCTCGGCCACGATGCGGCTCTTGCCCATCTTGCGCACCATGAGCAGAGCCTGGCCCAGGGCGTTGTTGATCTTGTGGGCGCCCGTGTGGGCCAGATCCTCTCGCTTGAGGTAGATCTGCGCGCCACCCAAATGCTGGCTGAGGCGGCGGGCATAGGTGACAGGGGTGGCCCGGCCCACAAAGGTGCGCTGGAGATAGGCCAGCTCGGCCATGAACGCCGCGTCGCCGCGGGCTTTGAGATAGGCCTCTTCCAGCTCATCCAGGGCGGGCATGAGGGTTTCGGGCACAAATTTGCCCCCATAGGGGCCAAAGTGACCGCTCTCGTCGGGATAGGCGGCATAGTTGATCTTGGGTTGGGTCATGGTGGTCTCCGGGATTTGGGGATCGGGGATCGGGGATCCGGGATCCGGGATTAGGGATGGGAGCGGTCGGCTGAGTGGAAGAATGGGTCCATCATGGGTCCATCATGGGTCCATCATGGGTCCATGAATGGTATCATAAAAATGGATGGCGGGCAGAATTGGGGGCGGGGTGGGCGGATTTCAACTTCGTTGACTTTGGCAGAACGGTGGGGATATAATTGATCCCAAAAAAACTGGACCACGTGTTAAAGAGTGGGTTCATTGGGATCTTCCGTGGTCCGCGGGCTAGCGCAGGTTGAGTAGACCGGGGCAGTTTCCGGTCGTATCGCCTGTACTGAGTGCGAAGCGCATCGAAGTGAAACCGTAGCTGGTTGACCACGGAAGATCCCAATGAACCAAAAGAAACAACGGATCACAAGGAGAAAGCACCATGAGAAACCCACGTCTGCTCTGGATCGCCATCATTCTGGTTCTGTGCGCAGGATTGGTCGCCGGGCTTGTCTCCCTGGGCACAGATGGACCACCCGGCACAACTGCCGCCCGCGCGCCAGACCGATCCCCTAACACCTTCTTTACCGTCTCCACGCAAAAAGCACCCACGAACACAGAACACCCACGCCTATGGATCACCGCCGCCGACATACCCCGTTTGCGCGGTTGGGCTGTGGACAGCAACCCGCTCTACAAACAGGGACTGGTCGCGCTGGCAGCCAATGCCAAAAACGACATGGACGCCGGCCATGTCCCCAACCAGGACGAAGGTGGCGCCACATGGGACCAATACCCTAGCGAAATGTACGCGCAGCTCTTCGCCTTTCTTTCTCTGATTGAGAACGATGCGGCCGCCAGAGCAGACTATGCCCAACGGGCACGCACACTGCTCATGCATGTGATAAACGAGGCCGCCAAAGGCGCTGCCGCTGGCCAGCCCTTTCGCGATCCGGCCTTCTCCACCTCTGACCGTTCCCGCTGGTGGGGAGAGGGATTCGCCCTCACCGTGGACTGGATCTACCCCACACTTTCCCCCCAGGACAAGGCATCCATCCGCCAGGTCTTTCTGCGTTGGGCCCAGGAAAACCACAACGCGTCCACTACCGACTACAACCACCCGCAACCTCAGGACGTCTACAGCGACACCGTGCTGTTGGCCGATCCGGTGCGTGTACGCTGGTCGGCCAACAACTACTACCAGGCCCACATGCGCAATCTAGGCTTGATGGCGCTGGCCTTTGACCCAGCAGACGACCCCGATGGGCAGCTACGGGGCTATTTGCGCGAAGCTGCCAGCGCCTGGCTCTACGTCACCGATCATCTGCTGCGCAATGACGCCCGGGGCGGTCTCTCGCCCGAGGGCTTCGAATACGGCCCCGACGCCCTGGGATTCACAGCCCAATTTCTGCTGGCCCTACGCACGGCCGGCCAGGACAATCCGGCGACGTGGGGCAAACAGGTGGTGTGGACGGACAACCCCTTCTGGCGCGCAACCGTGCCGGCGTTTTTCCATTCGCTCAGCCCGGCCCCCACCACCTATGCGGATTTCGATTGGCTCGGCCCGGTCTATCAGCCGGCCTGGTTTGGCGATGGACAGGACTACTGGGCGTTGAACCCGGTGGCCCTGTTCGGCCCTCTCGGGCTGCTGGCCGCGGGGAGCGGTGACACAGAGACCCTTGACGCGGCGCGCTGGCTGGTGCGCAACACCCCGCCCGGCGGCCCAACACAGGACGCATTTCTGCAGCGGGTGTCGGGCACAGAAGTCTTTCGGGATGCCATCCTCACCTTTCTGCTTTTCGATCCAGCCGCGACCCCTGCCGCCGACCCGCGCAGCGGCCAGCCGACCCATCTCTACAGCGAGGGAAGCGGTCGTATTCTCGCCCGCACCAGTTGGGATACAACCGCTTCTTTCTTTGCCTATTTGCTGGGCTGGATTACCATCGATCACCAACTGGCCGAGGGCAACCAGTTTGCCTTCTACCGCCGGGGCGAATGGCTGACCAAAGGCCGGGTGGGCTGGGACGGCACGAACGAGGCCTGTACTGTCGGGCGCTCGGATTATCACAACAATCTGGCCTTGGAAAACAGCTATGCCGCCAGCGCCGAGGCCTGGCAGAACCTCTGCCAGACCAATGGCTCCCAATGGATTCGCGGCGCGGCAACCGATGGACGGATTCTGGCCCACAGTTTTGGCGCTGGTTTTGTCTATGCCCTGGGCAACGCCACCGGGCTCTACAACAACCAGGCCGGCGACGCGGCCGACGTGGCGCACGTCAGTCGCTCGATTCTCTGGCTGCAACCTGATTTCGTTCTGGTCTACGATCGAGCCGTCACCCAGACTGCCGGTCGTTTCAAACGTTTCTGGCTGAATCTGCCGTCAGAACCCGCGATTTCGGGCCACCGGGCGACCGCCTCCACAGCCGGGGGGCAGCAGATTTTCGTCACCACCCTGCTGCCCGCCAACGCCAGCCTCTCGGTGCAGGCGATGGAGACAGGCATCGGGGAAGCCAACGGCGAACCCATGGCGTCCCGCTTGCAGGTCGAAGCGCCCGGCGGCCCGGCAGATGTGCGCTTCTTGCATCTGTTGCAGGGCGCAAACGCGGGAACGACCGCGCGTGAGCCGGTCCTGATTCAGAGCAGCAGCGGCGCGGCCTTCACCGGCGTTGCCCTGGCGGACACGGCGGTGTTCTTTCCCGTCCAAGTGGATGCCAGCTTTACCGAGCTGGTCTATCGTGCGCCGCAAACGGTGCAGCGTCACCTGATCACCGGCCTGACCCCAGGCAGTGGCTACACCGTCAGCCAGCAACCCGGTGCAGACGAAGTTGAGATGCACATCACAGCGGGGGGCGCGCTTCTGGCCGACAGCGGCGGCGTGCTGGTGTGGCCGGATGCGGGCAACGCAACGCCCACACCCACGCCAACGCCAACGCCAACAACTAGCGGGGGTCGGGTTTACCTGCCGCTGGTCCAGCGTTCGGGCGCTGCGTCCACGCCTACCCCAACCGCATCGGCTACGGCTGCACCCACCCGCATCCCGACGCTGACCCCAACCCCCACATCCCCGGCAGGCGGCGGGCCGACAGTGGCCGGATGCCCGCTTCTGCCGGCAGACAACATCTGGAATGCGCGTGTAGACGGCCTGCCAGTGGATGCCAATTCGGCTGCCTATGTGCAGTCCATCGGCAGCGGCCATCTGCACGCTGACTTTGGCAGCGGCGAATGGCCGCCCGGCTCTGGCGCGCCCATCGGCATTCCCTTCGTGGACGTGCCCGGCGCACAATCGCCGGCGGCAGTCGCGTTCACTTGGCCGGACGAGAGCGACCCCGGCCCCTACCCCATCCCGACCGGCGCGCCCATCGAGGGCGGCCCCAACAGCAACGGGGATCGCCATGTGCTGGTGGTCGACCGGGATAGCTGCATACTCTACGAGCTTTTCAACGCCTTTCCCCAAACAGATGGGGGCTGGCAGGCCGACGCTGGCGCCCGCTTCGATCTGCGTTCCAACGCTCTGCGCCCGGACACATGGACCTCGGCCGACGCGGCCGGGTTGCCGATCCTGCCTGGGCTGGTGCGCCATGCCGAGGTGAGCGCGGGCGAAATCCGCCACGCATTGCGGTTCACAGCGCCCCAGACCCGCTCTGCCCATGTGTGGCCGGCCCGCCACGACGCCTCCAATCTCAGCGGCAGCCAGTATCCACCCATGGGCCAACGTTTTCGTCTGCGTGCAGACTACGACATTTCCACCTTTTCGCCTGCGGTGCAGGTACTCCTGCGCGCCATGAAGACCTATGGCCTGATCCTGGCGGACAACGGCTCGGCCTGGTATATCTCCGGCGCGCCTGACCCTGCCTGGGACAACGACGTGCTGCGCGAGTTGGGCCAGGTTCCCGGCGCGGTCTTCGAGGCCGTGGATGTTTCGTCGTTGATGGTGGACAGCGACTCGGGGCAGGCGCGGCCTTATTTGACTAATTCAGATGCTCGTCCCTCTCCTGCTTCCCAACACCCCTTTGCACGAACCCACACATCCACCGGTGCGATGCCCAAACTCCACTGATGAAACGAAGTGATTCCAGTAGTGGAATGAAGTCATCTCAGTAGTGGAATGACTTCATTTCACTACTGGAATGAAATCATTCCACTACTGCAATCTGCGCAGTGGACCATTGCCCCGATTTGACCCCTCTTTGACGAGCAGAAAAAGACCAGCAACGATCACCACACCCTCCTCGCCCTGGCCGAAGGGTTTCGCCACTGTCAACAAGAATGATCTGACCAATACCCTGTTCCGATGTATAATGAGTGTTCCGCTGAATGAAATTTCCACGAACGATAGATGGGCACAGGCAAATGCAAAGACCACACTCTTCCTGGCTGTTCTCTAGGCCATTCCCAAAAACAGACCGTACCGGATGGGTGCAGGCTAGTCCAGAAAACCGCTTACTGTCCGCGACCCTGTTCTTTTGGATTAGCCTTGCAGTTGTGATTCTCTTCTTGGCTGGCTGCGCCTCGCAAACTGACGATCCAAGGCTTCCACCGACATCCGAGGACGGCACGGATGAAGCGGTTGTGGTTCACGATCTGGATATCACCACCGGGCAGACTATTTTTGTCCCCGCCTATTCGGAGATCTATTATGCCAGGAATGACAAGACGATAGAGTTAGCTGTGACTTTGAGTATACACAACACGGACTTTACGAACTCGATCATCGTCACCTCCGTGCGCTACTATGACACCAATGGGCATCTGGTCAGAGAGTACCTATCCCAAGCCCGGCGTTTGGGACCCTTGGCATCGACCGATTTCTTTGTGGATGCTGGCGAACAGACCGGTGGCGTGGGAACCAATTTTATTGTGGAATGGGTCGCCGAGCAACCTGTTTACGAGCCAGTTGTCGAGGCATTGATGCTAAGTGCGTCCAGCACACAGGGTCTTTCCTTTGTCAGTCCGGGCCGGGTCATCAGCCAGCTTGAATAGGGAGAAAGTTAGGGGTGAAGATGTTTGAAAAGTAGCCACGAAGAGAAGAAGCCGGGAAGAACCACGAAGGAAAAGCGCTTCTTCCCTCTCTTTCTTCGTGGACCTTCTCATCTTCGTGACTTCGTGGCTATTGATCAGCCCCTTTTCAAACAGTTCTAAAGCAAGAGGAGATGTTATGTCTGTCCAACAGATCGTATTTGCGCTCGTGACGTTCCTGCACGACCTGTTCACCGCCGTCTGGGTCGGTGGGCTGTTCACGCTGGGTATCATCGTCCTACCGTCGGCCCGCAAGGTGTTGGGAGCCGGCCCCCAGACCAAACAGTTGATGGACGCCATCCAGAAGCGCCTGAGCGTGCTGGTCTACATCAGCATCGTGGTGTTGGCGGTGACCGGTATACTCCTGGCCAATCGCAACCCGGCGTTCCAGGGGTTGTTCAGCTTTGGCAATCCCTACTCAACAGTGTTGACCCTCAAGCTCATCCTGGTGTTGGCCATGGTCGCCGTGGCCCTGATCCGCAGCCTGGTGTTGGGCCGCCAAAGGGGACCGGCCACGCCATCTCGAGAGAAACTGAGCGCAGGGCTGCTGTTCATCAACATTCTCCTGGGGATCGTGGTCTTACTCCTCACCGGCTTTGCCGTCGCGCTCTCGTCTGGGACTCCGCCGGCATAACCATCTGCCGTGAGTAGGAACACAGGCTAAACTGAAATCAGATTGAAACCTGCACTTTTGCGCTCTATAGCATCTATCCGTGCCTGTTTTGCTATTTGCGCCGCAGAAGTACCACCCCAACAGCAATCATCCAGCCCATGCCCACGGGCACAATGAGAAAGCCCGTGGCGGTCAGCGGGGGGATGTAGATTGCCACCAGGGACCACAGCCCTACCGCGCCGGCCAGATAGCCCCACCATGCCAGCCAGGTTGACATCCACTCCCCTCGCGCCGCCATAGCCAGGAATAGGGGTGGAAGGCCGATGAGCAGGGCAGTAGCCAGGTCGTCGGCGCGAATGCCGATCCAGCCGACGACGTTGACAATGGCAACAGAGGTAGCCGAGGTATCCGGCGCAACTTTCACCACTATGGACAGCATGGCGATAAAGGAGATGATGGCCAGGGGAACAGCCGTTGCCGCGCACACCCTGGCAATTTGAGCCTGGGTTGGCCGCTGTTTGCACAGAGGAACCAGGCTATTCCAGGCGACGCCCAACACCAGCACGCCCGCAATCCAAAAGGTGAGATTGGCGACAAGTTGGGCTTTCACCCCGCCCACCGTTGCCAGATACCCGGCAATATCGCCGCCATCTACCGCGGCCCACAGATCTGTCCCCGATGAAAAATAGAGCGCCGCGCCAATAATCATGAGGATCGCGCCGCCAATAGAGGCCCATCCGGCCCATCGAGCCTGGGCTGGGTGCAGGGTTAAGGCCACTTCATTCCTTCGATCGCTTGTGTTGATGGTTGTTGTCATTTTGTTCCTCGCTTGTGTTATTGAATAAAGTTGATGGATTGTGTTTCCCAGCGCAGTTTATTGCACCAGAGATGACTCTGCTGTAAAAAGCCATTTAACCGCCGAGGACACAGAGATTTCGCAGAGAACGCAGAGGGAAAAATCTTGCTTTTCTTTGCGTTCTTGGCGTCTTTGCGGTGAATTTGACCTTTTTTCAGCAGAGTCAGAGATAAGTTACCTGCCATCAAGCATAACAAAAGAAAGGACGATAGACATCGTACAATGGTACACATTGGGGCCATCAGGGGGTACACATTGGGGAAAAAAACAGGTTGGTTCGATCTCCAACATCGAACCAACCTGGGGTAGGGGTGTTTATGGCTTAGATCAGGCCCAGTTTACGGGCCGTGGAAACGGCTTCGGTACGGGTAGTGGCCTCGAGCTTGGTCAAAATGCGGGTGACGTGGGCTTTCACCGTGCGTTCGGTGACAACCAGTTCGGCGGCGATGGCCCGGTTGGTGGCCCCGGTGGCCAACAGGCGCAGGACTTCGCTCTCTCTGGGGGTCAGGTAATCGTTGGAATGAGGCAGGGAAATGGTTTGGGATCTATCGGGTTGCAGAATTTTCAGCAAGGGCTGGAGCGTCTCCGGTTCAATGCCCTGCTTCAGGGCGTAGGCCAAGACGGGGACAATGGTTTCGCCTTCTTGCAGCACGATGCCCGGCAAATGCCATCTCTTTACCTCAACCAAAACGGCGTGCAGCTCGTCAAGGGCTTCCTGCCACCGGTTTTGTCGCCCATAGAGGGTAGCCAATGCCAGCCGGGGGTGGGTGAGCATAATGGTATGGCGAATCTGCCGGTGCAGTTCCGCCGCCCGGCGCAGGTCTCTTGTGGCCGCGCCGGTATCGCCGGTCTCTGTGGCGATGAGGCCAGCCAGCAGGTAGCGGCGTATCTCATCCTCAGTTTCGTAGCCAAGCACGGGCTGGGCGGTTTGCATCTGGGCCAGCACGCTCTGAGCTTCGGCGGTATGTCCCCGCAGCCAGAAGGAACGGCCCTGTAAATACAACATGCCTTGCTGATAAATGGCGGCTGTATCCTGACTCTGCCAGCGGGGGGTCTGGGCGGCCAAGAAATCATCGAAGTGGCGGTAGTCCCGCTGGGCCAGCGCCTGCGCCAAGATTGCCCAGCAGACGTGGTGGTCTATCCAGGCCAGACCGCCAATCTGATCAAGCAGGCGATGAGCCTCCCGGTTGGCCTGTTCTGCCTCATCCAGGCGACCCTGAAAGAAGCGAACCGCCCCCTGCAAGCCCTGGGCGCATAGCTGCAAAATCCAATCTTCCCGACCGGCCAGTTGCAAGGACCGGCCGGCAAAAGCCTCAATCGCCTCCAGGCCGCCGTCGCTGAACAACAGTTGCGGCCCAATGGTCAGGCTGATCATGGCCAGCACGCCAGGGTCCCTGCTTTCCAGGGCAAGCTGAATGTTGGCCTGGGTATGTTCGGTTATCGTGGGCCAATCATAGTGGGCAAGGGCATACCATACCTCGGCGCCGTGATAGATGGCCCATTGGTCGGGCCGCATCAGGTGGCCGGCGGTAGCTGTTTTTTGGCGAAAGGCGCTGATCAGTTCGTCTGAATCAGCCATGTCCACCATAGCGCTGATCATCAGCAGCTCAATCTCACCCATCTCGTCTCCCGCTGCCTGAAAACGAGCCGCGGCCTGGGTACGCCAGGAATCAGCCGCTTCTGTCTGGCCGCGCACAGCATAGAATTGGGCCACAAAGAGGAGCAACCAGGGGTGGGCCAGACGAACCTCCTCCGGCAGACTTTTGATACCCTTGACCACGCTGCCACGGGTAAAGCCGCGCTCCGAGTCCAGGTGGGCCATCGCTTCCAGAAGTTGGGCGGCTTCTTCCCACAGCTCGGCGCTGATGAGGTGCTGTAGTCTTTGCTCATCGCTGGGAGCGGCTTGAGCGGCGCGGTGGTGCAGGCTGGGCCATTGTTCCGGGCTGTTGGTTTTGAGCTGTTCTTGCAGAAAGTCTCGGAACAAGTCATGGTAGCGAAAGGGGCCGTTCAGCGCGTTGGGGGTCAGGGCGGTCAGGAAAAGGTTGCGCTCATATACCGCGGCCAGCAGGCCCGGGGCGGCATCGTTTTGGGTGACGGCTCGGCAGTTGGCCGGCGTCAGTTGGGGCAGGATGGATGTCTGGAGCAGGAAACTTTGAATATCCGGCGGCTGATGGGCCAGCACTTCTTGCGCCAGCAGGCTAAAAATAGAACGCTGGCTTGGGTTGAGGCGTTGAATATAGGCGGTCCGTTCCTGCTCGTCTTGAATGGTAGACAGGGTGGAAGCCAGCAACTGTAGCGCCGCGGCCCAGCCCTCAGTCTGGCGTTGCAGGGCGGTCACTTCTTCGGCGTTCAGGTGCAGGTTATGGCGCTGGTTGAAAAAGCGGGCCGTTTCCTCCTCGTCAAACGAAAGGTGGGGCAGACGAATCTCGGCCAACTGGTTTCGCGCCCTCAGACGGGGCAGGGGCAGGGGCGGGTCGTGGCGGGTAACAAGGACCAGCCGCAGGGAAGGGGGTAAATAGTCCAGCAGATAGGCCAAAAGCTGGTGAATGGCCGGAGCAGTGATAACGTGGTAATCGTCTAAGATGAGAACGGTGGGACTGTTGGCGGCGGGTTGAAACTGGTTGATGAGGATCGTGGCCAGATGGGGCGTTTTCTCAGAAATATTGGGCACGGTCTGCAATAAATTGAGGATGGCCTGCCCGTTGTCTGCCAGTTGGTCTTGCAGGGCGATAACCAGCAAGGTAACAAAGGTGGCGAGGTCATCGTCCGTTGCGTCCAGGGCTATCCAAACAACAGGGGTCTCGCTTTGGGTTAGGGTGGAAGCCAGGATGGTTTTGCCGGAACCGGCCGGGGCGGCCACCAGGACCAGCCTGTGTTGGGCCGTTATCTCAGCCAGGGTCGTTTGCAAGCGCGACCGTACTACCAGGTTGGCGCCCGGTTGGGGAGCTTGAAACTTGGTATACGGAAACAAATCTTCCAGAGCAGGCTGGACTAGGGCAGGGGTATCTTCCATAGTTACAGGTTTTCCCGATCGTTGAATGTAACGTGACTTACACTGAGGACGCCCGTATTATAGCCATATCCTATTTATAGACAAGTTCTTCATGGCTTCGTGACCACCGATCAGCCTCTTTTATAACAGGTTCGTAACTACCAACCCCACCCTAACCCTCCCCAGATTGGGGAGGGGACAGTGCTAGGGTAGCGACCCATTTGCTTTGCGGCGATCCGGCTCCTCCCCTAACCTGGGGGAGGCTGGGAGGGGGTGGTTTGGTAGTTACACAGGTTCTCGCATTGACAGTTCTTCTGATGTATGGCAAAATCACATTCGATTGTTCTTTTTTTCACAATCTCATGGGTTTTTCACCAAGCCATATAGCCCATATTCCCTTTTCTCTCTAATCTTCTCACCCATCGTCTGTTTGCCAGGAGGCAACTCAATCTATGATCACAGACAGGCTGAAACAAACAGAGATTTCCCGCCGCAGCTTTGTCAAGTGGAGCGCGGTGGCAGGCGGGGCCATTGCCGCAGCGCCCAGGATCGACTTCGCGTCTGCGTCGTCTCATATAGAGGCGCTGCAGCAGGAGGCAGAGATAGTTGGCAAGCTCATGCGGGGCTGCTGTCCAGCCCACAATTGTGGCGGGCGTTGTGCCGTTGTCGCCACGGTAAAGAACGGCATTATTACCCGTATCGAGTCGGATGATCGCACATATGACGAAGTGGACAACCCGCGCATTCTGGCCTGCTCCCGGGGCAAGTCCTATCGACGGCGGCTCTACCACCCAGACCGGCTGAAGACACCTATGAAGCGGGTCGGCGAACGGGGCGAGGGCAAGTTTGAGCCGATTTCCTGGGAAGAGGCCGTGGATCTGGCTGCCAGCGAAATCCAGCGGGTGAAGGAGACCTATGGCCCCAGCGCTCTCTTTGTCCCCTATGGCACAGGCAGCTACCAGCAGGTCAACGGTTCCCATATCGGCCAGCGTTTGCTCAACCTTTACGGTGGGCGGCTGGGCTATTACAACAACTATAGCTGGGCGCAGATTCAGCGGGCCACGCCCACAGTCTACGGGACCCAGACGACCGGCGGCGAACGCCAGGACTGGGTCAACTCCAAGTACATTATCATGTGGAGTTGGAATCCTGCCGAGATGATCGACGGCACCAACAGCGCCTGGTTTATCAAGAAAGCCAAGGAAAACGGCGCCAAGGTGATTGTCATCGATCCCCGCAAGAGCATGTCGGCGGTTGCTCTGGCTGATGAGTGGATCCCCATTGTGCCGGGCACGGATGCTGCGCTGATGTCGGCCATGGCCTATGTGATGATCGACGAAGACCTATACGACAAGGAATTCGTGGCCACCCACTGTTTGGGCTTTGACGACAGCCAGATGCCAGCAGGCTTGGAAAATGAGGAGAGCTACAAAGATTACATTCTGGGCACAAAGGATGGCGTGCCCAAGACGCCGGCATGGGCTGAAAAGATCACCCGGATCCCGCGCCAGAAAATCGTACAGATCGCCCGGGAATATGCGACGATCAAGCCCGCCATGCTCTACCAGGGCTATGGTATGCAGCGGCGTGCGTATGGCGAGCAGCCTGTGCGCGCCGGCTGTGTCCTGGCCGCCATCACCGGCAATGTGGGCATTTCCGGCGGCTGGGCCAGCGGTATCGCCTTCCAGCCCACGCCTGGCCCTTTCTGGACCGCCATTCCCCTGGGAAGCAATCCGGTAAAGACCAGTATTCCCTGCTTCCTCTGGTCGGAAGCTGTGTTGGACGGCAAGGGGATGACGGCGGAGGAGGGTGTGCGGGGGGCAGAGAAGCTGGACAACGACATCAAGTTGATCTACGCCATTGCCACCAACTGCCTTGTCAACCAACACAGCAACATCAACCGCAGCGCAGAGATCCTCAAGGACACAAGCAAGGCCGAGTTTATTATCGTTCAGGATCAGTTTCTGACCTCCACGGGCATGTTTGCCGACCTGCTGCTGCCGGCCTGTATGGGCTACGAGACCTATGGCATTCAGGACGGGTGGAAGTATGGCAACGAAGCGATCTTTATGCCGAAAATGGTCGAGCCGGCCTTTGAGTCCAAGAGTGACTATCGGATCGCGGCGGAGATTGCCGAGAAGTTGGGCATTGGCGACGAGTTCACCGAAGGGCGGGATGAGCGGGACTGGATCGAGTGGATCATCGAGAACGTCTACCGGGCCAACTGGTTCCCAGAAATCCCCACAATTGACGAATTTGAAGAGCAAAATCTCAATGTCTACAGCGAGCCGGTGACGAATCCAAAGATCGCCTTCGAGGAGTTCCGTGCCGATCCGGTGGCGAATCCGCTGTCCACGCCGTCGGGCCTGATCGAAATCTTCTCACCGGAACTGTACAATATGAACAAACCGGATGAGATTCCAGCCGTGCCTAAGTACATCCAGGAGTGGGAGAGCCCCTATGGTCCCGAAGCGGAGAAGTACCCGCTGTCGGCGTTGGGACACCACTATATGCACCGGGTCCATTCTACCCACGACAATGTGGACTGGTTGGAAGAGGCCTTTCCCCAGCGGGTATTTATCAACCCGTTGGATGCCAAGAAGCGGGGCATTGCGGACGGGGATGAAGTGCGTATTTACAACGACCGCGGGGTTGTGCAGATTCCTTGCCGTCTCAGCAATAAGATTATGCCTGGCGTAGTGAACATTCCCACAGGTGGTTGGTGGACACCGGATGAAAACAATGTAGACAAGCGGGGCGCGGTGAATGTACTCTCCTCTGAACGCTGGTCTCCTCTGGCGTTTGGCAATACACAGCACACGATTATGGTCGAAATTGAAAGAGCCGACGCGAAAGGCCATGAGGTGACGCAATGAGTGACAAACAGTTGGGCTTCTACATCGATCTGCAATCCTGCTCTGGCTGCAAGGCCTGTCAGATTGCGTGCAGGGATAAACACGACACGAATTTGGGCGTCCTCTGGCGACGGGTGTATGAGATTGGCGGTGGAGAGTGGGTGGAGCAGGGCGATGTCCTCATCGACAACACTTTCCACTACTTCATCTCATCGGCCTGTTCCCACTGCGAGGATCCAGCTTGTCTGCCGGTCTGTCCGACAAAGGCCATTCACAAAAGGGAATCGGACGGTGTCGTCTACATCGATCCCGCCCGATGTATCGGCTGTCGCTACTGCGAATGGGCCTGTCCCTATGGCGCGCCCCAGTTCAATGCCGAGCTGGGCATCATGTCCAAGTGCGACTTCTGTCGGGATTTTCTGGATGAGGGCAAGGCGCCCGCATGTGTATCTGCCTGCCAGATGCGTGTGCTTCACTATGGGGATATTCGCGAACTGCGGGAAAAACATGGCTCCACCGGGGCCATCTTCCCCTTCCCCGATCCAGAGATTACCCATCCAAGCACCACATTTACACTCCACCGGCAGAGTGTTAGTTCCAACAATCGATCAGCCGAGATCATGAACGCGGAGGAAGTTTAGCCATGAACGTAAGCGAATACTCACTTGTACTCTTTACGATCGCCGCGCAGATGTCGGTGGGCGCGTTTATCGTGCTGGGCGTCGTTCACTTCTTTGCAACGCGCTACGCGGGTATCGACGAAGCCGACAGATTGGGCGACATAGCTGTCTATGCCATCGGTCCGGTTCTCGTTCTGGGGTTGGCCGTCTCTGTTCTGCATCTGGGGAATCCGCTCAACGCGCCGGGCGCCTTCCGCAACATTGCCACATCGTGGCTGAGCCGGGAGATTCTCTTTGGCATTCTCTTTGCCGGTACGGGGTTTGTCTTTGCGTTTATGCAGTGGCGTATGATCGGCACACCGGTTCTACGCAGTCTGGTGGCGCTGTTGGCTGCCCTGCTGGGCATTCTGCTCGTTTTCTCTATGGCAATGGTCTATTACACATTGCAATCCGTACCGGCGTGGAACAATCTGGCCACGCCGGTCTCCTTCTTTACCACGACACTCCTGCTCGGCTCCCTGGCCATCAGCGCTGCGTTTATCGCCGGCTATAGCTGGTTGCGCAGCCGTGACTATCCCGGAATCGAAAAGCAGCAGGAAATCCTGCGCTCTACCCTGCGCTGGATGGCCATCGTCTCTGTAGTGATGCTGGGTATCCACTTTGTTGTCCAGCCGCTCTATATGGCGTGGCTAGGCGTAAGTGGACCCACTGCCGAACTCAGCATCACTTTGCTCATTCAGGAGCATGGAGCGCTTTTTGTCCTGCGTTTCGTTCTTCTCTTCCTAGGGGCAGGCGTCTTCAGCCTCTTCATCTTCCAGTTTGCCCGCACATCTCAAAATTTCGGCCTGATACAGGTACTGGCCTATACTGCTTTCGCACTGGTCCTGGGCAGCGAACTGGTAGGGCGTTATCTCTTCTACGCCTCCTATGCCCGCATCGGCCCCCTGTAGGAGTTTGCCTCTCATGACCGACTTTGCAGCCGCAACAACCCCCCAAGAACTCACCCTGCAGGAGCCCAATCTCTTGGGGGCGGAACTTCAGGCCTATGGCATTGCCTTTGAATTGCTAGCGTTGGTCTTCTATCAGGCTCCAAACGAATCCTTCCTTCGGAGCCTGATAGAAGACCAGCTCCTGATCGGTTGGCCGTTACAGCCTCTCTCGCCAGCAGCACAGGGCGCGGTGGCACAGTTGCAGGCGGGGCTGTGGGAAGGGAATCCGGCAGATCTAAGTCAGCGTCTGCACGAAGAATATATCCGCCTTTTCATTGGCCCCCAGCGTGTCCTTGTTCCGTCCTGGGAATCCGTCTATCTCAGCCGGGATCATCTACTCTTTGACGTGCAGACAGTGGCCGTGCGCCAGGACTATGCCCGTTTTGGGCTGCAAATCCCGCGCCTGGACCGGGAGCCAGACGACCACATAGGCTTTGAACTGCTCTTCATCTCCCACCTGATGAAGAGGGGCGCTGAGGCGCTGGAGCGAGGCAATATGGCCGACGCGCAACGATCTGTTGCTGCCGCCCATGGCTTCTTACACGAACATCTGCAACAGTGGAGCGATCTCTTTGCAGATCGGCTTGCAGAACACGCGGCCACAGCCTATTATCGTGGCTGGGGCAGCCTGCTCCGGGACAGTCTGGCCGTACTGACAGAACGCCTGGATATACTGTTGCCTACGATCCAGAGTCCGTCCTAATGCACCTTGAACCAGCCCCTACCCATCCCAGGGCCGTCCATGTCAGGAGTGAACGCTGTACCCACTCCAGCAACAAGGAGAGTACCTGCACCCTCTGTATTGATGGCTGCCCAACCCAGGCCATCCGTACAGAGGGTGGCGTTGTTGTGCTGGATGAGGAAGCCTGTGTTCAGTGTGAATTCTGCATATTAGTCTGCCCGACAGCGGTTTTTGACGGGCCACATGAAACGGCCGCCTTGCTCAAAAGTATGGTGGCGGTTTTGCCCCGTCGTTCAATCGTCTTGACCTGCGGTTATAACAACTTGGACAAGAGCGAAGCTACCTTTGATTCAATCGTGCAGACACGAAGTTGTCTGGCTGGGTTGGGCAGCGCCGCCTATGTGGGATTGGCCGGCCTGGGGGTTGAGCGGGTGCGGGTCCAACTTGACCGCTGTGGGGGCTGCCCGCTGGGATCGCTTCGACCTCACATCGAAGCACGCTGTACGGACGCCCAAGCCCTTGCCAAAATAGTCGTGGAGATTGGAGAGGCCAGTGCCGATGCGACGGATCTGGAGAACCCCCTGCCTGTCTCTGTCCCGGTTGCAAGGCCTGTCATACGCACCTATCGGCCCCGAGTCTCCCGCCGAGATTTCTTGCGGCGGCTGATTCCCGCGGAACCGGCCACCCAGGATCTGCTGCCCCCAGAGTCGCTCGCAGACAAAGAGCCGCCCAGGGAACGGCGATTCCTGCTCCATCTGCTGGCAAAACTGCCGGAAGACCGCGCTGGCCCAGGGGTGTACTTCCCCCAGATGGTGGCCAAAGGTTCGTGTACAGCCTGCGGACTCTGCGCTACGGTCTGCCCGACGGGCGCCATAGATCTTCAGAAGGAGTTGACAGCCACGCCGGAGCATTTTGCCCTGACCTTCGATCCCCAATCGTGTACAGGCTGCCAGCTTTGCGTAGAACTGTGCCCGCCCCAAATCCTGCACTTTGACGGCAAGCTCAACTTTGACAACGCCACCACACCTTCAGCCCTGCAGGACGGCGACCTCAACCGTTGTACCCGCTGTCGCAGCCACTTTGCTGGCCCTGGCGCCCTCTGCCCAACCTGCGCCTTTCGCCGCAAAAACCCCATGGGCACACTTCCCCGCCCATATCCTTCTCTGCCCGCATAGCCTTCCACTATCCCAAGGAGCGTCGGATCCTCCTCGGCGTCGGCATCAACACCCTCTCCCAGGCGTTGGAGCTGGGTGTCATGGTCGGCTTCTTGCTGGGCAGCTATCTCCTGGCCAAGCGCAACCCAAATGGATGGCTCCTCTTCATGCTGATGAACGGCAGCATGGCCGCGTTGATGCTGCTTCGGGACAAGCCGATCCTGTCGATTCAGCAGATCCTCTTTCTTTGCTTCGTCATCTATGGATGACTCCGCTGCAAAAACTAAAAATTCACCGCAAAGGCGCAGAGAACACAAAGAAAAACAAGATTTCTCTTCTCAATCTTCCTTGAAATCTTTGCGTCCTTGGCGTCTTTGCGGTGAAAGTTGGCTTTTTGCAGCAGAGTCATGGATATAGTGTCGCCATCCACACCGCCAAACGCCAACACAGCCGCCAAACCCACAGTTGAAATAAAACCGCTCCCCACGTATACTACTCCCCACTTCCCTCCTTCCCCAGATAAAGCCCACTACCCGTCCAAGAAACGAGACAAACCCCATGAAAGCTGCCATCCACACCGAGTATGGCCCGCCGGACGTGATCCGGCTGGTGGAGATCGACAAGCCCACCCCCAAGGACG
>CAZKEX010000050.1:0-18162 GCA_964551895.1 uncultured Caldilineaceae bacterium | reverse complement strand
TGCAGACCGACCATGTGGACCTGATCCAGCTTCACAATTTGGTCCACCCGGACGAGTGGGAGATGGCCATGAACGACGGCGCGCTGCGGGCAGCGGTGGAGGCCAGGGACGAAGGGCTGGCCCGCTTCATCGGCGTCACCGGCCACGGGCTGACCGTGGCGGCCCAGCATCGCCGGGCCTTAGAGCGCTTCGACTTTGATTCGGTCCTCTGCCCGTACAACTATCCCACCATGGCCGATGGGGTCTATGGGCCGGATTTTGAGCGGCTTTATACCCTGTGTCGGGAACGCAATGTGGCCGTGCAGACCATCAAGACCATCACCCGGGGGCCGTGGGGGACCACCCCCCGCAACCGCAACACCTGGTACGAGCCCCTGGAAGAGCAGGCGGATATCGACATTGCCGTGCAGTGGGCCATGGGCAAGGAGGGAGTCTTCCTCAACACCGCCAGCGACATCCACCTGCTGCCCAAGATATTGGACGCGGCCAGCCGCTTCACCGTCCGCCCGACAGACGAAGAGATGGCCGCGGTGGCGGAGAAGCTGCGCATGAGTTCGCTTTTTGTCAGTTAAGGAATAAATAGGCCACGGATTGGACGGATTAGACGGATTTTTACGGATCAAAAAAAGATCCGTTTTGATCCGTAAAAATCCGTCTAATCCGTCTAATCCGTGGCCTATTTGTTCCTCCGCAAGCGCCGTTCGGATCGGGCGGCGATGACCGAGCGGGCGGTGACGGTGAGGATGACCACAGCCCCGCCCAGCATGGCCGGCACGGTGGGGGCTTCGGCGATGATCAGAAAGACCCAGATGGGGTTGAGGACCGGCTCCAAGGTCTGGATCAGGATGGACTCGATAGCGGTCAGGTGTTTGATGGCCGCGGAGAAGAGGACGAAGGAGAGGCCAAGCTGGAAGACACCCAGAAAGAGCAGGCCGCCCAGGTCTGGCAGGGTGGGGGAGGCGCCCCAAAAGAAGGGCAGCCCCACCAAGGCGGCCAAAATATTGCCCAGCAGGATCGTCTCCAAAGGGGAGCCATCTTTTTGCTTGCGCATGAAGAGTACCAGCCAGGCCAAGGCCACCCCGCTGAGAATGGCGCTGATATTGCCCACCATGCCGGACGTGGTCAGATCCTCGGCGAAGAACAGGCCCATCCCGGCCAAAATCGCCCCCATGGACCACCAATCCGCGGCGATGGGGCGTTCTTTTAGAAACCAGATGCTGAGAAGGGCCACCCACAGGGGCGCGGTGTATTGCAGAAAAATGGCATTGGCCGCGGTGGTCTGCTTGGTAGCATAGACAAAGAGGATCTGGGTGAAGACATAGGCCACTGCCCCGCCGATCTGGGCCGATGACCAGGTGAAACGGGGGCGACGCAGAAAGGCCAGGGTGACCAAGGCGGCGATGGCGCTGCGTCCGCCGGTGAGGGCAAGGGCGTTGACCGTGACAACCTTGATCAACAGACCGCTGGTACTCCAAAGAAGCACGGCCAACACAAGGGCGAGGACAGCAGTTCGGCGAGTCATAGGGCGAATTATACCAGGGGTGAAGGCCGAAGCGTGAAACGTGTTGTATGGAATATGCAGTTCAGCCGCCCCTAGGTCAATATCGAACTATTCGAGATTGGTGCTATTTGTGCCGCCCTGGTAAACTTCTCCTCAGCGGGTTTGATGGATTTTCGCCCAAGGAGAGAGTTATGTCGACACAAAACGAGACCGATCGCCGCAAAGTGACCGTGCGCACCCTGCAACAGCGCAAGGAGCAGGGCCAGCCCATCACCATGATCACCGCCTATGATTATAGCCAGGCCACGGTGGTGGAGGCGGCCGGCGCGGATGTGATCCTGGTGGGTGATTCCCTGGGCATGGTGGTACTGGGCTACGACTCCACCCTGCCCGTGACCATGGCCGACATGCTTCACCACTGCAAAGCCGTGGCCCGGGGCGCCCGCACCCCCCTGCTGGTGGGCGACATGCCCTTCATGTCCTATCAGGCCGACCCGGTGGAGGCCCTGCACAACGCCGCCCGTTTCCTTGCCGAAGCGGGCATGGACGCGGTGAAGCTGGAAGGCGGGGCCTCCGTGGTCCCCACCATCCGCCCCATTGTGGACGCCGGCATCCCGGTCATGGGCCACGTGGGGCTGACCCCCCAGTCGGTCCACGCCCTGGGAGGCTATCGTTCCCAGGGACGCACCGCAGTCACCGCCCGGCGCATCCTGGACGACGCCCTGGCCTTGCAGGACGCCGGCTGCTTCGCCATCGTCCTGGAGGCCATCCCCGCCCGGCTGGCCCAGTTTGTGACCGAGCAGTTGACCATCCCCACCATCGGCATCGGCGCCGGCAACGGCACGGATGGCCAGGTGCTGGTCCTCCACGACATGCTGGGCCTCTTCGACCGCTTCGTGCCCAAGTTTGTCAAACAATACGCCCACATGCACGGCCACATGGCCGCCGCCATCGGCCACTACATCAGCGACGTGCAGGCCCGCACCTTCCCCAGCGAAGAACACACCTACGTCATCAAAGATGAGGAGTGGGAAGCGTTTTTGGCAGGGTTGCACACCAGCTAATCGACCACAAAGAACACAAAGATCACAAAGATTTTTTCTGTTTTCTTTGTGATCTTTGTGTTCTTTGTGGTCAATCTCCAGAGGATCTCCTTATGCAAATCGTCAAAGCATTGGATCAATTACGCGCCGCCCGCCGCGCCCTGCCCGGCAGTCTTGGCCTTGTCCCCACAATGGGCTATCTCCACGCCGGGCACCTCTCCTTGGTGGCCCAGGCCGTGGCCGAGAACGACCATGTGGCCGCCAGCATCTTTGTCAACCCCACCCAGTTTGGCCCCACGGAAGATCTGGCCAGCTATCCCCGCAGCCTGGACCAGGATTTGGCCCTGCTCCGGGAAGCCGGGGTGGATCTGGTGTGGACGCCCCTGCCCGAAGACGTCTACCCGGCCAACTTCCAGACCTGGGTGGACGTCACCGAGATGACCCAAACCCTGGAAGGCGCGCACCGGCCCGGCCACTTCCGGGGCGTCACCACCGTGGTCGCCAAGCTCTTCAACGCCTTCACCCCGGACCGGGCCTACTTCGGCCAGAAGGACGCCCAGCAGGTAGCCGTGATCAAGCGCATGGCGCTGGACCTCAACTTCCCGGTGGAGGTCATCGTCTGCCCCACCCAGCGGGAGGCGGACGGCCTGGCTCTGAGCAGCCGCAACGCCTATTTGACGCCACCCCAACGGGAGGCCGCCCCGGTCCTCTTCTGCGCCCTCAGCGCCGCCCAGACGGCCTACGCGGGCGGTGAGCGGCGAGGCGACGAGCTGCGCCGCATCCTGCGGGAGACGGTGGCGGCGGAACCCCTGGCCCTGGCCCAATACGTCAGCGCGGCGGACCCTGGCACGTTGGAAGAACTGGATTTTGTGGAAAAGGGTGTGCTTCTCAGTTTGGCCGTCTTCGTGGGCAAAACAAGGTTGATCGATAACATCTTGTTGGGATAAACCCTAAGTTATTGAAATAAAAGTGCCCGGCAAATGCCGGGCACTTTTATTTCAATAACTGTTTCCTCTACTCTACGATCACCCGATCACTCCCACTGCGCCCGAAGACCTCCGGGCTATACATCTCCTCCGCTTTGGTGGGGGGGACGACGAAGGCGCCGGGGGTGGTGGCCCGGGCCACGTAGGTGTATTCGTGAATACCTTCCCAAAGCAGGCTGGCGAAGGCTTCGGTGCGCTCGTCCCGCAGATTCTGGTGCTCGTACCAGGTCCAGGACCACCACCAGTAGGGGTTCTTGGCCTGGACGCTGGGATCCTGGGGCAGGCTGCCGGTGACGGCCAGGGCCGGGTTCAGGCTTTCGAAGCCGGCGGGCAGAGGATCGACCAGGGCCACGTGATAGCGGCGGTTGGGGGCGACCATGGTCAGGCGCACCCGCACCCGAGCCCCGGCCTTGACATGCCAGACCCCGTCCTCATCCTGGCCCACGTCCGCCGGGTCGTCCACGGCCTCGTAGGTGCGCAGGACGGTGAAACCGGCGTCCAGGGGGGCCAGGTCCAGGCTGACCGGGGCGTAGTTCAGGCCCAGGCGATAGTAGAGGCGGCCATCGCCTTCCTTGCTCAGGACAAGATCCTGCTGGCCCTGTTCGGCCAGATAGCTCATGGGTACGCTGACCGATTGGTAGTCTGTGCTGCGGCCTTCGAAGGTGAAGCCGGCCACGTACTGCTCACCCAGCCAGACCTTGGCCACGAAGTCCGGGGTCTGGGCCTCATAGGTGTTGAAGTATTTGTCCAAACTCAGGAGGACAAAGACATTCTCCTGAGTGTTGCCCCAGCGCCCCTTGACCCGATGGGCCAGCAGACCATTGACCAGTTTGGGGATCAGGTCGCTGTCCGGCTGGTCGCTGATCAGGGCATCCAGGATCACGGCGTCGGCCCGGCGGTTGGAGGCCAGGAGCAGATAGCCGTCCTCTTCCCGGTAGTTTGTGGTGAAGTTGGCCGCGCCGGCGGTCTCCACCACCCGGTTGCCCAAGTAAGTACGGATGGCCTCCAACTCGGCGGCGGAGCTGGCGTCGTCAACCATCACGGCGTAGAGCCAGCCCACGGCCTCGGGCTGAAGTTTATCCACCCCAGCGCTGTTGAGGAGCTGGCGGGCCCGGCCTGTGTCCACATCCCCCATCTGCTTGCGCACGAAGAGGGCGTAGCTGGTCAGGGTGTTGCGCACATCCTGGCTGTAATAGCTGGGATAGTGGGATTCCACATTGCGCAGATAGGTGAGGGCGTCGGCCATCATCTGCGCCGGCACGGTGAAGCCCTTTTGCTGCGCCCGCACCAGGGCGTGGGTAACGTGGATGCTGTAGAAGGGCCACGAATCGTCCCACTTCTGCCAGATGGGGAAGCCGCCGTCGTAGTTCTGCATGCCTTGCAGCTTGGCGATGTCCCGGTCCACGGCGGCGATCAGAGCCTCCGGGGCGGGCAGGCCATCGGCTTGGAAGGCGGTGAGTACGTCCTTGAGGGCGGCCACACTGAGGATGCGGGAGGCCAACTGCTCGGAACACTCGTACGGATAGCTGGCGAGGTAAAGCACAGCGTCGGTCAGGGCCTGCAGGGCCGTGGACGACGTGCTGATCTCCAGCCCGCCGAACTGGGTGAAGACGTCTGTGGGGGCGATCACCGGCTGGGCGATGGCCCCGGAATCGACCACGCCATAGACGGCGAAGGCCTCCGTGGTGGCCGGGGTGTAGACCGGGAAGTCGAACTGGGCGGCGTCCGCGTAGTCACCGGCGGAGACGGCGACCTGGAAGCGGGCGGTCCCGGCCTGTTGCGTGGTCATGGGGAAGCGCACTTCCACCCGGTCGTTGGCCGGGACGGTGATGCGCTGGCCGGCGTCGCCCAACATCTGCATGTTGATGGCATCCACCGCCACATCCACGCTGAGGGCGTCGTCGGTCTGGTTTTGGACCACGATGGGCAGCTCGATCATATCGCCAAAGTTGGCGAAACGGGGAGCCGAGGGCCGCACCATGATGGGCAGTCGGGCGGTCAGGCTGCTCTCGCCCTTGCCAAACTGCTTGCCCCCCGCGTCCACGGCCACGGCCATGATGCGATAGCGGGTCAGATTGTCGGGCATCTTGACCATCACCGTGGCCGAGCCGTCCGGGCCGGTGCTGCTGGCGGGGGCCCAGCTGGCCAGGGGGTTGAAGTCCGTGCGCAGGCGGATGGGTTCTGCACCGGCGCTCTTGGCTTCGCCTTCGAAGGCCATGTCCATAGCGGGCATTTCCATGGGGGCAGTGGCCATAGGCATGGCAGCTGATTCGGCCATCCCAAGGCCATCCCGTGCCTGCTCCTGGGCCACAGCGCCGCCATTTTCCAACAGCTTGTTCGGGTCCACCAGCAGGATGCTGCCCCGCAGGTGATAGTCGGAAGCCTCCGGCCCCCGCTGGCGGTAGAAGGTCTGCATGGGATCGGCCAAGTCGTAGCCGGTGAGGGCCAGGATGGCTTCGTCCACCACCACCACGGCCACCTCGGCGTCGGGGACCGGGTTGCCGGCCGCGTCCACCACGGTGACGGTGACGCTGGTCTCCGCCCCCGGCTCCAGCTTGGCCGCGTCGGGCACAGCCGTCACGTCCAGGGTGCGGGAGAGGGGGGGCACGCTCAGGTTGAGGCTGCCGGAGGCGTAGGCCGGGCGGTCGGGCAGGGTGGTGTCCGGCTGGCCGTCGGGGTTGAGCCGGGCCGCCGCGCCCACCAGATCCACCTGGACATAGACGTTGGGGATGTAGCCCTCTTCGATGGGAATCCGCAAGGTCGTCGAGCCTTCGGGCATGGGGAAGCGCTCGGTGTGGATGATGCCGTTGCGCCGCAGGGTCAGCAAGCCTTCCGCCGGGGCGAAGGGGGCTTGGACCAGGATCTCGGCCACGTCCCCGGGCTGATATTCCTGCTTGTCCGGGATCAGTTGGGCCTCTTCCTGCTCCACATTTTGGGCCGTGGGCCACGTACCGCCGCTCACCCAGCGGGTGATCTGGCTACTGTTCAGCCGCTCTCGGCTGTCCCGGACGGTGGCGGTGATGCGATATTGGCCGCCATCCGTGGGCACAAAGGAGCAGTCCAGAGGCTCGTCGGTGGAGGTGAGGGTGCAGGATTGGCTGTCGGCCTCCACTTCCTGCCACGAGCCGTTTTTGTATGTCCAATCCAGGCGCACGGCAGTGACGTCCACGGCCACGTCGGCCACAGGGTTGCCGTCCAGGTCCACGACGATCACGCTGACATCGATAGGCTCGTCGCCCTGCACAAAGTAGCGGTCGCTCTTCATGCCCACGTAGAGATCCGCGGGATGGACCAGCAGGGTCGAGGAAGCGGTCCACGCCTGGCGGTTGACATCCATCACCGTGGCCTCGGCGGTGACCGTGGTGGCCTGGGGATCGCCCATGCTCTCGAAGGCCATGTTCACAGTATGCTCGCCGGCCGCATCGGTCTTGCCCTCGAAGGATTGGGCCCGTTCCACCTCCACATCGAAGTTACTGCCCCATCGTCCCCAGCCCCACCAGGGGGTCCAGGCGCCGAAGGTGAAGTCGTCCCAGTTGGGCGGGGTGTAGCTGCCCGGGGTGGACATGACGTTCCAATAGACATCCGCGTTGGCCAGGGGACCGCCAGCAAAGTAGGCGGCGTTCACCGTGGCCGTGGCGCTGTCCCCCACAAAGTGGGGACCGTCCGAAGCCGTGGTGGTGACTTCAAATTCCGGGCGACGGAACTCCTGCACCTGGAATTGGTGATAGTAGTCTCGGCCCCTGTCCACGCCGATCACCCCGTTGGCATAGAGTTGCAGATTGGCGTAGCCCAAGTTCATGTTGGTGGGCAGTTCGACCACAAAGTCGAAGCCACCCAGGGCGTTGACCTGGGCCGACCCTTCGCTCAAGCGGTTGCCCCGCTCGTCGCTCAGCGTATACGAGACGTTCCGCTGGCCCGCGCCCAGGGATTCCACATCCCCGCCTTCGCTGTTGTCAACCACCCGCATCCAGCCCTTGACATGGACCTCCTCGCCGGGGCGATACATCTGGCGGTCGTCAAACACATACCAGACCAGGGACTTGTTCTGGGGCTGGGCCTGCCACCCCTGACTATACCAATAAGGATTTTCGGGCAGAAAAGCCATGTCATCGCCCAGGGTGGCGACCAGATAGGCCGGGCTGTTGGATGCGCTGCGGGCCAGACGCAGGGTGGCTAAACCGGCTTCACCCGTGCGGCCCACTACTTCTGCAGGCAGCAGGGTGAGGGAGACATCAGCCAGGGGCGCGCCGTCAGAGAGGCTGTTGGCCCAAGCGATCATTTCGCCGCTGTCCACAAAGGCGTCCAGGCCGATGTCCGTGACCTGCACCCACACAGTGACCGTGGGCACATAGCGGTTGAGCAGGGCGCCCAACAGGCCCCGGTCCGGTTCCACCACCAGGACCACATTGCCCTTGCCGTTGGTCAGGGCATCGGCCAGATCGATGGCGGTCTCCGTCCAGGCGTCGGCGTCGCCGTTCACCCGTACCTTGGTGTCCAGCGCTTTGACGCCGGGGGGCGTGGGCGGATTGTCCCGCCGATAGAGATTTTGGCGATAGTCCAAATAGGCGGGCCAGTCGACCGGGGCGACCCGATAGGCCTTGACCGTGAGGGCGGCGTAGTTAATGCTGAAGACCGAGAAGCTGGGCGTGGCCGCGGCCGGGTCCAAGACCACAAAGTTGTCTGCCGGGGAGTAGAGGCTTGGTTCCGCCGAGCCGACGGCAATGGTGACCGTCTTGTCTTCGGCCAGCGCCTGGTCATAGACATCGGGCAGCCCCGCCTTCAGGGTCACTCTGTACGTGGTGCGCCCCTGGGATCGGCCTTGGATGCTCATGCTGTTGCCGTAAATTTCGATCTTTGCGCCGGGCAGGGCAGGGTCAAAGACGACCATTGCTGGGTCGAAGCCATCCATGTTAATAGGATTACTAAAATTCACATACCAGGGGGCCAGGGGCGGACACTCGCGGCCCCAACTGCATCCTGCGTCGGTCACGCTCATGGGGCCGAAGGTGGTGAAGCTAAAACTCTGCACCTTCTCCGTGGTGCGGGGTCCCTCGGCGGACGGGGCGCCAGGGCCGATGTTGACCGTGACCGTGGTGTTGTAGGGCAACAGATCCACGGCCCGGAAGGCCAGCCAGCGGCCCTCCCCGGCGGACTTGCCCAGGCGGGAGATGGTCTCGTCCACGGCGATCTCGTCCGCCGTGGCCAACGTGGCGGTGAAACTCTGCCCCCCTGCCTGGATCGACACGGTCTCCAGGACGGCGGCGGGGTCGATCTGCTGGTCAAAGGAAGCAAAGATCAGGGGATTGCGCACGGTCTGGCCGCTGGGATAGCTGTTTTGCAGGGTGGGCGGCGGGGTGGTGAAGGTCCAGCTCACCGTCTCGGCCAAGGGCTTGCCAGCCTGGGAGACGATCCCGGCGGGCACAG
Organism: uncultured Caldilineaceae bacterium; assembly: GCA_964551895.1. Taxonomy (GTDB): domain Bacteria; phylum Chloroflexota; class Anaerolineae; order Caldilineales; family Caldilineaceae; genus JAGNDO01. Next base: position 9,208 of record CAZKEX010000050.1, on the reverse strand, counting down.
TCACGGCATATTCCGTAGCCATGGGGAAACGGGTGGTCGGCTCGAAGAGCAAAGTCTTCGTGCCCACCCAGCGCCACGCGCCGACCGGCTGGGGGTCCAATTTCACCGGCACATCCAGCGCAGAGAGATCTTCCAGACTGGTCAGGGGGACCATTGGCTGGTTGAAGGTGACGCTGAGGAAGGGGGCCAGAGACACAGCGCCTTCCGGGCTGTAGCGCAGAACCGCCAGGGGGCCGGGGTCCGGCTGGGCGGGGGCGGCCAGATCTTCCTGGGCCGGGAAGGCGCTTTCCACCGTGTCGCCGGGCCGGGGCGGAGGCAGGGTCTCTTCGGGCAGGCGGAAGTCCACCTTGTCCCCGGTCTGGCCGGTGAGGGCGGGCAGACGGGCCAGCAGGGCCGCGGTCTCGTCCGCGGACAGGGCATCCGCCGGGGCGACGGGGAGTTGGGCCACGGCGCCCCCGTCCGGGGAACCGTCGCTCAACTCAAAAACAAGCCCACCGTCCCCGCCGGGCTGACCGGGACCAATGGGTTCACTCACAGATATGGACGACACCATCACGGCGTCACCTCCTTGGTGGCTGACCCCGGCTGAGGCGGCCTGGGCGCTGCCACTTGAACTGGCAGAGGCACAGCCGATCAACAGCAGGCCCAGGATCAGAGCCAGCACCGAACGCATGGGTCCGACGCGTCCGCGGCCGAGGGCACGGTGGGTCGATAGATTTTTGGGGTGGGGATGAGCATTTTTGCGCGCCATGTTTCCTCCTTGTGGTGGGAGCTGGGAGATCCCGATGGGGTTATTCGCTTTCCATATGATAGCCCAATCCGCGCCCTCTGTCGAGGGGCAATTTGGGGCAAGTGCATTCTAAGACGGACCCCGCCGTCGATTTGTTCCAAGACGCGCAGAGACCCGGCCAAGATTTGGCCGGGTCTCTGGATTGACGATTTTTGATTTTGGATTTTGGATTGGGTGGACTGCACCCAATCCAAAATCAGAAATCCAAAATCCAAAATCGCCCTACTCTGCGGCGATCTCAATCGTCACAATGTTGTCGCCCTGCACGATGGCGTCCACCACGTCCTGGCCGCTGGTGACGGCGCCGAAGACCGTGTGTTTGCCGTCCAGCCAGTCCGTGGCCACGTGGGTGATGAAGAACTGGCTGCCGTTGGTGCCAGGACCGGCGTTGGCCATGCTCAGGATGCCCGGGCCGGTGTGGCGCAGGGAGGCGTCAAACTCGTCCTTGAACTTGTAGCCCGGGCCGCCCCGCCCAGTGCCCGTGGGGTCGCCGGTCTGGACCATAAAGTTGGGGATCACCCGGTGGAAGACGATGCCGTCGTAGTAGCCATCTTGGGCCAAAAAGACAAAGTTGTTAACCGTGACCGGAGCCTTGGCCGCTTCCAGCTTGACGGCGATATCGCCCCGGTTGGTCTTAATGGTGGCCGTATAGCTCTTGGCCGTGTCGATCACCGTGGAGGGGGGGCGGTTGTATTGTTTCATGGTGTGCCTTTCGTAATGAGTAATGAGTAATGCGGGGGGTATCGAGTAATGCGTATCGAGTAATTTGTGGTGTTGACCCAGTGTGTTCAGAAATAACCACTCTTGTTCAACACCACAAATAACTCGATACGCATTACTCGATACTCTTATTCCGTCACAATTGTCACAGAAATGATCTGGTCTTCGATGGTGAGCAGATCCAGCAATTCCAGGCCGTCGGTGATCTGGCCGAAGAAGCTGTAGAAGCCAAGCACTTCGGCGGGGACATCGCCCAGGGCCACCAGGATGATGCTGCTGCTGCTGATGGTGGGGGCCGGAGGCTGAATCTGCAAGGGGATATAGCTGACGACGCCCTTGACCAGGGCTACGTCCGGGTTGGTCTCGCTGTTGAGCAGATAGCCAGCATCCCCGCCCGGGGTGTTGTCCAGAGCGCCGAAGATCATGGCCTCGCCCGGCGTGACCTGGTTGACCGGGGTGTCGTCAAAGAGACCCAGGTTGGCCAGCAACACAAAGTTGTTCACAGCCAAGGGGGCCTTGTCCACAAAGAGATCCATGGTCATCTCGCCCTGGGTGGTGGAGATGACGGCCTTGTAGGTCAGGCTGGTGTCGATGACCAGGGCCGGCTCGATGTTGAAGTAGGCGATGCGCTCCGGCGCGGCCATCTCCGCCAGCAGACGGTTGGAGCCGTCGATGCTGCCCTGGACGTCGCTGGGGGCGAAGGGGGTGGGCGTCACCGTGGGCGTGGGGGTCGGCGGGGCCGGGGTGGGTTCGGGCAGAGCGCTGGTGTCCCGCTCTTCGATGGTAATGGAGGTGATCAGGTCGCCCTCAAAGTCCGGGTTGGCCTGGGGATCCCGCCGGGTGATGGTGTCCAAGATGTCAGCGCCTTCGATCACTTCGCCGAAGATGGTGTGGAGGCCATTCAGCCATTCCGTGGGGGCCAGGGTGATGAAGAACTGGCTGCCGTTGGTGGCCGGTCCTCGGTTGGCCATAGCCAGCAGACCAGGACGGTCAAAGCCCAGGCCAGGGTAGAATTCGTCGGCGAAATCATAGCCGGGTCCGCCTGCGCCTGTGGCCGTGGGGTCACCGGCTTGGGCCATGAAGGCGTCGATCACCCGGTGGAAGGTCGTGTTGTTGTAGAAGCCTTCCCGGGCCAAAAAGACAAAGTTGTTCACGGTTTCCGGCGCGCGGTCGGCGAAGAGCTGGGCCACGATAACGCCCTTGTCCGTGTTGATGGTGGCATAGTAAAACTTGTCCGGATCGATGGTCATGGCCGGCGGGGCGGCATACATGCCGTCCCGATCCATTGGATCAACAGGCATGTCTGCCGAGGAGACGGGGGCGGGCACGGGGGTGGTCTCCGCCACCGGGACCGCGGTGGGGGCGGTGTCCGCGGTCGTGGGGGCTTCGATGCCAGGGGCAATGGCTCCACCACAGGCGGCCAGGGCGAGGACCGCCAAAAGCAGCACGGTCAGGGTCAAAAAACGCCGGGCCGTTGAAGTTGATAGACGAGATGACGAGAACAAAATTAGCTCCTTTGGTTGCGAGTTGCGTTTTAAGTGTTGCGTGTTGCGAGTTATGAGTTGCGTGTTGCGTGAAACGTGTTGGGTAAGATCGTAAGGCGAAAAGTTGTTTGACTCCGTATGGAATCCCCCGTTTTCCCAATCCCCAATCCCAAATCCCCTACCCCCGCACCCCGCCTTGGCGGAACTCGAAGCGCCAGATCCAATAGGCGGCGGTGGTCAGGACGGCGACGGCGACGAGAATGGCTTCGAGGAGATTGGCCTCGGCCACGAAGACGGCGGTCAGCCCCACGGCCCCAGCCAGCAGATAGCAGATCAGCACGGCTTCCCGGCGGCTGCCGGTGAGAAAGGCCAGCCGGTGGCTGATGTGATCCTTGCCCGGGGTGGTGAGGGGATTCTGCCCCCGGCGCAGTCGGCTGATGAAGACCAGGCTGGTGTCGAAGATGGGCACGGCCAGCACCAACAGGGGGATCATCCAGGTGACGGTGACGCTGTTGGAGGGGAAGCGAAGTTTGATGGCCACCGCGGCCAGCAGAAAGCCCAAAAAGAGGCTGCCCGCATCCCCCATGAAGATATACGCCGGATTCCAGTTGTAAAAGAGAAAGCCGGCGCTGGCCCCGGCCAGGGTGGCCGCCAAGGCCCCCACCAGATATTGGTTGCTGAGGGCGGCCAACAGGGTAAAGAAGATGGCGGCGATCATGGCGATGCCCCCGGAGAGGCCATCCATGTTGTCCAGCAGATTCATGGCGTTGGTGATGCCCACCACCCACAGCAGGGTGATGGCCACATTGAGCCAGGCCGGCCCCAACTGCACCTGCACCCCGCTCAACACCAGAATCCCGGCGGCGATCAGTTGCCCGCCCAGCTTGACGTAGGCCCCCAGCCCCCGGCTGTCGTCGATGGCCCCCATCAGGCTGACCAGGGACGCGCCCACAAAGATGCCCACGACCTCGTTCACATAGCGTCGATCTCCAAAGAGAAAGAGGGCCACGATGAACGCGCCATAGATGGCCACGCCGCCCAGCAGGGGCACAGGCGCGGCGTGGATCTTGCGGACGGCCGGCTTGTCGATCACGCCCAGTTTCAGGGCCATCCAACGCACGGCAGGAGTTCCCCCCACGGCCAGGACCAGAGCGCTCAGGGCCATCAATAGATACGGTGTCATGGGGTAAGAGAGTCCACAAACTGTTGCACGGCTGGGAGCTGGTCGGCTGGGGCCAGTTGCAGGGCCTGCTGGGCGAACTGACGGGCCACCTCAACCTGGGCCAGTTGGGCGTAGATCTGGGCGATGCGCAAAGGATGTTGATAGTTGGTCGGTTCCAGCCCACTTAGCCGTTGCAAAACCTCCAGCGCCTCGTTTTGCCGGGTCTGTTGCAGATAGAGGTTGACCAACTGGTTCAAGATACCCGTATCCTCCGGGGCCAGGGCGCTCATGCCCTGGTATTGCTGGACCATGCCGTCGGTGTTGCCCAAAAGCTGGTAGAGGCCCGCCACCACTTGGCGCATCTGCATCTCCGTGGCGGTGTCGCTGCCCACGTTGGCCAAGGCCCGCAGCCCCCACTCGATGGCCACCTCGGTCTCGTTGAGATCCCGATAGAGCAGGGTGAGGTTGCGCAGGGTGATCAGGTCGTTGGGGGCCAGGTCGATGGCTTCCAGATTGGCCTCGACTGCGCCCTGCAGATCCCCCTGCCGGGCCAGGACCACGCCCAGGTAGCTGCGCACCTGCACGTTGAGGGGGGCCTTCTCCTTGGCGGTTTCCAAAATCTGCATCAGCTTGTCCGTCTCCCCGGCCCGCTCGTAGTATTCGGCCAGGAGCAGATAGGTCTGGTCAAACTTGTCGTCCAGGGAGAGGCTCTTCTCGTAGGCGGCCAGGGCCTGCTCGTCCTCGCCCCGGGAGACGTGGAGGATGCCCTTCTCGTTCCACAGATGGGCGGCGTTGGGGCTGAGGCGCACGGCAATGTCGTAGTATTTGAGGCTCAGGTCCAGCTTCTCTTGGCGCTGCTCCGCAGAGGTGGAGAAGTCGGCCCAACTGCGGTAGAGCCGGGCCAGGTTGGCCGTGTGGTCCGTGTTGAGGGGATTGAGCCGCTGGGCCTCCAGCAGCACGGTCTCGGCTCCCCGCAGGAGTTCGTTCTGGCCCATGGCGGCCACCAGTTCGGGCCGGGTATTGAGTACCTCCTGCAAGGTCAGGTCGGCGGGGAAGCGGTAGGCGCCCTCTTGGGGGGCCTGGCGAGCCTGTTCCAAATAGCCCCGGCCCAGGAAGAGCAGATAGTGGTCTTCCGTGGGGCGCACTTCCAGGGCCTGGCGATAGAGTTCGATGCTGCTGACCCAGTTGCCGCTGCTGTCGAACTGCTGCCCCTGTTTATAATAGATGTCCGCCCGCACCAGGGAGATGTTGACGTTGCTGATAAAGCTGAAGAAGAGGACGGCCAGCACCGCGCCCGCACCCAGGCTGACCCACAGACGGCTGCCGGCGGCCGCGGCCCGCTCCTTCATCCACGGCCAAGCATAGACCGTGCCCGCGGCCACGATCCAGAAGATCAACAGCCAGGAATAGGTGGTGAAGTGGCCGGCCACCCGGTCCAACTGCTCGACCAAGCTGGCCGAGGCGGTCATGGGGGTGAGACGGCTGGCCTGAACCAGGCCATAGATCAGCCATCCGCTCCAGATCACCCCGGCGTGGAGGCCCAAACCTTTGGCCCACCAGCCCAGATCCGGGGCCCGGCGCTGGCGCAGGGCCTCCACGGCCAAACCGATCACCCCGGCCATCAGCCAGGAAAAAAACAAGAGCAACAACAGCCCAGGGCTAAAGACCTCGACGCCGTTATCCATGCGGGTGGTGATGCTGCCAAAGAGGACGGAGAAGGGGTTGGATTTGCCCAAGGGGTTGGACGAATAGATAAAGACCAGGGTGAAGAAGATCATCAGATCCGTCATCACCGTGGCCGGCAGGGCGGAGGGTTGGCTGCCTCCCCGACTGCGCACGGGGGCCGGGGCGCGCCGGGACTTGCGCCCTTTGCCCTTGTGCCCCGCCTTGGGGAGGACGGTCTCTTTGCTCGGGGTCGGGATGTCGTCGCTCACCCGTTCGAAGGCGATGGGATCCGGCTTGGCCAGATCCATGCCCAGGGTGAAGATGAAGGCGCTGAAGATCCAGAAATAGGTGCGGGAGGCGGCGATGGCGATGCCAAAGTGGATCTCCACAAAGTGGGCGGCCACCGTGGCCAGCAGGGCGATCAGCAGCAGTTGGCGGGGGGTGTTGGCCCGATCAAAGGCCAGCTTGGGGTACAGGAAGAGGACGGCCAGGGTGACATACGTGATGAAACCAATGATAAAGCCAAGGGGTAAGGCCACCCCAAAGTAGGCCACGCCTTCCTCAAGCAACGCTACAAAGAGTCCGCTGACCAGGACCCCCATGCCAACCCAAAGCCCCAAAAAGAGCCACGAATCCCGGCGGTTGGCGATCAGCCCAAGCCAGCGCAAGGCGTAGTAGAAGACGGCGAAGAAGAGGGTGACGTAGGCCAAAAAGCCCAGCCCGCCGGTGATGGCCAGGCTGTCCCAGGTTTCGTTGTGGGATCGATCCGGGCTGGCGTTGCGGGCCTCAAGCTGGGCCAGTTCGGGCGGGTAGAAGTTGTTGAAGGCCACCCACATGGCTTCGGGACCGTAGCCGACCAGGGGGCGGATGGGGTTGACCGCGTCCGGCGTGCCGTCAGGGAAGACCAGGGCCTCGTGGGGCGCGGCCATCTCCGAGACGCCCTCCCAGATCAACACACGCACCCGGCCCGTGCCGCCGCCGGTATCCAAGATCTGGGCCAGCCGCCCCACGTAGGGGATGGGCCGCACACTGTCGGCAAAGACCGTGTTGATCAGACCCAGACCGACCGCGCCGAAGATCAGCAGGGCCACCCAAATGGAGGTGAGGAGGCGATAGTTTTTGGGGCGCAGACCGGAGACCAGCAGCAAAACAAAGATATACAGTCCGGCGGCCCAGCCCAGCCAGGGGCCTCGGCTCTGGGTGAAGACGATGGCGATGGCCTGGACCAGAAGGATAAAGGTGAAGATGCCCCCGGCCAGGGTGCTGGGTAGCTCTTTGCCCGAATCGTAGCCTTCACCTTCGGGGTCCGTGGTGAGCAGATAGGCAAAGCTGCTGTAGACCCGTTCCAAGGTGAGGAAGAAGGCCATGATCAGGTAGGCGCTGAGAAAGATGGCGTTGCCGGCGTTGCCCGCCACCCGCTCCACCACGTCACCGCCCCAGGGCAGGGGGTCCAACTGCATCTTCTGCACAATGCCGTAGATGGCGATGGGCAGACTGGTCAAGATCACCGCGTGTTGCAAACGCCGGATCTGGTCCGGGGTGCGCAGGTGGGCGGCGGTGAGCAGGGCGATGATCACATAGCTGACAAAGGTATAGGTACCTTGGAGCCGCTGATAGGATCCCCACCAACTGACCCGGGGGGCCACACTCAGGGCGGTGCTGATGGCGTAGGAGAACAGGATCAGGAGCACGGGCAGCACAAAGGGGACCCGGACCATCCGCCCCAGCCAGGAGCGCTCCGGCTCTGCGTCCGCCGTGGCGTCATCTTCGTGGGACGTTGACCCGTGGGCGGGCAGGAAGGCCGGACCGCCGTTGATCAGCTTGATCAGCCACGCCAACAGCATGAGCAAAGCCGTGGTGCGCACCAAACTGATCTTGTCCGGCTCGAAGACTCGGCTGGAAAAGACGTTGAAAAAGAGGGGAGTCACGATCAACGCGGCCAGCCATCCAGCTTCGATGACGGCTTCACACCAGTGATCCAGTTTTGTTCGTAGCATGGCGTTTGATTCCAGAGAGCGTGGAAACGCGCCCACATCTCAAGATCCGGGCGCGCAGGTCATTTCGTCAACCGAGATATTATAGCATAGGTCTGCCGCAGATGGGATTAGAGGAGACAGGGAGACAAGGAGAGAAGGAGACAGGGAGAGAAGGAGACAGGGAGAGAAATTAGCGGTTGTCCAAGATCCATTTGTCTTTGTGGATTATCATGGCGACTATCATGGCGATGATCTCATTGTATTCTGTGTAGAGCTCGCGGGCGGATTCGGGGGTTAGGTATCCGCACTTCACAGAAAATTCAATCCACACCTGAGTCTCAGCGGCCTCGGCCTCGGCGTCTGAAAGTTTGGCGACAAAGGATTTTTCGTAACGCCGTTTACGCCAGGCTTCGGCCAAGTTTGCACAGACAGAGCGAGAAGATCGCCGAATCTGATCGGTCAAAGAATAAAGCTCATCCTTGGGAAAACTCTTCGTCAGCTCAAAGATCTGCATCCCAGCATAAAACGCCCGTCGATACACATCCAAATCTCCATGCACAACAATCTTCTTCCCCATCACCCTACCTCCTCGTCTCCTTGTCTCCCATCTCCTTGTCTCTCATCTCCTTGTCTCCCTGTCTCCCCGTCTCCCTGTCTCCCTGTCTCCCCTTCACCCGCTCACCCCTTCAAACGCCGCCAATGCCTCAAACGCCATCGCCGGGCCGTTGGGCGTTCGGTTCGGATTGCTGCCTGTGTTGTAGGTGAGGATGGCTTCCCGGCGGGCCCGGGTGATGCCGACGTAGAGCAGGCGCAGACGCTCGCCGCCGATCTCCTGGCGGGCTTGCAGGGTGGCCGCGCCGGGGGTGTACTCGTCCAAGGCGCCCATGTGAACGAGGCGGGTCTGGGCGATGGCCTCGGCCACCAGGTTGAGGCTCTCCCGCACATACCAGCGCTCGCCCCGATAGCCCTGTTCGTCGCCGCCGCTGGGGAAGCTGTAGTCGTTGAGGGAGATCAGGTAGACCCGGTCCCATTCCAGCCCCTTGGCCGAGTGCATGGTGGAGACCGTGACCACGCCGGGTTTGGGATCGAAGCCAAAGGCATCATCGCTGAAGCTCTGCACCCGGCGGCGATTTTTGGCGATGTTCTCCATCTCCCCGGCCAGTTCGGGCAGCCGCCAGGTCGGGTTCTCCCGGCCCAGCTTGGCCAACAGCACGGCCAAATGATGGGTCAGGGCCAGATCAGCCGGCTCGGTGAAGAGATCCGCGCCCAGGATCAGCACCAGCTCGTCCACAGGTAGCTCCGTGGTCCGGGTCCAGCGTTGCAGATCGCCCCGGAATGCCTCGGCCACGGCCCGGAAGCCCTCGGCCTCGTCCAGCCACGACAGGGAATCCAGCCAATCCTCCCCGGCCTT
>CAZKEX010000049.1:3101-18372 GCA_964551895.1 uncultured Caldilineaceae bacterium | reverse complement strand
CGCGGGCATCCTCTACAACAGCCTGGGCATCCTCCTGCGCCCGGAGTGGGCGGCCTTGGCTATGGCGGCCAGCACCATCACCGTGACCCTCAACGCCCTGGCCTTGAAACGAACCGGTCTGCCCCATGCCAAAACTGTGGTCCAAACCGCAGGCAGTGCGTGATATCATCAGGAGAGGATGGAATGAGGACGAAAACGATTGTACTTTTGTGGAGCGTGGCACTCTTGCTCCTGGCCGGCTGCGGCGGGGAGACTTCGGAAACCCAAGCGGGACCTGCCACCCTTGCGGCGGGCCAAGCCATCTACGAGGCCAACTGCGCAACGTGCCACGGCATCAACGGAGAAGGGGAGCCGAACTGGAAGGTACCCGATGCCAACGGCCTCTATCCTGCCCCGCCCCATGACAGCAGCGGGCACACCTGGCACCACGCGGACGCCCTGCTCTTGCAGGTGATCCGCGACGGCAGCGGCGTGCCCAACAGCAAGATGCTGGCCTACGGGACCATCCTCACCCCGGCTGAAATCGAGGAGGCGCTGGGCTATATCAAGACCTTTTGGGCACAGGACGAGCGGGAATTTCAACAACAGATGACAGAGCAATGGGAGGCGTCCAACAGATGAAGCGCACAACCCGCCTTGGTCTGACCGTCTTGGGGATCTGGGGGATGCTGGTCGCCCTGCTGCTTGGGGCGTGCGGCGGTTCGGCCCCGGCAGCGCTGGCCCCGGCAACTGTTGCCCCGGCCGGCATGGCCCTGGGGCAGGGCACGGTACTCTATTTCTATGCCGACGTCTGAGCGGCTTGAGCAGCCATGCAGCCCATCGTGAATGGGTTTCAAACCGAATACAAGGGGCAACTGGTCTTTGAACAGATCGACGCCAACCAGGAGATCGGCCAGCAGCGTCTGCGGGCGTATGGTCTGCGCGGCCATCCCAGCTATGTGATCATCGACGCCAGGGGAGCCATCCTCTGGTCGGCCACAGGCCAACTCCCCGCCGAGATACTCCGGGCGCAGCTTCAAGCGGCTGTGCAGGAATAGGAATAGGGGTGTATAAAAAGAGAGCGAGACGCTGAATGGCGTCTCGCTCTCTTTTTATACATCCCTGTGGCCCAAAACCAAGGGCAACGCCTGGGCAAGGGCTGTGTCGTGCGCCCGCCCTTGGGAGGCCACGCGGATGTGGAAGGCGTCCATGCCCGGCTTGTTGGAGCAGTCCCGCACGTACATGCTGTGGTCCACCAGCAGACGGCGCTGCACCTCTTTGGCGGTCTGGCCCGTGTCCACCCGAAAGCAGACAAAGTTGGCCCCGGTTGGATAGGGGGTGATGCCTTCCACCGCGCCAAGCTGCTGGGAGAGCCAGCGCACATCGCCGATCACCCGGTGGCGGGAGGCGTGATAGTCGGCGTCCGTGCGGGGCAGCAGGCTGAGGTAGTATTCGGCCAGGGTGTTGACATTCCACGTGGGCAGGGCGGCCCGCAGTTGGGCCAGCATGGCCGGGTTGCCCGTATAGCAATAGCCCAGGCGCAGCCCCGGCACGCCACAATGCTTGCTCATGCTGCGCACGATCACCAGGTTAGGATAGCGGTCCGCGGTCTGCAAAAGCGAGGGCACAACCTCGGCGGCGAAGTCGATAAAGGACTCGTCCACGATCACCAGCTTGAGGAAGCGGGCTTTGTGGAGAAAGTCGTGCATGGCGTCCAGGCCGAAGATCTGGCCCGTGGGGTTGTGGGGGTTGATGATCAGCGCGCCGTGGAGGGACTCGGCTTGCAGCCAGGCCAGGTAATCATCCAGATCCAACTGGTAGTCGGCGGCCCGTTGCAGGGGGAAAAGACGCAGATTGCCCTGGTCGATCTTTTCGATGTACTCCCCAAAGGTGGGGATGGGCACGCCCAGGCTGACCACCAGAGATTGGCAGATGTCGGTGATCAGCTCCGTGGCCCCGTTGCCGATGATCAGGTTATCCGAATTTACCCCCAAGACCTGGGCCAAATGCCGGGTGTTGACCCCTGGGTTGCTGGACGGGTAGGTCTTGATCAGGGTGGGCAGCTCCCGCACCAATTCATCGATCATGGCCTGGGTGGGATAGTAGGGGTTGGCGATATAGCAAAAGTCGATCACCGTCTGGGCATTCTCATAGCCCACCAGATCGATCAGCGATGGGGAGTGGGTGGTCTCATCGAACAGGGCTTCGTTGATCTGCATGGGTTTCTCCGGGATGCGGGTTGCGGGATGCGGGTTGCGGGGTGTATGGGGATTATAGCTTGTTCGGTGAGATTCTTCCATCGGCCAAAAGTGTTGGTGCAAACAAATCACCCACAACAACTTCCTATCCGAAAGTACCATCTTCCCAGCCCACAGTTACGTATTTGTACTGATCGACGGTGCAGGGGGATTCCATTACACTTTCTGATATGAAAACGCCCATGGATCCAGCCCTGCAACAACTTATTACCGAGCGCACCGGTCTGCTGTTACAGGATACGGAACTGGGCGAGTTGCGCCGTCATGTTGCGGCGCGCATGGCGGCCTTGAAGATCGCTGATGTCGATCTCTTCCTGGCCAAGTTGGCGACCAGCAACGAAGAGTGGTCGGCGCTCTACAAGGTCATCACCACAGGCGAGAGCTATTTCCTGCGGGATCAGGGCCAGATCGACCTGTTGTATTCACATATTTTGCCCGATCTGCTGACACGGCGCAGCCAAGCCCGCTCCCTGTCCGTGTGGAGCGCCGGCTGCTCCACCGGCGAAGAGGTCTACTCCTTGGCCATCCTGTTGGATCAGATCGCCGCCGAACGCTCGCTGGATCTGGCTGGGTGGCGCATCAGTCTGTTGGGGACGGATCTCAATCCCCAGGCATGTCGTCATGCCCAGGCGGGCATCTATGGCAAGTGGTCGTTTCGCGGCGTGCCGGTCGGGGTGCAGAACCGCTACTTTAGCCAACAGGGCCACAACGAGTGGCGGGTGAACGACACCCTGCGCCGCTTTGTACACTTTCGACCCCTCAATCTCCTCCAAGATCCCTATCCGCCAGGGGGGTCTGTGGACCTAATCCTGTGCCGCAATGTGTTGATCTATTTTGCCAACGCCGCCATCGCCCAGGTGGTTGACAAGTTCAGCCAAACCCTGCGCCCAGACGGCTATCTGCTCATCGGCCACGGAGAACTTCAAGGCCAGACCCACCCGGCCCTCACCGCCCAGTTTCTGCCCGGTTCTACGGTCTATCGACGACAAGGCCAGCCGTCGGTTGCCCCACGGCCCCAGGCGCCAGCCGCTCCACGGTCAACCCGACCCAGGGTACAGACATCCGCGGCACGATCGGTCAGCCTTCCCCGTGGCCGCCCCAATGTCGCCACCGCCTCGTTGACCGACGCCAGCCCGCCCCAGATCCAAGAATGGTTGGCGACTGCCCAGGCCGCGCTGGATCGGGGCGAAACGTGTCAGGCCACACACCTTGCCGAACGGGTCTTGACCCAATCGCCATCCTCCGTGCCCGCCTATCTGATCCTGGCCCAAGCCCAGGCCAACCTGGGACAGCTCGCCCGGGCCAGATCTCTTTGCACGAAAGCGATCAAGCTCGATCCCCTGTCTCCCCAGCCCCACTATCTGTTGGCCCATATCGCCCAAGAATCTATGGATGCTGACGAGGCTCGCCAACACTACCAAAAAACGCTCTATTTGGACCCTGTCTTTGTCCCCGCCCTTTTGGAGTTGAGCATGTTGCTGGACCAACCCAATGAACAGGGCCGATCTCGACAATTGCGCCATAGCGCCCGAGAACACCTGTTGGCCATGCCTCCGGATCAACGAATCATCCCCTATACGGAGAGCGCCGGCGACCTTCTGGCCCACTGGCTGGACGACCCTGAGACCACCCAAGATGGATTTGCCCCATGACCGATCACCCAGCAACCAGTGCCCAAACCACCTATTTGATCTTCAAGGTGGACGAGATGAACTTGGCCTTGCCGGCGGAGCAGGTTCAGGAGATCCTGTGGCTGCCCGCTCTGACCGACGTGCCGGGTATGGCCGACCATGTGGCGGGTGTTTTCAGCTTGCGGGGACAGTTGGTGTCGGTGATCGACCTGACTGTACAGGCCGGGTTGCCCCCTCGACCCTACGAATTGCACCACCAAGTGATTGTGTTGGAACAGGCCTCTGGCCGGGTGGGGCTGCTCGCCCATGGGGTCGAAGATGTCCACACGATTGCCCCCCACCAGATCTTGCCCATAGACGCCTACGCCATCCATGCCACCCAGACCAAGATCCAAAACCGGCTGGGATCTGGCATGATCAAGCTGGCGACGGGGTTGGCCTATCTGATCGACCCAGCCACGGTGGCTCTCCCCGCCCAGATCGACCAGGATGGGTCTGAGCCATCGGCCCCGGCTGGGCAGAGGAGGCTGGCCGCCCAATTTGGCCAAGAGGCGGATCCGGCCAAGCGTCAGGTTTGGCACGAACGCGCCCAGCTTCTGGCAGATCGGCACGATCAGGAGGAAGATCTAGATCAGATCCCCTTGGCGATCGTCCGGCTCAACAACGAACTTTTCGGCCTGGAACTGGGGTTGGTGTGGGCCATTGCCCAGGCTCACACCATCACCCCCATCCCCTGCTGTCCGGCCCATGTGTTGGGCAACATGAATCTGCGGGGGGATATTCTCACCGTTGTCGATATTCGGTCCAGCCTGGGTTTGACCAAACCAGCCCCAATAGCCCGCAACCAAACTGGCTCCGGGCCGGGGACCACCTCTTCTGGGTCGGGGGCCAAGGTGGTTGTGGTGGAACATGCCACAGTTCGGATAGGCGTCATGGTGGATGATGTGTTGGACATTGTCCACCTGCCCCGATCCCTGGTCGATGATGTGCCAGCCCTGAGCCGCTCCAGCCCACAAAACTATGCCATTGGGACAGTTCGCCACAAGGATCGTGTCATGACTGTTCTGGATCTAGAGCGCATATTGAACGATGGATCCCTGGAAGTCAACGAAGAAGTGTAGCCAAGAAACGAGACGCCCTCGATGGGCAGCAGCGGGCCAGCGCCATTCGGCAAGTCGCCCAGACCATGACCGGGCCAAACTCGGGCTGGCATCCAAGGAATAAACCGGGTGATCCATCACCCAGAGGCGTTGATCTAAACTATGAATCCTCTTCTGCAGGCGGACGGCACAATTGAAGATGACGAGCTTCGATCTATCTTTCACAGCGAGAGCGAAGAGCATCTGCATGGGCTGGACGAGGGGCTTCTCTTCTTGGAAGGCAACCCCACCCACGCCGCCACCTTGCAGAATCTGTTTCGTCACGCCCACAACCTGAAAGGGACAGCCCGCATGTTGGGGCTGGAAGATCTGGGGTCCATCGCCCACCATTTCGAAGACGTGCTGGGCGAAGCGCAACGGGGCGAACGGGTCTTGGCCTTGCCAGAGATCACCGAACTCTGTCACCACATTGACCCCATGCGTCGGCTGGCCCTCCAAGCCGTCACCGGGCAGGCGGCGCAGATCGATGTGGCCAGTGTACTCGATGGACTGCACCAAGGCTTGCAAAGCAAAGCCGTCGCCACCAGCGCGCCAACACAGGTGGACGCAGAGCCAGCCAAGGCCAATTCATACGATTTCGGCCCGTTCAATCTTGACCCGCACACCGATACGGACACGCCCCATCCCGAACCGAAGCACAACAGGCCGAAGGATATTGGGCCGAAGCACACTGGGCCAGGCGAGGGCGCCCTGATCGAACAAACGCCGGTCGCCCCCCCTCCCCCACCGCCGCCATCATCATCACCGCCATCATCACCGCCGCCATCACCGGCGCCTGTGGCCCCGCCTCGCCCCCAACTGGACACTATCCGGGTCACGTCCCAAAAACTGGACGCCCTGATGACCCAAGTGGGGGAACTGGTGGTGACCAACATCCGCCTCTCCCGGCGCATGGCCGAGATAGACGAAATGATCACGGCCTTCGACGAGTGGAGCCGAGCCACCAAGCTGGCCACCGCCGGCCCTTGGCTCAATTCAGATACGGAAAACCCCCTCCTGCAGGGCATCGCCATGATGGGCCAGCAGATACAGGCCATGCGGGATCGGGCCACCGAAGATGTCACCCGGCTCAACCAGGTGGTGGATGGGCTGGAGGAGACCGTGCGCTCGGTGCGCCTGGTCCCTGCCGCCACCCTCTTTGGCCTCTTCGCCCGCATGGTGCGGGAACTGGCCCGGGATCTGGGAAAAACTGTCGATCTGGTTGTGGAAGGCGGAGAGACCGAAGTCGACAAACGCATTGTGGAAGAGCTGAAAGATCCCTTGATGCACATGCTGCGCAACGCCGTGGATCATGGCATCGAACCGCCGGATCAACGGCAGAGCCAGGGCAAACCGGCGGCGGCCACAGTCACCCTGCGCGCCTATCAGACCGCGGCCGCGGTGGTGATCGAGGTCTGCGACGACGGGCGGGGGCTGGATCTGGAGGCCATCCGCCGCACGGCCCTGCGGGCGCACATGCACACCCAAGAGCAACTGGACGCCATGAGCGAGGAGCAGACACACCAGTTGATCTTCCGCCCCGGCTTCTCCACCAGCCCCATCGTCACCGATGTCTCGGGCCGAGGGGTGGGGATGGATGTGGTTCACACCAACGTCGCCAACCTCAAGGGCGACATCAAGGCGCTATCCACCCCGGGCAAGGGGACGATCATTCGCATCAGCGTCCCCCTCTCCCTGGCCAGCGTCCACAGCCTGATCCTGCGCGCAGGGGGCCACGTCTACGCCCTGCCCATGGATCGGGTCGAAGCCCTCTACGCCATCAAAACCAGCGACATATTCGAGATCGAAGGCAAACCCGCCGCCCTTTTGGGAGGAAGAACCATCTCCCTGGTCAAACTCAGCGATCTCCTGGAATTACCCATCCCCCCAACTGCCAGGGGGGGCCAAAGCGCCAGCCACCCCTGTGTGGTCCTCACGGTGGAGGGAGATCGCCTTGGCCTGTTGGTGGACGAGTTGCTCGACGAGCAAGAGGTGGTCCTCAAGCCGCTCAACGGCCTGCTGCGTCGGGTTCGCAACGTCTCCGGGGCCACCATCCTGGGCGATGGGGCCGTCTGTATTGTCCTCAACCCCTGGGATCTGGTGCGCTCCGCCCTGCGCCAACCCGGCCCAGGGTCGAACATGGACGCCACCGCCCCCCTCCCCGAAATCGAAGCGCCCCAAAGCTATCACATCCTGCTGGCAGAGGATTCCATCACCACCCGCATCCAAGAGCGGCGCATCTTGGAACAAGCGGGGTATACGGTCACCGTGGCCGTGGACGGCCTGGATGCCTGGGAGAAGTTCATGGACGTTGGCCCCTTCCACGCCCTGATCAGCGACGTGGAAATGCCCCGGCTGGATGGCTTTGGCCTGGCCGCCCGGGTCCGCCAAGACAAAAAATGGCAGGATCTGCCCATCATCCTGGTCACCTCCCTGGCTTCAGACGCAGACAAAAAACGGGGCATTGACGTGGGGGCCAATGCCTACATCGTCAAATCCACCTTTGATCAAAAAGTACTTTTAGACACCTTGCGAAGACTGATATAGGATCGCAGTCAGGATATGTCCATAACCAGTGGGTCATCGTGTGAACCCATTGAGATCCCAACCAACCAGGCCGGAGGCCATGATGAGACGAATCTTTCGAGTAACTTTACAGGTAAAGCTGATCGGCGCCTTTGTCCTGGCAACCTTTTTTGTCATGGGGTTTGGCTATGTGGGCTATTCCAGCGTCAACAAACTCGCCGTTCAACTGGACGAGATGGGCCAGGTCTTTCTGCCCAGCGCACAATCTTTGCTGACGGTGATGGACGCCCAAGATCAGATGATGACCATTGAACGCACCCTGATGGACGGCACCCTGACCCCTGCCGCACGGACAGCCCTGGCCCAGGCCGACCTGGACCAACGCCAGATCGCGGAGAACGCCTGGGAAACCTTCATCAGTTTGCCGCAAACCGCCCAAATAGCTCGGTTGATCCCAGCCGCGGAGGATATCCAAACCCAATGGTTCGCAGAACATCAGACGATCATGGTTCTTTCTCAGCGCTTTATCGAAACAGAGGACCAGGAAATCCTGGCCGACATCCGAAGCCGAAGTTTGATCCAAAGCGACGCATTGCGAAGTGAATTGACCAAACTCTTTCAACAGATGGCGGCGCTGAACGCCAACGTCGCCCAAGAGGGACGGGCACAGGCCCAGGCCACTGTAGACCGCGCCCGCACCCTGACCCTGGGGGGGATGATCGTGGGGAGTCTGCTCGCCCTGATCATCGGCACCACGCTCAGCATGGCCATCGCCCGCCCGATCGCCCGATCCACATCGAGCATTGCCGCGGTCTCCAGCCAGCTTGCAGCCACGGTGGCGGAACAGGAGCGCACCATCGCCCAACAGTCCGCGGCCATCAACCAGACCACCACCACCATGACCGAACTGAATACCAGCGCCCGTCAATCGGCCCAACAGGCGGACGTGGTGGCGGCCCGCTCGAACAAGGCCCTGGATCTGGCCCACGACGGGGTGGTGGTGATCCAGCACACCCAGCACGACATGACCGATCTGCGGGGCAAGGTCAACGCCATTGCCCAGCAGATCCTGCGCCTGAGCGAACAGACCAGCCAGATCAGCGGCATCACCAATCTGGTCAGCGATCTGGCCAACCAGACCAATATGCTGGCCCTCAACGCCGCGGTGGAGGCGGCCCGGGCCGGGGAGCATGGCAAGGGCTTCGCCGTGGTGGCCATGGAAGTGCGCAAACTGGCGGACCAGAGCAAGAAGTCGGCGGAGCGCATCAGCGGCCTGGTCGGGGAGATCCAATCGGCCACCAATGCCACGGTGATGGTGACAGAGGAGGGCAGCAAGACCGTGGACAAGGGCATCGCCTCCGCCGAAGATGCTGTGACCATGTTCCACGACATCGCCGCCACCATGACCAACGTCTCCGAAAGCACCCAGCAGATCTCTTTGAATTCCCAGCAACAGGCCAGCGCCATCCAGCAGATCTCCCAGGGCCTGTCCGAACTGAACATCGGCATGATGGAGACCACCCAGGCCGTCAGCCAGACCCGAATCGGCGTGCAGGACATGAACCGCGTGGTGGATCGCCTGAAGACCTTGGTCTAGACAGTTCGGCGGAAGTATGTTCGGGAAATAATGGGCTAGCCGGGTCATGGACCCATAGGCATCAAACTAAGGGATCGGGTATGGGTCAGCGGGTTGGAAACGAGCTGGGCAATCCCGGAATGCCCTGTTCTTGAACGCAAATTCCTTAGCTCGATGCCTATGGGGCACGGACCCAGCGGGTCTGCCCAGAAGATCGTGTAGCAGATGCGGTTTTCAACCCCACGACTCCCATGATCACGAGTGGTGAATGGAACCTGTGCGGTTGAAAACCGCACCTACGATCTACCGAAATTGTAACGCCATGAGGAACCATGCCTGAACATCGAAGACCCAAAGTGTGGAGACTGATATACGTCGCACTCCCCGGCAGAAAGAAACATCATGGATGATCTGAATCCGCAGAAAGACAAGCAGATTCGCCTCCTTTTGGTGGACGATTCGCCTGTGGCGCTCCTGTTGCTGCGTCGAGCTTTGACCCAAGATCCACAGATCATGGTGGTGGGCACGGCCCGGGACGGGGCCGAAGGGTTGCGCCTGGTTCACGAGCTCAATCCAGACGTGGTCTCCACGGATCTGCACATGCCGGTGATGGACGGCCTGGAACTGACTCGACGCATCATGGCCGAAAGTCCCCGCCCTGTGTTGGTGTGCAGCACGGCGGTCCAATCGGAACATACCACCACCGTCTTCGATCTGCTTCAAGCCGGGGCCTTGGACGTTTTCCCCAAGCCCCGCACCGGGCTAGAGGGCGGCAATCTTGCCGAACTGATCCGCAAGATCAAGGTCCTGGCGGGGGTCAAGGTCTTTCGCAGCCCCAGAGCCGCCCGCGATGACCTCTCCCCCACCGGGGCAGCCAAGGCCTTGAGCCCCAGGCCCCAGGTCGTGGTGATCGGGGCCTCGACCGGCGGCCCAGGGGCCTTGCAGATCCTGTTCCAAGCCCTGCCGGCCAACTTCCCCCTGCCCATACTCTGTGTCCAGCACATCGCCGGGGAGTTTGCCAAAGGGCTAGTCTCCTGGCTGGCAGACCAGAGCCAACTGCCCATCAACTTTGCCCGGGCCGGGGAGTCCTTTCCACGCGGGACGATCACCTTCCCAGCGCCGGGGTGCAATCTGCATGTGGGGAGGACGGGGCTGGCCAGCATGACCCCTTTGGATGCGGACTCTATGGGGCCCTCGGTGGATGCGACTATGATGTCAGCGGCCAAGTATTGGGGGGCTGGCACCGTGGGCGTGTTGCTCACCGGCATGGGCAGTGATGGGGCCCAGGGCATGTTGGCCATCAGCCGGGCCGGGGGGACCACCATTGCCCAAAATGCCGAGACATCGGTCATCTTTGGCATGCCCGAACGGGCCATCGCCCTGGGCGCGGCCCAAAGTGTCCTGCCCCTGGGCGAGATTGCCCCCGCCCTGATCCGCCTGGCCACCTCCACTTAGCCGGGGGGAAATAGGCCACGGATTGAACGGATAAAACGGATTTTCACGGATTTCAGAAAAAAATCTGTGAAAATCCGTCACATCCGTCTGATCCGTGGCCTATTTTTCCCTCCGCGGATCTCCGCGCCCTCGGCGGTTGCCCAGCTTTTGCGTTTCATTTTCAAATTCATTGGGGATTGACAAAGTTCGGTGCTATAATCCTGAAATGGCAACGAATAAACCCCTCGTCAACACACCTCAAAATCGCTGCCCCAACTGCGGTACTCGGGTTGCGGGAACAGCCGAGACTTGTTTCATGTGCGGCCACGATCTGCAAGGTAGCAAAAGCCGCCGCCGCAAGATCTCTTGGTTGGACGCGGCCCTGGTATTGTTCGTCGTGATCGTGATCGCCGTCTGGTGGCGCAGCGCCAGCCAGCCCGAAGCCGCGGCCCCCGCACCGGTGATCACCATCCCCTCCCAGGTGGCGCTGCCCACGTCCACCCCAACAGCCACACCGCCCCCTCCGCCCGAAGCCACACCCAGACCCGCGCCCACCCCTTTCACCCATAAAGTGCAAAGCGGGGAGACATTGCTCTCCATCGCCGGTCAATACGGCGTCACCGTGGCGGATCTGCAGAGCGCCAATGGTCTTTCCGATGTCCTGATCCGCATCGGGGACGATCTGTATATTCCCCAGAGCGGCGTGCCTGCTGGCTCAACAGGAACAGGCGAAGGCGCCACAGAGGGCGGCGGGAATGGGGAGGCCTCGGTCTTCACCTACGAGGTCAAACCTGGGGACACGGTGGTCTCCATCGCCATCCGTTTTGGCACAACCGTGGAAGCCATTCTGACCGCCAACAAGATGCTCCCCACAGATTTCATCCAGCCCAACCAAACCCTGTTGATCCCCGTGGGTGATCTGCCCAGCGAGGTGTTGGAGTTCAGCGATGCCGCCGGGGTTGATTCTGCCCCCTCCGCCACCGACAGCCAGCAGACCGTCTATGCGGCGGTGCGGCTCCTGGGACCGGTGGACCGGGGAGAGGTGCCCGTCGATGAGACCACCCTCTTCCGCTGGTTGAGTGTGGACATTTTGCAGCCCAACGAGTGGTATGTGCTGCGCATCTGGTCTGCGGACGGCGTCTATCCGGATCCGCCCAGTGTGTGGACCAAGGCCACCAGCCATCGGCTCACCGTGGACTTTGATGTGGCGACCGGGGGGCCTGCCCAATTCCGCTGGCAGGTTTCCGTGGTCCGGGTACTGCCCGACCAGGGGGCCGGCTACGAGCTACAGGCCGCCAGCTTCCCCAGCGACATCCGCAGCCTGACCTGGCAGTAAAAGCTTCAAATCTAGTTCCCACGCTCCGCGTGGGAACCTAGTTTGGCGCTCTGCGCCGAGGGGCGCAGAGCGCCCATAACCACGCCCACGCGGAGCGTGGGAGCGAGATCCCGTCCAGAACGCAAGATCCAGAGGGCCGACTTTTCATAAGAAGTCGGCCCTTTTCTTGCCATAAAATCTGCCCCAGAAGCAGCCCTGGGAGCCATCCCCAGGCTTGCATCCCTGGGTGACGCGTGTTACACTTTTAGCCAACTTGTACCCACTTTTCTACATCGCACTCACCTCTTCACCTCATCTGGAATGACGCCATGCAAACTACCTGTCTTTACTGCGGATTGCCCACAAAAATCACGCCGGATAAACCCCGTTGCACCGAATGCGGCGGCGATTTGGAGGCGCTCATCACCCCAACCTATGCCGTGGGCTTCTATTATGAGCGCGCCCAGGAGCAGGCTTTCCAGGGAGACGCCAAACAGGCCCTCTCCACCATCCGCCAGGGGCTGAACGAGACAGACAGCTCGGATCTGCATCTGCTGGCCGCCATTTTGCATCAACGCATGGGCGAACACGACCAGATGCGCGCCCACGTGGCCGCTATCCCCATCGACGATGTCCTGCGCCCCGAGGGGGAGTGGCTGTTGCGCTCCCATCAGGCCCGCCAGGCCGGCAGCCGTCGTCGGGTGCAGACCCACAACGACGCCCTGGCCATGACCTCTTTTGGCCAGATCGGCAAGGAGGAAAAGCGTCAACAGAGCCGAGGCCGCCGCCCTGTGTGGATGTTGCCCGTGGCCGTGGCGTTATTGCTGGCCGTGGCCGGATGGTGGGGCTGGCAGAGCGGAGCCTTGACCTCCGGCTTGCAACAGTTGGGCATGGCTGGCATCCCCGGCCTGACCCAAAGCAGCGCGCCGGTGGCGGAGACAGTGACAGACCCAGTGACAGATCCTGTGACAGAACCGGTGGCAGAGCCGGTGACAGAACCCGTGGCCGAACCCGCCGCCCAGGTGGAAACTGCCCCGGCAGAGGTTGTGCTGCCCACGCCAACCCCGGCCCCCACCACGCCCCCCCCGGCTGATGTGGTCCAAGCCGCCCCGGTGGAAGCCTCCTCAGTGGCCGTCCAGCCCACCGCCGCCGTCACCGAGACCGAGACCGAGACCGAGATCGGCACAGCCGTTGTCGTTGCCGAAGCCTCGCCGGAACCGTCTCCTGTGGCCTCCAGCGACCAGGGCAATGTGGTGGCCATTGCCGAAAGCGCTGAACTGGATCTGGCCGAACTGTTGCGCCAGTTGGGCGAAGCCGATCTGGCCGAGCTGCCCGTCACGGCCAGCCGCAGCGGAGGCGAAGTCCAGCTCACAGGGACCGTGCCCACGGCTGCCCAGCGCACCCGCATCATCGACACCCTGGCCGGGGTGCCCGGTGTGGCCGAAGTGGACGCCCTCAACCTGGTGGTGCGGGTGGAGAAGAGCTACACCACCAAGGCCGGCGACAATTTGTGGCGGATCGCCGAGGCCCAATATGGGGATGGTCGGCGCTGGCAAGAGATCTACGACCTGAATCGCAGCCTGTTGGGCAACAACCCGGGCGCAATCTTTACCAACATGGAACTCCAATTGCCCCCCATGCAGTAAGAGATCTGGGGCCATCTCCATGACCAAAACCACCAAAGCTTCTCCTGTTTTCAAAAAAGGCAGGCGTGCCCCCCAACCGAATAGTTGCTCGCCTTGGCGGGTGCGCGTCAACCGTTATCTGAGCCGTTTCGATGTCGTCGGTCACCTGGCCGAGCGGTTGGCCCCCCACTACAAAATTTGGTGGATTCCGGTCTCCCTCTTCGCCTTCCCGGCCCTGCTGTTGATCCTGGCCTCTTTGATCGACATTCTGCGTGCCGGCTAACCCACCTCTCAAATATATCACCTCGCTCCCACGCTCCGCGTGGGAGTGTCTTTTCGGCGCTCCTGCGCCGAGGGGCGCCGAGGGGCGCAGAGCGCCGATTTGCGTTCCCACGCAGAGCGTGGGAACGAGAGTCCGCGCGGGAACGAGAGTCTGGCTTGGCGTGGTCAACAAAAAAGGTCCGCTTCCCGTTGCTGGGAGGCGGACCTTTTAATCTCTCAATCTCTCAATCCCAACCCAAATCAAGCATTGGGCAGATGCATGGGCATGACCACATGCAGGAACTCTTCCGGCCCCATGCCCACGGGGCGCAGGGCGCCGGGTCGGGTGGATTGGGTGGTCTCTAACACGACCTGGGACTGATCGATCTGGCTGAGGACGTCGATCAGATATTGGGCGTTGAAGGCGATTTCCAGCCCCACGCCCTCCACCATAGCGTCCAGGGCGTTGACGCTGTCGCCCATTTCGCTGCTCTTGGCCTGCAAGACGATGCTGCCAGGCCCATCACCGCTGCCGGGATCAACGGTCACCCGGATGATGTTGTTGTTGGAGCGGGCGAAGAGATTGGCCACCCGCACAGCCTTGAGCAGGTTGGCCGTGTCCACCACTGTGCGGGTGTCATAGCTCTTGGGAACGATGGCCCGATAGTCCGGGAAGCGGGCGTCGATCAACTGGCTGACCAGATCCACCCGCTGAAAGCTGCCCTTGGTGTCCGGTTTGCCGTAGATACGGAAGAGGATCTGGTTGCGGGCCTCGGTCACGGTCATGTCGATGGGCCGCTCCCTGTCCGCCTCGGCGGAGATGCGGCCCAGCTCGCCCAGGCTCTTGGCCGGGACGATCACGGTCAACTCTTCGCCCAGCTCGTTCTCCAGCAGGACGCTGCGCACACTGAGCCGGAAGCCGTCGGTGGCGGCCATGGCCAGGCGGTCGGGCTTGATGCTCACCTCCACGCCGGTGAGGGTGGGGCGGCTTTCGTTGGTGGCGGCGGCAAAGACCACCTGGTCCACCATCTTGCGCAGCCCGTCGGTCTCCAGGGTGATGCGGCTGCCTTCCAGATTGGCCGGGCTGGCTTCGCCGCCATCCGCCGTGGGGATGATGGGGAACTCGGCGGCGTCGATGCCCCGGATGTTGGCGTCGTATTGGGCGCAGCGCAGATGCAGGGTCTGGGTGCGCACGGTCAATTCCATGTCGATGCGTTCGGCGGGCAGACTGTTGACAAATTCGCTCAACAGTTTGGCCGGGATGGTGGTGGACCCTTCGTCCTCCACCTTGGCCCCGATCCAACAGTTGATGCCGATCTCCAAATTGGTGGCGGCCAGACGCAGTTGGCCGTCCTTGGCCTCCAGCAAGATGTTGCCCAAAACGGGCAATGTGCTGCGAGACGAAACGGCCCGGCTGACGATGGACAGGCCCTTGGCCAGATTTTCTTGAAGGCAGCTTACCCGCACGGGGGTCCTCCTTGTGTTGTCGAAAGTGGCTGGTTGCGCCCGGTTTGTGGTCCAAAAGAT
>CAZKEX010000049.1:0-3001 GCA_964551895.1 uncultured Caldilineaceae bacterium | reverse complement strand
TCCTCCTTGTGTTGTCGAAAGTGGCTGGTTGCGCCCGGTTTGTGGTCCAAAAGATAATCTGGACAGGCCGAAAAATAGGCCAAGAAATAGGGCGTTTATGGATAGTGAAAGTATACCACAGAGGTGGGTTGAGGCAAAGAGACATCTTTGTAAAGACGCAAGATTTTGGTTAACGCGAAGTCGTTCTGGGGTAACACGGAACGAGTGAATAGAAGACGCCGCCCACCCCACCCTGAAAGGGATGGGGTGGGTAGCTTTCCAACGCTTCATTCCCACTAACCAATGTTTTGCGCCCCTACACCGCCACTGGCAACCGCACCCAGAACTGGCTGCCCGCGCCCAGTTCGCTCTCCACGCCCACGGTTCCGCCGTGGGCCTGCACCAGCTCCCGCACGATGGCCAGCCCCAACCCGGCGCTGCGCCGTCCGCTGCGGGATTTGTCCACCCGATAGAAGCGCTCGAAGACATGGTCCACATCCTCGGCGGGGATGCCGGGACCGCTGTCGGTGACGCGGATCTCCACGTCCGCTGGGCGCTGGATCACGGAAAGGGTGACCGTGCCCCCGGGCGGTGTGTAGGCCAGGGCATTGTCCAACAGATTGGCAAAGACCCGTTGCAGCCGGTCCGGGTCCGCGGAGATGTGCAGGCTGTCGTTGCCTGGCTCCCAAACCAGGGCCACCCCCGCCGCCTGATATTTGGGCAGATAGCGACGGCTGATCTCGGTCAGCACGGCGTTGACCTGAAGCCGCTGTCTCTGGAGTTGCAGCCGGTCCTGGTCCAGACGGGCCACGTCCAGCAGCTCATCCACCAGCTTGCCCAGTCGTTGGGATTCGTCGTGGATGATGGCGACCGCCCGCTCTTGGGTCTGGGGCGCGGTGGCCGTGCCGTCCATCAGGGCCTGGGAGAAGCCCTGGATGCTGGTGAGGGGAGTCTTGAGATCGTGGCCCACGTTGGCCACAAAGTTGCGCTGGGCCTGACGGGCGTTCTGCACCTCCGCGGCCATGCGGTTGAAGCTGTGGCCCAGGGCCATCACCTCGGAGAGGGAGGAGGCCGCGGCCGGCACCCGATAGTCCAGGTTTCCGGCCGCGATCTCCTGGGTGCCGGTGATCACCGGCTGCAGGTTGCGGGTCAGGGATCGGGTCAGCCAGGCGCTGAACAGCCAGATGGCCACGGCCAGGGTGGAGACGATGGCCATGAGCAAGGGGATGGGCAGCACGGCCAGCATATATCGCCCGGCATCCCCCAAGGAGGTACTGGGGGCCAACAAAACCAGGGCAGTCGTCAGATCACCCCCAACCTGGGGCCGTAGGCTGACCGAGACATAGAGCCACTGGTGGCCATCCACCCTGGCCCGGCTACGCACCAGATCCGTCCGGGCGGGCCGTAACGTTGTCGGGCCGGTCACCGCGGAGGCCGGCGGGTTGGTCGGGATCCGAAAAGCCCAGGCGTTGCCCTCCCAGGCCCCGGCAGAGTCAAAGGTGATCTGCCGGGTGTGTTGATCCACCAGGAGCATACGCAAATTTTGGCCCTCAAGTTGACGTTGGAAGACAAAATTGAAGCGTTGGGTTAGAAATTCCTGGGAATCGTTGGGGCCGCCAGTCTGTCCAAAGCCCGGGTGGCCATTGGGCCGTGGAGAAGATGGGGTGGCCTGATCCTTGTCCAGATCTCGCCGGCCAAAAAAGCGGGGCAGGTCCTGGGCATTGGGCAGGGCGGCCGCCTGGGTGGCCGAATAGGCCAAGATCAGGCTGTCCTCCATGCGGGTGTAGGTGAGGGCCGTGTAGATGGGCACAACGCCAAAGGCCACCACGGTCCCGGCAATGGCCAAGGAGGCCAGGGCGATCACCATGTGGCTGATCAACAATCGTCCGCGCAGGCTGTTGAGAAAGAGCTGAAAGCGGTTCATGGTCAACTTCCCGAATCGACCAGCTTGTAGCCGATGCCCCACACGGTCTCGATGGCGATCCGACTGGGCTTCAACTCCTTGCGCAGGCTGGCCACATGCACATCCACCGTGCGGGTCTCGCCGTAATCGTCATAGCCCCAGACCAGATCCAGCAGTTGCTCCCGGCTCAACACCCGGTTGGGATTGGTGATGAGACATTGCAGCAGATCGAACTCCTTGGTGCGCAGTTGAACGGGCTGCCCGGCCACGGTCACTTCCCGGCCGCCCGGGTTGACGACCACGTCCCCCAGGGTCAGCGAGGCCGCCGTCGGGGTGGCGGACTCATTTTGCTGACGGCGCAGAACCGCCCGCACCCTGGCCACCAACTCCCTGGGGTTGAAGGGCTTGGTCAGGTAGTCGTCCGCCCCCATCTCCAGCCCCACGATCTTGTCCACATCCGCGTCCCGGGCCGTCAGCATGATCACCGGCACATCGCTCTCCTGGCGCAGCAGACGGCAGACGCTCCACCCGTCCAACTCCGGCAACATCAGATCCAGCACCACCAGGTCCGGGTTGACCTTCCGGGCCATGACCAAGGCCTCCTTGCCATCGGCCGCGGACGCCGTGCGGAAGCCCTCGGCCTCCAAATACATGCGGCACAGTTCCAGGATATGGGGTTCGTCGTCCACCAGCAAAATGGTGGCCTTGGCGGTGTTCGTTGACATGGTAAACATCCAATCGTAAAAATACTCGTTTTGGTCGGTGCGTCAAAAAATAGAACACGGATTGGACGGATGAGACGGATTAAAAACGGATCTTCTTTTTTGAGGTTAAAAGATCCGTTTTTATCCGTCCCATCCGTCCAATCCGTGGCCTATTTTTTCCTCAACTGAACAGTTTCAGAAAAACAACGCTTTTCCTCTGCGTTCCCTCTGCGGTTCTCTGCGCCCTCGGCGGTTAAATGCTTTTCGCAGTGCGCCTATTCCGCTGGCTCTCCCTACTTTCCCTCACAACTGTAATGCCAGTGTGACCAAATTGTAAAATTTGTGTAAAGACAGCTCGGGCTCGCATAACCTATGCAGACAATTTCCCGGCCATCCCCACCCTTGCTATAATCAG
>CAZKEX010000048.1:0-18386 GCA_964551895.1 uncultured Caldilineaceae bacterium | reverse complement strand
TGCGGGCCAGCCAGAGGGTGAGGCGGACGACCCAATGGGTCCGGCTTTCTGGCTCCCCGGGGAGGGTCTTTTCGTGTTGGGTCCAGTCGAAGGCGGCCATCAGCCCACCTCCTCTTCCACGTCATAGACCACCACCCCGCCGGATGGGGTGGTGCGCACCACCTGCCGGGTGCGCCGGAAGGTGAGGGCGGCCCGCATAGGCTGTCCGGCCTGCAGGATCTGGACCGGGACATCGACGCGGGCCAGGAGGGCTTGGGTGGCTTCGGGGTTTTGGTTCGTTTTGGTGGGCGGGGTGGACGGGGTGGACGGTTCGGGTTCGACCAAGAGTACACTGCTTGCCAGCCCGACTCCCTGTAAATAAACCAACTCCGTCACCCAACTCCTTGTCTCCTCTTCTCCCGGTCTCCCGGTCTCCTCTTCTCCCGGTCTCCCGCTCTCCCCTTCTCCCTGTCTCCCGCTCTCCCCCTCTCCCTGTCTCCCCGCCGGCGTGATCACCACCACCGTGCGGCCGCGGCCAAAGATGGGGCGGCTGGTGTGGAGCAGTTCGCCCAGGCTGACTGCGCCGGGCTGGGTGGGGGCCAGGGCGGCCAGGATCTGCCACAACTGGGCCTGACCGGGTTGGGGCGGCAGCAGGATCGGGGACGCGTCGGCCCCGGCGGCCAGCAGGCCCACAGCGCGGTGTTCGCCCCCGGCCAACAGCTCCGCGGCCAGGCTGGCGGCCAGGATGATGCTGTATTCGAGCGTCCCCTGTTCACCCGTGCCCTGATGCACCCGGCGGTCCAAATCCAGCACGATCCAGAGATCGCCGCTGGGTTCGATCTCCATTTCTGTGACCATCAGGTGGCCCCGGCGGGCGGTGCTGGGCCAGTGGACATGGCGCAAGCTGTCCCCGGGGAAGTAGTCCCGCACGCTGGGCGAGCGCAGGGATCCCATGAGGGGACGGCGGCGGCGGTCCCGTCCGCTGGTGTTGCCCCGGGGCAGGGTGACCGCGGGCAGATGGACCACGCGCGGATAGACCAGGAGCATCTCGGTCTTGGGAAAGTCCACGGTGAGGCGGAAGAGACCCAGGGGATCCCCCAAGATCAGCCGTTGGGGACCCAGGCGAAAGACGCCCCGCTGTTCGCATTCGGCCTGGCTGCGCCAGCGAAAGCTATTTTGGGCCCCACAGCCCACCACCCGGCTGGGCTGATAGCCGGGGAGTTGGGAATCGTCCGCCACCTCGGCCCACAGCACGAGCAGGGCGCTGTGGTTGATCAGCCGAAACTCCTCGCTGAAGGTGTCCCCGGCCACCATCACACTGCCCTGGCGGGTGCGCACCATCTCCAAGGATTGGGCCTGGGCCCGCACCCAGGCATAGGCCAGGCCAGCCAGCCCGCCCAAGGCCAAGAAGAGGGTGATCCAGGTCAGGCTGGGGGTGAGGAGTTGCAGAATCAACAGCAGGGGCAGCAGGGCCAGGGGCCAATGGACGCGGGGCGCGATGTGGATGCCGTCGGGTAGCCCGCGGTTCCACAGTCTATCCCATGTCTGGGCCACCCTCTGCCCGCCAAATTTGCGTCGCAACGTAATCCCCCACATAATCAAAATAGCGGTTAGCCGTCAGCCATTCGCCATTCGCCATTCGCCATTCTTCATATTCTACCCTGTGACCTCTGCCATGTCTATCCAAGAGCCGCCCAACCCAAACCCATCCCCCGCCCCATCCCCCACCCCATCCCCCGCCCCATCCCCCGCCCACCTGCCGGACGGCACGTTGACCGGGGTGATCGATGGCCCCGTCCATCCGGCGGGGGCATTTGGGCTGTTGCCCGTGCGTCTGCCGGCCGGCCTGGCCGGGGATCTGCGGGAGGGCGGTCTGGCCGGACGCTATTTTCTGGCCCGCTGCGGCGCCCAGAGCGAGTGGGAGCGGGCCGAGCGCTGGGACATCTATTGGCGTCGCCCCCTCTTCGCCGTGGACCGGCGCCTGGGCCGGGACGAATCCGAGGAGGGCTGGCGGGTGGCGCTGCCCGTCCTCCCCATGACCCCGGACCCCGGCTATCGCTGGCTGACCGAGCTGGCCGTGGGCGCGCCCATCAACCTGATCGGTCCCCTGGGCAAGGGGTTGAGCCTGGCCGCCACCACCCGCAACCTGCTTGTGCTGGCCGACGGTCCCACCCTGGCCCTGGCCCTCCCCGCCTTGGACGCGGCCCTGGACCGGGGCGGCAAGGTGACATTGCTGCTGGACCTGGGCGCGGACCCCGCGGCCCACGGTCCCCTGCCCTTGGACCTGTTGCCCATCTCGGTGGAGGTGCAGGTGGTCCACGGGGCCGAGGAGTGGGCGCACGTCCTGGCCGATGGCATGTTGCGCTGGGCGGACCAGTTGTACAGCGTGCAGGCGGCGGCCCGCCACGGCGCGCTGGCCCAACTGATCCGCCAAGAACGCTTCCAGCTTGAGCCGGGCTTCGCCCAGATCCGGACGGACGCGCCCCTGGTCTGCGGGATGGGGGCGTGCCTGGCCTGCGCCGTCCCCCTGCCCAGCGGCGGCTTCACCCGGTCATGTGTGCATGGGCCGGTCTTCGATCTTGGGATATTGGCGGGGAAGAAATAAAAAATAGGCCACAGATTGAACGGATCGAACGGATCAAAACGGATCTTTCTTTGAAGAAAAAAGATCCGTTTTGATCCGTTCGATCCGTCAAATCTGTGGCCTATTTTCTTGATTATCGAACTACATCCCCTCTGGTTTTTGCCGTTTTGGTCACTCTTGGGTAAAATCCTCGGTTGGAATCGGTCGAGCGATCCCCATAGGTTGAAAGACACCGGTATTTTGTTGCATTTATAGCGAACAGCAGGCGGGGAAAGACCGGCTTTCGGGCCGCCTCCCCACTTGTCGAAACCCGACAAACGTAGATTTACCACGACAGTGTGCCCCTTGCCGGATTCGGCCAGGGCGATGATCCGGCGAGTTAGCCTGGATCTTTATCAAATTGGAGAGACACCTATGTTGAAAAAAACCGAAGTCAAGAATAGCGCCGACATCAAAGTCACCTTTTCCGTGGCTGGCGACAACCCCAACCTGCCCGCCTCTGTGGTGGGCGAGTTCAACCAGTGGGATCCCACGGCCCTGCCCCTGAAGAAGCGCAGCAACGGCGCGTACACCGCCAACGTCACCCTGCCCGCTGGCCAGAGCTACCGCTTCCGCTACGTCTCCGCGGACGGCGTCTGGTTCAACGACGAAGCCGCCGACGCCTACGCCGTGGGCAGCGCCGGCGAGGAAGACTGCCTGGTCGTCCTGTAGACAGCCGGGAACAATTTCGACCGACCGATTGGGTGACAGGGTGACAAGGTGAGGGGGTGACAAGGTGACAAGGTGAAGGGGTGACAGCGATTTGTCACCCCTTCACCCTGTCACCTTGTCACCTTGTCACCTTGTCACCCTGTCACCCTGTCACCCCCTCACCTTGTCACCCCCTCACCCTGTCACCCTCTCCAACACATCCATCCCGCGCGCTACCAACCCCATCTCCGCCTGGCTGCCCATGTGGCCGATGCGGAAGACTTTGCCGGCCAGGGGACCGTAGTTGCCGCCCACGGCCATACCTTGTTGGCGCAGGGCGGCGTCAAGCTGGGGCCAGGTCCACCCCTCGGGGATGTAGGCCGCGGTGACCGTGGGGGAGCAGATAGCTGCGCTGGCCGGGAAGAGGTCCACGCCCATCTCGGTGAGGCGGGCGCGGCAATAGGCGGCGACTTTGTCGTGGCGCTGGAATGCCGCGCCCAGACCCTCGGCCAGAATTTGGGTTGTGGCGATGTGCAACCCGTGCATGGCCTGCCAGTTGTGGGTGTAGGGCAGGTAGCGATCCGCCACCGCGGTGCGCCAGGGGGCCAGGGCGTCGTAGCCCACATAGTTCGTCTCCTCGATAGCCGCCCACGCCCGCTGGCTGACCGTGACCATGCTCAGATCCGGCATCAGACTGAGGACCTTCTGGCTGCCCAACAGCCCCAGGTCGATGTGCCAATCGTCCACCCGCACCTCCGCCCCACCGCCGCTGGCCACAAAATCCACATAGAAGAGGGCCTCCGCGCCGTGACAGGCCGCCCCGATCTCGGCCAGGGGGGTGAGGGTGCCGCTGGGCGTCTCGCAATGGACCGCGGTGACCAGGCGCGGGCGCACCCGGTCGATGGCGGCCACGACCTCCCGGATCTCCGGCACGGTGTCGTACCCACCGCCCACCACGGTCACATCGGCCCCAAGCTGTCGGGCCATATCCCCGATGCCATAGCCGAAGAGACCGTTGGCCACGGCCACCACCCGGTCACCGGGCCGCAGGACGCTCTTCAGCCCGGCCCACAGGGCCACCATCCCCTCGCCGCTGAGGATGGCGATGGGGTTGCGGGTGTTGAGGATGGTCTGGAGATCCCGCTCCACAGCGCCGTAGAGATCGAAGAACTCGCTCTCCGCGTCCGGGCTGCCAAAGTCGATCTGGTACGCCGCCCGCACGGTCGCTGGAATAGAGACCGGGCCGGGGATGAGGGGAATGGGGTAGGTTTGCATGGGTGTGGTCCTTTGTTGATTGGTTGATTTGTTGATTGGCGTGGGCGATTGGGCGATTGGGTGATTGGGCGATTGGGTGATTGGGCGGATTGGCGGGTGGCGTGTTTTGACATCGATTCCGTGAGGGCCGAAAATAGCAACTACATCGTGGCCACACTCAAATGGTTCATTGGGAACGTCCGTGGTCGACCCGCTGCGGTTTCGATACGACCGGAAACTGCCCCGGTCTACTCAACCTACGCTTGCCTATGGCCACGGCCAATCCCAAAAAGCCACACAAATCAACCAATCAACAAACCAACCAACCACCCACCCAACCCTATGCCCACTTCTATTGTAGATCACCTTCACGCCCAAAACAAGCTTTTTATCACCGGTCCCTTTGGCGCGGGGAAGACCACCCTGGGGCTGGACCGGGTGGGCTGGCTGTTGAGCCAGGAGCGCATCCGGGGGGATGACATCACCGTGCTGGTGCCCCAACGCACGGTGGGGCGTCCCTATTACCGTAATCTGCGCCGCCCTCATGTGCCGCCGGGTCCGCCGGTGCGGGTGACGACCGTGGCCAGTTTGGCCAAGGCCGGGGTAGAGTTGTATTGGCCCCTGCTGGCCGAGGCCGGGGGCTTCACGGATCCGGGCCAGGAGCCGACCTTTCTCAATCTGGAGACCAGCCAATATCACATGGCCCGCTTTGTGGCCCAGGCTTTCGACAACGCCGAGTTCGACAGCGTGCTCATCGACCGGGCCAGGGTGGTGAGCCAGGTACTGGACAACATGAACAAGGCCGCCCTCTTTGGCATGGGCATCGACGACGCCTACGCCCGGCTGACTTTGGCCGTGCCCCCGGGCGACCAACGCACGGGACGGCTCAACGCCCTGGCCGCGGCCCGGCGCATCAGCGAACAGTTCCGCCAGCTCTGCCTCGACCAAACTTTGGTGGACTACAGCCTGCTGATCCACCTCTTCAACACCCACGTCCTCACCAACCCGTGGAGCCGCACCCACCTCTTCCGCACCTGCCGCCACCTGATCGTGGACAACGTGGAGGAGGAGACCCGCACCGCCCACGACCTGATCCAGGCCTGGCTGCCCCATTTGGACAGCGCCCTGATCCTCTCCGACGCCGACGCTGGCTATCGCCTCTTTTTGGGCGCGGACCCGGCCGGGGTGGCCGCCCTGGCCGCGGCGTGCGACGAGCGGTTGACCCTGCCAACCCCCGCCGACGTGCCCCCCGCCTTCCATCTGCTGGAACAGCGCATCCGCCGGGCCACAGGGGAGCGTCCGGTGGGTCCGGCTGGGGATGCTTTATTGAAAAGTGTGGTCCCGGTCTTGCCAAAGCCCATTCAGACCCGATACTATCCTCAGATGATCAAGGAGGTGGTGGCCCAGATCACCCGCTTGATCAACGAGGAAGGGGTCGAGCCGGGACGCATCGCGGTGCTGGCCCCGTACATGAGCGATGCCCTGCGCTTTAGCCTGCAAACCGGCCTCACGGCCCAAGGGATCGCCTCCCGCAGCCACCGGCCCAGCCGCCCCTTGCAGAGCGAACCCGCGGCCCGCACCCTGCTCACCCTGGCCGCCCTGGGCCATCCCCACTGGGGCATCCGTCCCCTGCAGTCCGATGTCACCCTGGCTTTGGACCTGGCCATCGATGCCCTGGACCCTGTGCGGGCCCATCTGCTGGCCCAGGTCGTCTTCCCTCAACGCCAGCCCACTATCGACCTGCTGCCCTTTGTGGACCTCCGGCCCGCGGTGCAGCAGCGCATCACCTTCAGCGCCGGGGAGGCCTACACCCGGCTGCACGGCTGGCTGGCCGACTATCGGGCCGAGACCGAGGTGACGCCCCTGGACCAGTTCTTCGCCCGGCTCTTTGGCGAGGTGTTGAGCCAGCCCGGTTTTGGCTTCCACCGCAGCGTGCAGGCGGGGGCCACGGCCCACGGCTCACAGGATGTGGACGCGGCCCGGATCGCCAATCAGTTGGTGGTGTCGGCGCGGAATTTTCGGTGGGCGATGAGTGCAGGACAGGGAGACAAGGAGACAAGGAGACAAGGAGACAAGGAGACCGGAAGCGGGGAGATTGGGGCGAATATGGTGGGGCGGGAGTATTTGCGGTTGGTGGAGAGTGGGGCGTTGGGGGCGTTGTATTTGCCCGGGTGGGATGAGGATGAAACTGCCGTCTTTTTGGCCCCGGCCTATACGTTCCTGATGCGCAACCGCACAGTGGATGTGCAGTTCTGGCTGGATGTGGGGTCGCCGGGATGGTGGGAGCGGCTCTATCAGCCCCTGACCCATCCCTATGTGCTTTCCCACCGCTGGCCCAAGGGCGAGCCGTGGACGGATCTCCACGAATACACCACCCGGCAAGAGACCCTGCGCCGCCTCATGCTGGGGCTGATCCGCCGCACCCGCCGCCAGATCATTTTGGCGTTGAGCGACTACGGCGAAAGTGGCTTTGAGCAGCGGGGGCCCCTGCTCTCGGTGATCAACGCTGTGCTGGCCCAGGAACCGCGGGTTCAAGCCACACAAGAGGAGTGAACATATCGAAAAGACAACACGTTTGCAATTTGCAGTCATTTGATGGTATATTTAGCCAAAAGCATTCAGAAATCTACTTTTTGACAGAAAGGATAGACCATCTCATGCCAAATGTAACGGTTCAAGCAAGAATCTCCCCTGAACTGAAGAACGAGTCCGATGCCATTTTGGGCGCAATCGGCCTCACAACCGCGGAAGCGATCCGTGTTTTTTTGCAGCAGATCGTCAATTCCGGCGGGTTGCCCTTTCAGCCCACGGCCAAGCGACCCAATGCGGAGACCTTGGAAGCCATGTTGGAACTTGAACGCGGGGGCGGACAAGTGTTTGATTCCGCCGAGGCGCTCTTTGCGGACTGGCGGACATAGCCCATGTCTCTCACGATTCGCCAGTCTACGCGCTTTCGCCGCGACGTCAAGCGCTTGGGCAAACAAGGGGCTGACTTGTCCAAATTGGAGTCGGTGATCCGCATCTTGGTTGCCCAGTCCCCATTGGACGAACGGTTGCGGGATCATGCCTTGACCGGGAACTGGCACGGCTATCGAGACTGTCATATCCAACCAGATTGGCTACTGCTGTATCGAGTAGTGGATGGTGAGCTACAACTTGCCCGCACCGGCAGCCACGCAGATCTCTTCGGCAAATAAGCTCACCCCCCCCTCACCCCCCCACCCCCTCAAGCTCCCGCCGCAACTCGGCCAACTCAGCCTCCAAGCTGGCAATGCGGGCGGTGAGGGCGGCCCGGTGGTCGTCGGCGCTGGGGAGGGCGGCCTGTTCCACGGGCTGCTCGGCCCCCAGGCGTATGTCTTGGCGCAGGGCCAGGAGATGGACCGTCCACAGGATGGCGGAGATGGCGCTGCGGGCGATGTCCCCGGCGGTCTGGGTGGAGAAGAGGTTGGCGTTGGGGTCGCCCATGAGCAGGAGGAGCAGGCGATAGACCACGCTGGCCAGGAAGAAGAGGATCATCAGCGCGCCCACCAGCAGCACGCCGTAGAGATAGACCCGCCGGGGCAGGGATGCCCGCTCGGCCAGCCCGCCGGCGTCATCCTGCCGGGCCATGCGTTGCACCGTGCGCCAGTGGGCGGCCCAGATGGGCGCGCCCACGGCCAGCAGACTCAGCCCGTTGGCCAGAGGCTCCACCCACACCCGGCCCCCGGTGGTGGTCAACCCGCTGATCCCCACCACATCCAGCGCCATCTGCACCAGCTCCACCAGGCCAAACCAGACCATGCCCAGCCCCGCCGCGGCCACCAAATAGTAGTAGAGGCGGCGGATGGTGGCGCTGGCCGGGGTCTCGCCCAGCTCGTCGTCATAGCGGGCGGCCTCGGCGCTGACCGTGCGCCAGTGCCAGCGCCAGGCCACGATGCCCACGGGCACATAGGCCAGGGGCATGGTCAACTTGGCCAACAGCTCCGCCGTGGTGCCCGTGCCGCTGCCAAGAAGGATCAGCAAAAGCTCCCGCAGGAGCAGGGCGCTGGGGATCAGGGCGGCCAAGGCGCTGCTCACCACCCCGGCGTAGAGATAGAAGCGGCGCAGGGCGGTCTGGGCCTCGTCGGGATTGGCCCCGGTCAGCCGGGTCCAGCGCTGCCAGTTTGTGCGCCAGATCAGCGCGCCGAAGAGCAGCATGGCCACCCCGTCGCCAATGGGTTTGCTCCACCAATTGTTGCCCACCCCCACCCTCTCCAAGGGCAACACCAGCCGCCAGAAGGTCTCCAACAGGCCCCCGGCCCCAAAGATCAACAGCCCCAGACCGATCAGCCCCAGGATGGTCTGGAAGAGTCGGCGCGCCGTGCCGCCCCCGCCTGCCTCCACCCCATAGTCCCCATCGGCCCGGGCGATGCCGTCGAAATATCGGGCCAAGGCTGTGCCCATGCCCATCATCAAGATCAAGAAGAGCCAGCGGCTGGGCCAGATGCCGCTGGCGTCCAAAGATTGGCCGGAGGCGATCTCGGCGATGCCCCGCACCAAGGGGATGCCGTTGGTGACAAGCAGGAAGACCCCGGTGGTCACGGCGAGATAGAGATAGAGCTTGCGCAGGGTGGCCCGGATCTCCCCGGCATCGGTCAGGGTGCGGCGGATGGTGCGCCAATGGAGGAGAAAGATGGGGGTGGCGACCAGGAGCAATCCGCCATTTTGGGCAATGGCGTTGCGCACATAGTTGCCCGTCTCCACACCCAACAACGAACTCGAACCCAGCCACACATCGGTCAGGGCGCGCAGTAGCCCGCCGATGGCGCTCACCCCGGCGATCAGGCTGACCAGGGTGATGATATAAAAGTAGAGACGGCGAATGGTGGACAGGGGGGAGGAATCCTCCTGGCCGGAAGGGGTGGGGGTGATCTGGGTGGCAGGTTGGACGTTGTTCATGGTCTGTTTTCTCCGGGATCTCTTCTTCGTGGCTACCGTCCAAACAGCTTCCTAGAAATAGAACCAGGGGGTGTCTACTTTCCAGGTTCCATCCTCCAGCACCACAGGCAGGGTGAAGTTGTCGCTCCATGTGTTGCCGCTGCCAAAGAGGCCGCCGCTGCTATAGCGATCGATGGCCAGACTGACCTCGGCCCGGCTGTCGGTGATGGAGCTGACTTCCAGAATTCTCATGCGCCGAGGGGAGTCATCTCGATAGGTGCCCGGCCCAAAATAGGGCATGGCGTCGGGCTGGTTGCTTTTGAATTCGAGCAGGGCTTTCTGAGAATAAACCTGCTGCACGGCATCGTTGTCGTTCCTGATGGCCGCCACAAAGGCGTTGAACACAGCGGCTTCCGGGCTGTTTTCGGCCATATATTCCGGCTCGCCGTAGCCATCGCCCCCGGTCATGTTGACGGTGATCACCGCGCCGATCAACAGGAGCGCCACGATGGCGACGATACTCCATGTAAATTTGTCCAGTTTTAGAGACATACAATCGCTCCTTGCAGAAACGCTGTTGAAGAAAGGACGTCAAGAGGAAAGTGGGGACATTTGCCCATCACAATTATAACATGGATCCAGGGCCTTTTGTTCCGCAGTTTTTCACCCCCTCACCCCCTCACCCCCTCAGTTTGGCACAAACTCCGTCAACGCGTACGTGGCATTGGATCGCCCATCCACAAACTTGACCACGGGATAGGGCGCCTCCCGCCCAATCCAGGCCGTGGTGATGCGCTTGTCCGGAGATTCCAAACGCACCTCCCAGGTGGAGAAGGCGCCGGCGGGCACGGTGACATCGGCCTGGCCCAGCACGCTCCCGGTGAGCCGTTCCTGGCGGCCCACCACGGGCAGGAAGCTGTTGATGCGGGTGACATAGCCCTCGGCCAGGGGCAGGGTGCGCAGGATGTGGAGCAGGCTGCGCTCATCCCGCACATCGCTGGTGATGCTGATCTGCTGATAGGTGGTGATCTCCTGGGCCGTGGTCAGGGTGATGTTGACCTTGCTGCCCGTATAGACGGCCTGGGTGGCCTGCTCGGCCTGGTCGTACCGGCGCACCATCTCGGTCAGCCGGGGCCGGTAGCCCTTGGCGGTCAGCTCCACGGAACTGGCCTCGTATTCCCGCCCGGCGGAGACCGTCCGTTCGAGCAGCCAGCCATCCCCATTGTCCGTGCGGATGCTGGCGGCGATGGTCATCTCCGCGCTGCCCACCAGATGGCCGTTCAGATCCGTGACCTGATAGCGCTGGGTCTCCCCGGCCTGCCACGGGGCCGCCCCCGGCTCGAAGGGCACGGGATCGCCGCCACAGGCGGTCAACCATAGGGCGAGGATCAGCCCAATGGTTAGAGCCAGACTTGCTCGGCGTAGGGCATCCCGCAAAAAAAACGGCTCTAGTCGGGTCCGTGACCCGACGGGTTGACGGATGGAACGCCGGGCTGCGGCCAGTGCGACAATAGAGAGATCTCTTTTCATGGTCGGTCTCGCCTTCAACAGTTGCGTCAACAGTTTGCAGACTTCGTCGCCAATCCATTCGTCAACCCGCCGGTCACGGACCGGCTACGAGCATCTTCAGATCCCAATCCCCAATCCCCAATCCCCAATCCCCAATCCTCGATCCCCTACCCCCGCGCCATCCACGCCAGTGCGGCCGCGGCCAACGAGGCGCTGCCGATGGGCAGGGCGTCCTCGTCCATGCGGAAGGTGGGGGTGTGGACCGGATATTGTTGGGGCCAGGCCGGGTTGTGGGTGCCCAGACGCAGGAAACAGCCGGGCACTGCTTGGGCCATGAAGCTGAAATCCTCTGCGCCCATGATCATGGGGGCGTCAAAGTAGTTCCCCTCGCCCAGCAGCCCTTCCGCGGCCTCCCGCATGACCCCGGTGGCCGTCGGATCGTTGACCGTGGGCGGATAGCCGGGGTGGATGGTCAGCTCAAAGGCGCCGCCCAGGGGTTCCACCACCCCGCAGGCCCGGCGCAACTCGTCGTGCAAAAGCTGTCGGGCTTCCACCGAGAAGCTGCGGATGGTGCCGGTCAGGGTGACTGTGTCGGCGATGATGTTGTCCTTGGTGCCGCCGTTGATGGTGCCGATGGTGATCACCCCTGGCTCCGTGGGGTTGAGACGGCGGCTGACCACCTGGTGGATGGCCTGGATGGCGTGGCCGGCCAGCGCCACCGTGTCGATGGCGGCCTGGGGGCGGGCGGCATGGCCGGCCTTGCCCCGGAGAACCAGCACAAAGGTGTCCGCGGCGGCCATCATGGGGCCCGGGCGGCTGCCCACGGTGCCGACGGTGTTCTGCGGATCCACGTGCAGGCCGAAGACCGCGTCCACGTCGGCCAGCGCGCCCTCCTCCACCATGCGCATGCCGCCGGACTTGCCCTCGCTGTCCTGGCCCTCTTCGCTGGGCTGGAAGATCAGGCGCACATTGCCGGGCAGCCGACCCTCGTCCGCCAGGCCCTTGAGCAGGGTGGCCGCGCCCAGCAGCATGGCCGTGTGGGAATCGTGGCCGCAGGCGTGCATGAGACCGGGGCGGCTGCTGTCAAAGTCCGTGCCGTTGGCCTCGGTGATGGGCAGGGCGTCCATGTCGGCGCGCAGGGCCACCAGGGGACCCTCCCCGCCGGTGATGTGGCCGATGACGCCGGTTTTGGCGACCTCGGTCTCGGTGTCGATGCCCAGGTCGATCAGGGTGGCGTTGACCAGCCCGGACGTGCGGGTCTCGGTGAAGCCCAGTTCCGGGAAGCGGTGGATCTCCCGCCGCCAGCCCCGGATCTGCTCGTGGATGGCCTTGGCTCGGTCCAACAGGTCGGCATGAGAGATGGGTGAAGTGCTTTGCATGAGTTAAGGGTTCCTTTCGGGTTGCCAAACAGGATAGAAAGTGGCAGAATCGTATAGTTGTTCGTTGACTGAACCGATTAAGTTTACCATAGCTATTTAATCACAGGCGTATGCCCTATCCTAAAATTCATCCCGGTCAACCCCGCCAATTAAAAATTAACCATCAACCATCAACCATTTTCTGAATGGTTAATGGTTAATGGTTGATGGTTAATTTTTAATGTCGTGGGCGGCCATCAACCGTTTGGAGTACACAATGATCGATCCCAAACTTTCGACCTATCTTTCCCAGGCCATGCCCCGGCAACTGGCCGAATTGACCGAATGGCTGGCCATTCCCAGCATCAGCACCCTGAGCGAAAACCGGGACGATGTGTTGGCTGCGGCCCAGTGGCTGGCCGCCAACTTCACCGCCGCCGGGCTGGAGAATGTGGCGATCTTGCCCACAGGGGACGGGGCCGGCCATCCCGTGGTCTATGCGGACTGGCTCCACGCCGGCGCGGACCGGCCCACGGTGCTGATCTACGGCCACTACGACGTGCAGCCTGTGGACCCGGTGGGCAAGTGGCGCACGCCCCCCTTCACCCCCACGGTCAAGCCCGGTCCCAAAGGGGACGACATCTTTGCCCGGGGAGCTTCGGA
The DNA here is from genome assembly GCA_964551895.1 of uncultured Caldilineaceae bacterium. Taxonomy (GTDB): domain Bacteria; phylum Chloroflexota; class Anaerolineae; order Caldilineales; family Caldilineaceae; genus JAGNDO01. The sequence continues at coordinate 5,453 of CAZKEX010000048.1, read as the reverse complement.
TGACAAGGGCCAGACCTTTGTCCATGTCAAGGCAGTGGAGGCCCTGCTGCAAAGCACGGGCAGCCTGCCGGTCAATGTGAAGTTTATGGTGGAAGGGGAGGAGGAGATCGGGAGTAAGCATCTGCCCCCCTTTCTGCACGCCGAGAAGAGCCGTTTTGCGGCGGATGTCTGTCTGATCTCCGATACCCATATTCTCTCCCCTGAACAACCCAGCATCATCTACGGGCTGCGGGGCATGTGGGCCGGGGAAGTGGTGGTGCGGGGACCGGCGGGGGATCTGCACAGCGGCATGTATGGGGGCGTGGTCCACAACCCCAACCAGGCCCTGGCCGAACTGCTGGCCGCCCTCCACGACGCCAACGGCACGGTGATGGCGCCCGGCTTCTACGATGATGTGCTGCCCCTGGGCGAGTTGGAACGCTCGGAGCTGGCGAAGGTGCCCCACGGCGAGGCCGAGATCTTGGCCGAGACCGGGGCGCCGGCCATCTACGGCGAGCGGGAGTTTAGCCCCGTGGAGCGCACGGGCGCGCGGCCGACCCTGGAGATCAACGGCATGTGGGGCGGCTTTATTGGCGAGGGATTCAAGACGGTGATTCCGGCGGAGGCCCGGGCCAAGATCAGTTGTCGGCTGGTGCCCAACCAGGACCCGGCCAAGATCTACGCCCAGGTGCGGGACTATCTGCAACAGTTGGCCCCGTCCACGGTCAGCGTAGAGGTGAGCGACTTCCAGGGCGCGCCGGCCTCCTTGGTGGATCTGCGTGTGCCCCAGATGCAGGCCGCTGTGCGGGCCTACGAGGAAGCCTTCGGGGCCGCCCCCATCTTCACCCGGGAAGGGGGCAGCATCCCCATCGTCGGCCTCTTCCAAGAGGCGCTGAACGCGCCGGTGATCCTGATGGGCTTCGGCCTGCCCGACGACAACCTCCACGCCCCCAACGAAAAGCTCCACCTGCCCAATTTCTACAAAGGCATTCGTGCGGTGACGGTGTTTTTGGGGGAGGTTGGTTAGTTGGGTGGGTGGTTGGTTGGTTGGTTGGTTGGGGCAAGCGCAATCAACCAACAAACCAACAAACTAACCAACCAACCAACCAACTAACTATTCAACCACCTCATCGCCACGTGGCGCACGTACCAGGCAATATAGCCGAACATGACCAGGAAGCCGATCAGGAACAGCCAGCCCAGTCCGGCTTCGATCTGGGCCAGGGATCGGGTCATGTTGTAGCCCAGGAAGACCAGGATGCCGCTGCGGATGGTCTCGGCAAAGAGGACCGGGGGCACCCAGCGCCGGGGGGAGACCTTGACCAGCCCTGTGGCGATCAACGAGGCGATAGTGAAGCCAGCGGTCAGCTTGGCGATCAACAGCACCCTGGGCGCGTGTTCCCTCATGCGGGCTTGGATGCGCTCGATCTGGCCCAGGGTGAGGTCGCCGCCCAGCCGTCGCCACACTTTGCGCGCCGGTCCATTCCCCGCCAGCCACTCCACCTTGCCCAGATAGCCCAGCCCCACCCAAAACCAATCGGTCGTCGTGTTCCCCAACACGGCCAACACGTAGATCGCCATCGGGTTCAACAACCCGGACGCCGCGGCCATGCCTGCTAAAAAGGTGATAACCGAGCCTTCAAAGAGAACCAACACATAGAAGAGCAGGTAGACCTCCGGCCCCAAGGCCTGGATCCGACCGGACTGGAAGAGCAGCATCATTTGGTCCAACAGTTGCCCCAGCGAATCCAGCACCGTTACTTTGTCCGATCTGATACGAGCAGGTCTGATGTGAGCAGGTCTGGCGCGAGCAGATCCGAAAGCGTGGTTGTTTCGGCGGTCCAGACACCTGCATCCTTCAAACGCTTCTCTTCCTGGCTCAAAAAGCGGGCGAGGCGGGGGAACTCCTGGCCCAAGGCGGACACATGGGCGTACCGGTCGTGGATCTCCTTCACCCCGCCCACATAGGCCAAGGCAGGATCCACATGGGCCAGTCGATGCCAGAATTCTGTGTCGGCTCTGCCCCATCCTGCCCGAATCCGGGCCAGGGTGGATTGGATCTCGTCGGCCAGTTGGTTTGCCGTGTCCCGTTGATCCGTGCTGAGGATCAGGATGGGGGCGGTGGAGGCAAGGATGTACTCGGTCTTGCAGGGCATGGCACTGTCCGGCTGCTGGCTGACCGTGACCGTCAACTGTCCGCCAAAGCTGAAGAGATGGACCTGTTTTTGCACGGTATCCTTCAGCACAATGCGCCCCATGCACACCTGTCTGGCCTGCTCGGTGGTCGGGGCCAGCCCTAAGGTGACAAGCCGCATCCCTTCACGCTGGTCCGCCATCGGCAGGTGAATGAAGGCGGGGTCGTAGTGGGCATCGGTCTCCTTGTCCCGCAGGATCACATGAAGCTGGACCGGGGCCAGGCCATCCGTGGCCGGGTCCCCATTCGAGGTCACAAAATAGCCCAGGTTGGGCTCAGCCACGGGCAGGGTTGGGGTGGAGATGTGTGTGCTCATGTTGTATTCCGCATGGAAGAAGGAAAGCTTGGTGTTCTTTTGTGCCTTCGTGGCTTCGGGATAAACCTTTTTGGCTCTGGCTTGGCCAGGCTAGGGGAAACGACGCCGGGCCTGTTCCAGCTCGATAGATTGGGCGGTGAACTGATAGAGCTTGGCCGGGCGGTGATCCCCTTCCCGGAAGGCCCCCGTGGGTTCCAGCAGACCGGAGGCGAGGATCTTGCGCCGGAAGTTGCGCTTGTCCAGGGGCTCGTGGAGGATGGTCTCGTAGGCCTGTTGCAGCTCCGACAGGGTGAAGGCTTCGGGCAGGAGCAGAAAGCCCAGGGCGGTCCATTCCAGCTTCCAGCGCAGACGTTGCAGGGCATAGTCCAGAATGGGCCGGTGGTCGAAGGCCAGATCCGGCAGGTCGTAGATGTCCCACCATTTGGCCGCGCTGGCGTCATCGTTGCCCTGGATCTGCCCCCGCTGCTCCATGTTGATCACCTGATCCGCACTGAGCAGGGCAAAATAGCTCACGGTCACCACCCGGCCCCTGGGATCTCGGTTGGGATCGCCAAAGGTGAAGAGCTGCTCCAGGTAGACATCCCGCACGCCGGTCTCTTCGCCCAGTTCCCGCAGGGCCGCGGCTTCCAGCCCTTCGTCCATCTGCACAAAGCCACCGGGCAAGGCCCACTTTCCGGCAAAGGGCGGGTTTTTGCGCTGGATCAGCAACACCTGCAACATGCCTTCCCGAAAGGTGAAGAGGATGATGTCCACAGTCACCGCGGGGCGGGGATAGTCATAGATATAGGTGCCGGGCCGCACAGTCCCAGACAGGGCAGACTGTTCTTGGCATTGCTTGGACGGGTTTTGCTGGCTGATCACTTGGGTCACAGAAACACCTCTTGACGTTGAACGAACACTAACTACCATCCTAAACAGCTATAGGAGATTTGTCAAACTTGTACGGATTCGCTTATGCTCATGCGGGGCGAATGGCGAATGGCGAATGGCGAATAGCGAATAGCGAATAGCGAATAGCGAATGGGAATTATAGGCGAGGGGCAGTGATGGTTGATAATCGTGCAAAGAGTCAGCCATCCGGCCAGGTGTGGCGGCGTGGCCTGAACCTGGTCAAGCTGGCCCTTGTGATCTTGGCCCTGTTCTTCATCGGCCTGCTTTTGGCCAGCCAATGGGATGAGCTGCGTACCCAGCCCTGGCGACTGCATGGCGGATGGCTGACCGCGGCCAGCCTGGGGTTGCTCGTCACCTGGGCGGCGGAGATCGGTCTGTGGCGGCTGCTGCTGCGCATGATCGATGGTCCTCTGGACGGGCGGCTGGACTTTTGGGCCGCGGCCCGCATCTGGTTTGCCAGCGCCATTGTGCGCTATATCCCCGGCAACATCTGGCAGCCCCTGAGCATGACCGTCCTCTGCCGAGAGCGGGGCATCCAGGCCGAGGCCACCCTGATCAGCGTGGCGTTGATCCAGGTCATCACCCTGCTGGGCGTGCTGCCCGTGGCCGGGATCTACCTGCTGCTCACGGGCAATCTGGGCATGCTCTCCACCGGGATGACCGGGGCCGTGCCCTGGCTAGCTGGCCTGGCCCTGGGCGGTGTGCTGCTCTTTCTGCTGCGCCCGGGCTGGCTCTTTGGATTGCTCAACTGGCTGCTGGTCAAGGTGGGACGCCCGGCCCTGCCCATCCGCTTCTCCAGCGCCCGGCTGCTGGGGCTGCTGATCATCGGCGTGGCCATCTGGATCCTGTGGGGGCTGACCTTTGCCGCGGTCACCTTCGCCGTGGTGGAGATCCCCCCAGCCCAGATGCAGGCCGACCTGCTCCATCTTGTGGCCGCCTATCCCATGGCCTATGCAATGGGCTACCTCAGCTTTATCACCCCCAGCGGTCTGGGCGTGCGGGAAGGGGCCCTCTTCTTCTGGCTGGAACCGGTGATCGGCGGCGGTGTGGCCACCCTAACCGCCGTGGCCATGCGTCTGCTCACCACCGCCGGGGAACTGGTCTTGGCTGGGCTGAGCGCGTTGTGGGGGAGAAGAGAGAAGGCAAAAGGCAAAAGGCAAAGTGCAAAAGGCAAAAGTGCGTGGTTGTGAGCGTCCAAGGGGATCGACGCCATTTTTGCCTTTTGCCCTTTGCCTTTTGCCTTAATTCCGTCGCGTCATAACCAAAGGCCATTTCGTGAAACCCAAACCCAATCGCCCAATCGCCCAATCGCTCAATCTCCTCACTTCCGACGGCTACCGCGCCGCCCTGCTTCTCCTCGTCCTGGCCTTTGTGGTGATCTTCACCGGCCTGGCCTGGGACTTCCACGCCGGGATGCGCACCCACAAGGCGGATCTGGGCCAGATCGACCAGGCGGTGTGGAACAGCAGCCAGGGCCGCTTCCTGCAATTCACCGAGCGGGAGACCAACTCGGTGCGCCTCACCGACCATGTGGAGCCGATCTTTGTCCTGATCAGCCCCATCTATTGGCTGTGGAACGACGTGCGCGCCCTGCTCTTGCTCCAGGTGATGGCCGTGGCCGCCGGGGCCTTTTTTGTCTATGCCCTGGCCCTGGAAAAGCTGGATCAACTGGTGGCCGAGTCCAAGCGCGCCCTGATCTGGCACAGCGAACCCCTGCGCCAACTCACCCGGCCCATTGCCCTGGCCCTGGCCGCCGCCTATCTCCTGGCCCCCCAACTCCAATCCGTCCTCCTCACCGAGGTCCACGCCGTGGCCTTTGGCGTCCCCCTGATCCTGTGGGCCTTCTGGGCCGTCGAACGCCGCCGCTGGGCACAATTCATCCTCGCCGCCCTCCTCACCGCCGCGGTCAAAGAAGAGATGGCCCTCCTCGCCGCCGGCCTGGGCATGTGGGCCATGTGGCGGGGGGCAATGGACAATGCACAATGCACAATGCACAATGCACAATGGACAATGCACAATGGGTCAACGCCCAAACCAACCAGCCAACCAATCAACAAATCAACACCACCCCCC
>CAZKEX010000047.1:0-18472 GCA_964551895.1 uncultured Caldilineaceae bacterium | reverse complement strand
GGGAGACAGGGAGACAGGGAGACAGGGAGACAGGGAGACAGGGAGACAAGGAGACAGGGAGACAGGGAGACAAGGAGTGTACACGATCTCCCCTTCTCCCCTTCTCCCCTTCTCCCCTTCTCCCCTTCTCCCTGTCTCTTTATTTTACTCGAAAGCGATCCGGTTCTTCAAAGAACTCCACCAACTTGGTCCCTTTGGGCAGGTTGGCGCTGTGGACGATGCCGGCGGGGATGTAGTAGGATTCCCCCGGCCCGTAAACCTGGGTGACCCCGTCCGCGGTGAGGGTGGCTTCGCCGTCCACCACGGCGCCCCACTGGCCCTTGTGGCTGTGGGGCGGCACGACGCATGTCTCCTCGGCCACAAAGAAGACCACCACCCCGCCCGGCGACTGGGCCAGCCAGCCCCGCAGCCCCTCAACCGGGATGATCGCCTCTGGTAAATTGTGAATGATGTCTGGGAATTGCATGGTGGTTTCCTTTGGTTGGTTTGTTGGTTGGTTAGTTGGTTGGTTGGTTTGTTGATTTGTGACTCTGCTGAAAAAAGGTCAAATTCACCGCAAAGACGCCAAGAACGCAAAGAAAAGCAAGATTTTTTCCTCTGCGTTCTCTGCGAAATCTCTGTGTCCTCGGCGGTTAAATGGCTTTTTGCAGCAGAGTCATTGGTTGATTGGTTGATTTGTTGATTGCTATTGGCTATCCACGCCAAACCAACTAACCAACCAACAAATCAACCAATCCCCTTCCTCATCCGCCGCCCGGCCTCTTCCAAGGTGCTGAATTTTTTGGGGAAGGCGAAGCGGACGACGGTTTCGCCGTAGCCGGGGACGGAGTAGAAGTTGGTGCCTGGCACCACGGCCACCTTCACCTCGCTGGCCATCCACAGGGCAAAGTCCAGGGGGGACAGGGTGGCCTGGGGGATGGGGAGTTGACTGTAGTCCGCCAAGGTGTAGTACGCGCCCTCGGGCGTGGGGGCCATAAAGCCCACCTCCTCCAGGATCCCCATCATCACATCCCGCCGTCGGTGATAGTCCGCAAGCTGTTGGGCATAGTAGCTCTCCGGCAGATCCAGCGCGGCCACGGCCGCGGCCTGGAGGGGGGTGGCGGCGCAGATGGTCATGTAGTCGTGGAGGCGGCGCACGGCATGGGCCAGGGAGGTGGGCGCAATCACATAGCCCAGCCGCCAGCCGGTGATGGCAAAGGTCTTGCCCAGCCCGCCGCAGGTGATGGTGCGATCCCGCAACGCCGCCCGGCTGCCCGGGGAGATGTGGACCCGGCCATCGTAGAGCAGCTTGTCGTAGATCTCGTCGGTGATCACCACCAGATCGTGCTTCACTACCAGGTCGATCAGCGCGGCCATCTCCTCCTCGTCAAAGACCCGGCCCGATGGATTGTGGGGCGTGTTGAGGATGATGGCCTTGGTGCGGGGGGTGATGGCCGCGGCCAGCCGTTCAGGGTCCAGGCGATAGCCAGGGGCGTCCAGGGGCACGGCCACCGGGGTGGCCCCGGCCATGATCGCCGCGGGACGGAAGTTTTCGTGGGCCGGCTCGATGATGATCAGTTCATCCCCGGGGTCCAGCACGGCCATGGCCGAGACCACAATGGCCTCGGTGACGCCGCAGACCACGGTGACATGCACGTCCGGGTCCACGTCCCAGCCCAGGCCGGCAGCGTAGATCTGGGCCAGCTTGCGGCGCAGGGGCGGATAGCCCCAGGTCACTGTGTATTGGTTGAGGCCGCCTTGGATGGCGTCCACCGCGGCCTGGATGATCTCGGCGGGTGGGTCATAGTCGGGGAAGCCCTGGCTCAGATTGACGGCGTTGTTCTGCATGGCCACCCGGGTCATCTCCCGGATGGCGGACTCTTGGAAGTGGGCGACGCGGTGGGCTGGGTACATGGTGGGTTCCTGGGGTGGGTGGTTGGTTTGTTGGTTTGTTGGTTTGTTGGTTTGTTGGTTGGTGGTGGGTGGGGGAACTTTAGGCGAAATGGGGGATGTTGTCAATTGGGGGGAATTGTGCGTACGCACCTTCCCGGAAGGGGCCAGCAGATCTTGGGTAGCCCGAGAGGTTCCGGCCCCTTCCGGGAAGGTTGGATGCGCGGGATCACTGGGTAAACCGCATCACCCGCACGCCGACAAATGACCACTCGCCGGATAGGATCATTTCCTGGCCCAATGCGGACAAAATCAACCCCTGTGGGTCCGTGTACGCCTCGTGGGAATAGACCAGCCAGACGCCCGGACGACCCTGGATCAGCTCGCGCAGCCGGGGCAGATCTGGCTCCGCCATCACCGGCTCCAGTTCGTCCCCCTCGAAAGGATCTACAGGTAGACCAAAGCGGGGTGTGGACGCCCCCTGGGCAGTCTGGTCGAAATAGTAGTCAAAGGGGATCTGGGTCCAGCCTGCATTGAAGATCACCCCTTCCCCCGGCTGGATCTGGGCGGCAACCAGGGCGGCGGCGTCTCGCCATTGCTCCTTTGGCGAATCGACATAATAGTTGGGCAGGGCCAGGGCGATGAGGGCCAAAACCACGCCCGCTGCGGCAAAGCGAACTCGTTTTTGGCGCAGGCTGACCCATCCCTGGGCCGCCAAGATCAAGAAGGGCAGCCCGGCCCAGATCATAGTGCGGTCTCCGTAGATGGGGCGGACCAGGCTGGCCGCCAGTTGGCCCAAGATTGGCGCGAGGAGGAGGGCGAGGAGGGCCAGCCCCACCCGGCGGCTTTCGATTTGGCGCAGCAGGGTGACGGCCCCCCACACGGCCAGGGCGACCACGGGCATGGCCCACAGCAGACGCCCGGGCAGCCAATAGGGCAGAAATCCCACGCCGAAGGTGGCGAAGCTCTCGGCCACGGTCTGGGCCGTGGGCGGGGGGATCCAAAAGCCGTCGGCCACAGAGCGGGCTTGGGCCAGGAAGCCGGGGAGCCAGGGCAGCCACAGCAGCCCGACCATCCCCTGGCTGACCAGCCAGGGCCGAGGGCTGGCTTGCAGGATCAGGGCGGCCAATGTCAACGCCACGGGCAGAAGCAGGGCGCTGTTGTGGAGCCACAAGGCCCCGACCTCGGCCAGGATCAGCAGGGTCCACCAGCCCCAGCCCCGGCGCAGGTCGGGCCAGTTTTCTCGCCACAACGCGGCCAGCGCCCACATGGCCACCGCCCCGGCCAGCCCCAGCCAGCCGTACATGCGGGCCTCCTGGGCATAGGCGATGTGAAAAGGCGACAGGGCCAGCAGCAGGAGGGAGATCGCCGCGACAGGACCCGTCAGCCAGCGGCGAGCGGTGGCGTAGAGGACCGGCAAGGTGATCACCCCAGCCAGCGCGGAGAGGGAACGCAGCCCGATCTCGCTCTGGCCTGCCCAGCCCGTCCACACCCGCAACAGCGCGTAATAGCCCGGCGGATGTTGGTCAAGGGTCATCAATCGGCCCCACAATTCGCCCCAAGGCCGATTCGCCACCCACAGGCTAAACGCCTCATCCAGCCACAGGGATTTCTCCCCCAACCAAAGCAGACGCAGGGCAGCGCCAAGCAGAAGGATGAGCGCAACCCAGAAGTTCGGCTTTTGAAAAAAGTCGAACTCCTTCGCCCCCCCACGACCCTCAATTGTCGTTTCATACCCATCCCCAATCGACATCCCAACTCCCAACCCCCTAAAACCCCTCTATCTCCACCCTCTATCTCTATCTCCACCCTCCATCTCCACCCCTCTATCCCCACCCTCCCCTACCACTTGGCCATCAACGACGCCAACTCATCCTGGGGCATGGCGTGGACCGTGCGGCCCATGTAGCCGGTCATGGTCTCCGCCGCGGCCATTGCGTTGAGGATGGCCTCTTCCACGGCCTCGGCGGTGGCCTCGAAGAAGGCGTCCATCTGGTTGTTGGGGATCATGGTCACGTCCACCGGCTCTGTGGTGCGGGCGGGGAGGTGGTTGCCCGTGGCAAAGGCCAGAAAGATGTCCCCGCTGCTGTTGTGGCCGATGCCGCCGACCCGGGCCAGCCCCACGGTGGCCCGCTGGGCCAGCCGCTTGCACTGGAAGGGCAACAGGGGCGCGTCCGTGGCGACGATCACGATGATGGAGCCGTCGGTCTCCCGCTTGTCCTTGGGCAGGGGCACCTTCTCCGCGTCCAGCACGTTGCCCACGGGGAAGCCGTTCATGCGCAGATGGTTGCGCCGGCCATAATTGGCCTGCACCAGCGCCCCCACGGTGAAGGTTCCGCACGGACACACGGCCACCCGTGACGAGGTGCCGATCCCGCCCTTGAACTCGTGGCAGATCATGCCCGTGCCGCCCCCCACATTTCCCTCGGCCACGGGACCCGGCCCGGCCTTTTCCAGAGCCTCGAAGACATGCTCCTTGGTGACATGAAAGGCGGCGATGTCGTTGAGATGGCCGTCGTAGGTCTCGCCCACCACGGGCAGAAAGAAGCCCCGCCCGCCGTGGTTGACAATGGCGTTCTCCACCAGGGCGTCCCGCACCACGCCCACCTGGTGGGTGTTGGTGATGGCGATGGGCGACCCCAGCATCCCCGACTCCTCGACCCAGAGCAGACCGGTCATCTCCCCGTTGCCGTTGAAGGAGTGATAGCCGGCATAGCAATAGTCCTCCCGGATCTTGTCCTCTCGGGGCACGATCACCGTCACCCCGGTGCGGGCGATACGGGGTTCGTCATAGTTCAGCGTGGTGTGGCCGACCCAAATCCCCGGCACATCGGTAATTGCGTTGAGCGGACCCGTGGGCATGGTGCCGACCGCGATGCCCAGGTCACGAAGGCGTTGGCGCGCCATGGAGTTTTCCTTTGGTGGGTGGGGGGGTGGTTGTTGGTTTGTTGGGTGGTTGGTTTGTTGGGTGGTTGGTTTGTTGGTTGGTTGGTTGTGGTTCTTTTGTGGTTGGCTTGTTTGGTTAAACCGCATAGGATCATACCCGCCACCCAGAAAATCAGCCAATCAACCAATGACTCTGCTGAAGAAAGGTCAAATTCACCGCAAAGACGCCAAGAACGCAAAGAAAAGAAAGGTTTGTTCCTCTGCGTTCTCTGCGAAACCTCTGTGCCCTCGGCGGTTAAATGGTTTTATCGGCAGAGTCACCAATCAACCAATCAACCAATCAACAATCATCCGGGACTGCTATGGATCCTACACCCTCATCCTTTCACCCCTCGCGCATGGCCCAGGGCAGAAAGAGCAAGCCGGGGAGAAGGGTCAGCCCGGCCAGCAGCCAGATCAGGAGGGAGAGCCCCAGGCTGTCCGCGCCGACGCCGACCAGATAGGCCCCGGCGGCCCCGGCCAGGGTGAAGAGGGCGAACTCCGTGGCGAAGACCCGGCCCCGCATCTGATCGGGGACGCTCTGCAAGAGGAGCTGGGTGGAGAAGACCCAGATGACGCCGGCCCCAAAGCCCCGCACAAAGGTCCCGGCCAGCACCCAGCCAAAGCTGCCCAAAGGCGCGATCATGACGATCCCCACCGCGGCCACAAGATAGTTGAGGATGGTGGCCCGGCGCAGGGGACCCTCCCGATCCCCGATCAGCCAGCGCACGAAGATCGGCCCCAGCCCGCTGCCGATCCCGGAGACGGCAAAGATGAAGCCCAGGCCGATGCCGCCCCCCTCCCCGATCACAAAAACCTGCTCGGCGATGGTCACCTGCAGGACCTGAAAGCTCCCCCACACCAAGAGGGATGTGATGGCCTTTTGCACAGCATAGACCATCACATCCCGGTGGCCGCGCAGGTAGCGCAGACCCTGGATGTATTGGCCCAAGGGATTCTCGAATCCACTGGTTTGTTGGCCTTGGTCACCCACGCCGACAGGGGGCGTGTAGACGATGCGCACGAGGATCAGGGCCGACACGAAGAAGGTGAGGGCGTCCACGGCAAAGGCGACGGCGACGCCAAAGCCCCCGGCCACGAAGCCGCCCAGGGCCGTGCCCAGAGCCAGCATCACCGACCAGGTGGCCGAGCTGAGGGCGTTGGCCGCGCCCAGATCTTTCCGTTCCACCAGATCCGGCAGCAGGGCGTTGCGGGTGGGGAAGAAGAAGCCGCTGATCCCCAATTGCACCGCGGTCAACGTGTAGAGCAGCCACACATCCCCCGGCTCCCGCACCAGAAAGAAGCCCACCACCACCACGCCCCGGGCCAGATCCGTGGCGATCAGCAGATGCTTGCGGTTCATGCGATCCGCCAGCACGCCGGCAAAGGGGGCAACCAGAAAGGGGGCCAACATGCGCACCACAAAGAGCCCACCCACCGCGGCCCCGGAGCCGGTCAACACCGCGATCAACGTGGCCGACGCGATCAGGTTGAACCAATCCCCCAGCAGGCTGACGATCTGGCCAAACCACAAATTGCGGAAATTGGCGTTGTCCCGCACCAATCGCCAATACTGGTTGTTGCGCATGGGTTTTCCTTGAGTCGTCGCCCAATTGGGTAGATTTCACCGCAAAGGCGCAAAGGGTGCAAAGAAAAACAAGAAGAGAGTTCAAAAAATAGGCCACAGATTAGACGGATGTTACGGATTAAAAACGGATTCTTTCTGTGAATCAGTGAAAATCCGTTTAATCCGTTCAATCCGTGGCCTATTTTTTAGACTCGCTGAACGATTATCTTGTTTTCTTTGCGCCCTTGGCGGCTTTGCGGTGAGTTTTTTGTCTCGCTATTTGGCCGCTTGCTTCACAATTTCGATGCACACGGCCACTGAGCGAGCCATGTCCTGGATGCTGATCCATTCCAGGGGGCCGTGGAGATCCTGCTGGCCGGTGAAGAGATTGGGGGTGGGGACGCCCTTCTCGGTCATGATGGAGCCATCCGTGCCGCCCCGGACCGTGCGGTAGATGGGGGCCAGCCCCTGGGCCTCGATGGCCTTGACGGCCAGATCCACCGGGCGGGTGTCGTCCTCCAACCAATAGCGCATGTTGCGATATTGGGGCGTGATTTCACAGCTTACTTTCAGCCGGGGTTCCGCCGCCCGCACGGTGGCGCAGAGGGATTCGAGCAACGCTCCGTGGGCGGCCAACCCTTCCCGCTCGAAGTCTCGCAGGATGAAGTGCAGTTTGGCCTCGGCGGCTGTGCCCGTCATGGCGTAGAGCAGGATGAAGCCGGCCCGATCCTGGGTGGTCTCAGGCGTGCGGGTGGCTTCGGGGAGCAGGGTGACAAACTTGGCCGCCCAGGTCAGGGCGTTGACCAGCTTGCCATAGGCCGTGCCCGGATGGATGGAGACGCCGGTCAGGGTGACCACCGCCTTGTCCGCGCTAAAGGTCTCGAAGGAGATCTCCCCGGCCTCGCCGCCGTCCAGGGTGTAGGCGAAGTCCGCGCCCAGGTCCGCCGGGGTGAGCCGCTTCACCCCCATGCCCACCTCCTCGTCCGGGGTGAAGGCGATGCGGATGGCGCCGTGGGGGATGGACGGGTCGGCCAGCAGGGCCTCGGCCATAGTCATGATCACCGCCACACCGGACTTGTCGTCCGCGCCCAGCAGGGTGGCCCCGCTGGCGGTCATGATGTCCTCGCCTACCTTCTGGCCCAGATAGGGCGACCCTTCCGGGCTGAGGACCAGATCCGGCGCATCGGGATAGGTGATGGGGCCGCCGTCATAGGTGCGATGCATCCGGGGCTTCACACCCGTGCCGCTGAAGGCCGGGGCCGTGTCCACATGGGCCAGAAAGGCGATGGTGGGGATGGCGTCGGCGTTGGGCACAGTGGCCGGAATGGTGGCCAGGACCGTGGCGTAGTCGGTCAGGGTCACATCCGATGCGCCCAGGGCGATCAGCTCGTCCACAAGGGGGCGGAGGAGATCGTACTGTTTGGCCGTGGTGGGCACGGCGCCGGTGGACTCGTCGCTCTGGGTGTCTATTTTGACATAACGCAACAGGCGTTCTTCAACCCGCTGGCTGTATTGCTGGAACATGGTGGTCTCCTCTTCTGGGCTGGAATGGGTGGAAATGGGGGATGCCTAAACCGGTATAGGATAGTCTTGTGCCATCTTAAACGATCTGCCGGGAAAGATGCAAAGACGCAACTGTTGCTGAATTCACCACAGAGAACACAAAGAACACAAAGAAAACAAAGAACAAAGAAAACAGAGGTGGTCCTCTGCGAAACCTCTGCGCCTCCTCTGCGCATCCTCTGCGCCCTCGGCGGTTGAACGCTTTTGCCCCGCGCAGGTATTTCTTGAAGCTGACTTCTGCCTGACTTCGCCTGCAAATTGCTTGACAATGGCCCATAACAGGCGTACAATGTGACTCTGTGGTCATGTGACTTCAAAGTCATGAAAAAACTTCCCTTTTACCTGGGGTGAATCTATGCCAAAAGAGACCTTTTTTAACCTGCCGGAATCAAAACGCCAGTTGATCGAAGATGTGGCTATCGATGAATTTTCGGCTTGGGGCTATGACAGCGCCAGCATCAATCGGATCGTCGAGGCGTGCCAGATTGCCAAGGGCAGTTTCTACCAATATTTTGAGGACAAGAAAGATCTGTACACCTATGTGGTCATGCATATCGGGGAGGAAAAGCTCAAATTCTTCTCGCCCATCGTCCAGGATGCTGGGGCGACCGATCTGTTTGACCGGCTGGCGGAGATGTATCGTGCTGGGTTGGCCTTTGCCCGCAGCCATCCCAAGGCGGCCTTGATCGGCAACCAGGTCTATAAAAATCTGGATCATCCTGTCCACAAGGAGATCTTGCAGGATGGCAAGCAGATGGCCAGGGGCTTCTATGCCCAGTTGGTGGAAGGGGCTATGGCCAGGGGTGAGGTGAGGCCGGACATTGATGTCGGCTTTGTCGCCTATATGTTGATGCAGATGAATATCAATGTGAGCGAGTACTATTTTGACGTGATCAAGGGCGGGGAGTTTGACATGTCCATGCTGGATGACGACTTGATGGAGACAGTGGCCAAGTTTCTGGACTTTATCAAGTTTGGCATTGGGGAGCGGAAGACGACAGAAGCGCAATAGTTGTGTGTAAGCATGAGCAAATAGAAAATCGAGGAACAGACCTATGATTAAAGTAGAAAATCTCTATCATTCGTATGCAAACGACGACCAATACGCGGTCAAGAATGTGAGTTTTGAGATCCCGAAAGGGGAGGTTTTTGGCTTTCTTGGCCCATCGGGCGCTGGCAAGTCGACCACCCAGGGGGTGTTGACCGGGCTGTTGCAGCTTCAAAAGGGCAATGTGACCGTGGCTGGCTACGATGCCAAGAATATTTCCCGCAAGATGTTCAACCAGATCGGGGTCTCTTTCGAACAGTCCAATGTGTACAGCAAGATGTCGGCCAAGGAGAATCTGGACTTTTACGCCAAATTGTTCGACGTGCCCACCCGCAGTTCAGAAGAGCTGCTAAAACTGGTGGGGCTGAACGGCAAGGAAAATGTGCGGGCCGGGGAGTTCTCCAAGGGCATGAAGCACCGGCTCACCTTCGCCCGCTCCATGATCAACAACCCGGAACTCTGGTTCTTGGACGAGCCGACCACGGGTCTGGACCCGGCCATTGCCGCGGACATCAAGGACATCATCCGCCAGCAGAACGACAAAGGCGTCACGGTCTTTTTGACCACCCACAATATGTACATTGCCGACGAACTGTGTGACCGGGTGGCCTTTATTGTAGACGGGGAGATCAAGCTGATCGACTCTCCCCGCAGCCTGAAGCTGGCCTATGGGGAGCAACTGGTGGAGGTGGAATATCAGCGCAATGGCGGCCTGGTGCGTGAGAGCTTCTCCACTGTGGATGAGGCCGACAAGGCCCGGCTGCAGGCTGTGATCGCCAACAATCAGATTCAGTCTATGCACACAAAAGAGGCCACCTTGGAGGAGATCTTTATCAAGGTGACCGGGAGAGGATTGGCCTGATATGAAACTATGGAACAGCTTTGTCAAGGAGATGGTCCTCTCCTCCCGCAGCTTCTATTTCTATGTGGAGATCGGCATGGCCGCCATCTTCCTCTTCCTGTTGCTCTTTGTCATTCCCGAAAATTTCAACACCAAGACCGACGAGTATCTCTATCTGGACATGCCCGACACGGCCAAGCCCTTCCTGGTCGAGCGTTTCTTGGCGGAGGATGAGGATGGCCAGGTGGCCACGGCCGAGTTCAAGTTCAACGATCAGGCCTTCGTGGCCGACTTCTACGAGACGGAAGACTCCCGTATCTACGTCTTCGACGACAAGGAGGCTACCATCGGCCTGGCCGACAAGGACCGAAAGTTCGGCGCCGTGATCCACATGGACGAAGAGGGCGCGTTCTCCTACACCTACTATCTGCAAGGATACGAGACGGCGCGCCTGCGCAACATCTATCGGGTGATCCACAATACCGACGCGGACACCCTGAAGGCGACCTTTGAGGGGCAGGAGGTGCGTGTGCTGGACTCGAACCAGGTCTCCCTGACGGATCGGGAGTATGTGATCCCCTCCTTCCTGGTCTTCAACGGCAGTCTGATGGGTCTCTTCCTGATCGCATCCTATATCTTCCTGGACAAGAAGGAAGGGGTGATCAAGGCCTACGCCGTGACCCCCTCCACGGTCTGGGAATATCTGCTCAGCAAGGCCGGGGTGATCGCCCTGACCAGCGCCATCACCAGCTTGATCATCGTGGCCCCCATCATGGGGTTGCAACCCAACTATCCATTGATGGTCCTGCTGCTGCTCACCACCGGCTTCTTCGCTTCGGCCCTGGGCCTGGTGCTGACCAGTTACTACGACGACATCATGCAGTCCTTCGGGGCGCTCTATGTCCTGATCATCCTGCTGATGCTGCCCAATATCTCCTATTTTGTGCCCAGTTGGGACCCGGTGTGGATGAAATATTTCCCCACCTATCCCATGTTGCAGGGCTTTAAGGAGAGCATTCTGGTCAACGGCGACGGCATGTATGTGCTGATGGCTTCCCTGGGCTTCACCCTGGCCGGGATTGTCCTCTTCCTGTTTGCGAATTTCCGGTTTAAGAAGACGCTCACTGTCTAGCACCTAACCAGCAGAATTCTTGTTTCTTGTGCAAGGATTTTCACCACTAAGTCACAAAGACACGAAAAACCACGAAGAAGGAAAATTTTGTGTTCTTTTGTGCCTTCGTGTCTTTGTGGTGAACCTTTTATGGCTCTGGCTCTGCCAGGTTAGGGCTATGGATTCTGGAAGTTTGACTTCTCCCAGAAGTCGAACTTCTGATCGGCGCAACCGTCACCACGCACTGTTGTTTGTACGCACTGTTGTTTGAAGGAGAAAGAGTATGCTAAAAAAGATGATGACTATCTTCCTGCGAGACTTTCGGGCCAGTCTGCGGGACTTTATTTCGCTCTATATTTTGATCATTCCGGTGCTGCTGGCCATCGGCATCAACCTGCTGGCCCCCAGCGTCAACGACACCACGGTCAACCTGGCCCTGGTGGATGGGGACAATCCGGCCCTGGTGGCGAACCTGGAACAGTACGCCAAGGTCCAGCTCCTCCCGGACGCCGCCGCGGTCACAGACCGGGTGGCCCAGCGGGACGATATGATCGGCATTCTGCCCGAGGCGGGGGGCTACTACATTCTGGCCCAGGGCAATGAGCCAGAATCTGTGGTGGCCGCGGCCAAGATGCTCAAGTCCTATGTGGACCTTGGCCTTGAGGTGGACGACGCGGCCAGCGCCGAGATCGTCACCTTTGGCCGCACCGAGCCGCCCCTGAAGAAGATGCTGGTCAATCTGCTCATCCTCATGGTGTCGGTCATGGCCGGCATGTTGATCTCCATCACCATCGTGGAGGAGAAGGCGGACAACACCATCAGCGCCATCAATGTCAGCCCCATCTCCCGCATGGCCTGGGTGCTGGGCAAGAGCGGTATCGGCATCCTTCTGGCTGTGTATGGGTCCCTGTCCATCCTGTGGATCACCGGCTATGGGGATGTCAACATCGGCCAGGCGCTCCTGGCCGTCCTCTCGGTGACCGTGCTCAGCATCCTGATCGGCTTTATCGAAGGGATCAACAACGACGACGTCATGGACGCGGCCGGCAGCATCAAGATGCTCTTCCTGCCCATCGCCGCGGCCGTGGCCGCGGTGGAGCTGCTCAATGACCAGTGGCAGATGCTCTTCTATTGGGTCCCCTTCTATTGGACCTACAAGGGCAACGACGCCATCCTCTCCTACACCGCCACTTGGTCACAGATCGGTCTGTATACGGCAATCGTATTGGCCATCAGCGGTGCCGTCTATCTCTACTTGGCGCCGAAAATTCAAAAAGGTCTCGCATAAGGAGCTTCAAATGAACTGGTATCCGTTGTTGGGTCTGTTGGCCCTGGCCTACGCCGCACTCGTGGTCTGGATCGCCGTCAAGAAACCCCCAGCCATGTGGGACATGGCCAAGATCAAGGCCTTCCGCAAAGTCCTGGGCGACCAGGGCACGGTGATCTTCTTCTACGTTTGGGCCGTTCTCTTTGTCGGGTTGGCCGGCTGGCTGTTTACGTTGCAAGGGTAGGTCTAATCTGACTGAACTGCAAAGACAATTAACCGCCGAGGGCGCTGAGTTTTCGCAGAGATTCGCAGAGGGAAAACAAAGCTTTTTCTCCGCGAACCTCTGCAAAAACTCTGCGCCCTCGGCGGTTAAATGTTTTTGCAGCCCAGTCATCCATGAGTCTGCTGTAAAAAGGTCAAATTCACCGCAAAGACGCCAAGGACGCAAAGAAAAGTAAGATTTTTCCTCGGCGTCTCTGCGAAATCTCTGTGATCTCGGCGGTTAAATGCTTTTCGCAGTGCAGTCACCCATGAAGAAAGGGATATCGTTATGAACATTATTGAAGTCAACAAACTAACCAAGTTCTACGGCAAGGCCAGGGGCATCGAAAATGTTTCATTCGATGTGGAGGAAGGGGAGATCTTCGGCTTCATCGGGCCAAACGGGGCCGGGAAGTCGACCACCATCCGGCTGTTCCTCTCCCTGATCTTCCCCACATCCGGGGAGGCCAAGATCTTTGGCAAGGACTGCATCAAATTCGGTCCGGAGATCCGCCAGGAGATCGGCTATCTGCCCTCAGAGGTCTTCTACTACGAGCGTATGCGGGTGATCGATCTGCTCAAATACTCGGCCAGCTTTTACAAGAAGGACTGCACCAAGCGCACCCACGAGTTGGCCGAGATCATGGAGTTGGATCTGACCCGGCGCATCGACGACCTCTCCTATGGCAACAAGAAGAAGGTGGGCATTGTCCAGGGCTTGCTCCATCAGCCCAAGCTGATCATGCTGGACGAGCCGACCAGCGGCCTGGATCCCCTGATGCAGCAGAAGTTCTTCAAGCTGATCCAGGAGGAGAACCAGCGGGGGGCCACGGTCTTCTTCTCCTCCCACATCCTGGGCGAAGTGCAGAAGCTCTGCTCCCGGGTCGCCATCATCAAGGACGGCGGCATCGTGGAGATCGAGGACATCAGCGTCATGCGCCGGGACAACTACAAGAAGATCCGCTTGGCCGCCGATGGCCTGGACGAAAAACGCTTCGCCATCCCCGGTGTGACCAACATGGAGCGGGAGAACGGGGCCATCAAGTTCCTCTACAAGGGCGACATCAACACCATGACCCGGCTGATCAGCGAGCAGCCGCTCACGGATGTGATCATCGAGGAGCCGTCCTTGGAAGAGATCTTCATGCACTACTACGAATAGGTGAGGGAAGGGAATCGAATGAATATCTATAAACACGAATTCAAGATGAAGATCGGCTCTGTGATCACCTGGTCTCTCTCCATCGTCGTGCTGATCGGGGTCTTCATGTCCATGTTCAGCGCCGTTGCCGTGGATGCCGAGCTGCTCAACGAGATGATGGCCAACTTCCCCAAGGAATTGATGATGGCCTTCGGCATGACCGGGCTGGATATGTCCACCGTGCTGGGCTTCTATGCCCTGGCCTTCACCTTTGTCCAGATCTGTCTGGCCATCCAGGCCGCCAACTATGGCTTCTCCCTGGTCTCCATCGAAGAGACCGAGATGACCGCGGACTTTCTGCTGGCCAAGCCAGTCACCCGCCCCCAGATCCTGACCGCCAAGCTGCTGGCCGTCTTCACCGGCCTCACCCTCACCAACGCTGTGGTCTGGATCGCCAGTATCCTGTTTGTCTCCATGTTCAACGGGGGCCGACCCTACGAAATGAGTACCCTGCTCCTCCTGCTTGGGGGCATCGTCATCTTTCAGACAGTCTTTCTCACCCTGGGCGTGGTCTTTTCGCTGATGACAAAGCGCATGCGCAGCGTCATGCCCTATTCCATGGGCCTGGCCTTTGGCATGTATGTGTTGAGCGCCTTCGGCGGCCTGGTGGGGGATGTCAAGCTGGAGCTGATCACCCCCTTCAAGCACTTTGAGCCCAACTACATCGTCAACAACGCCGCCCTGGACATGCCCTTGGTCGTGATCAGCCTGGTCTACATTGTGCTTGCCGTCGTGGGCAGCTACATGCTCTACACCCGGCGCAACGTCCAAACAGCCGCATAGGAGGTAGCCATGAACATATTCTTGCGCGAGTTGAAAGCCAACTTTAAGTCTCTGCTGATCTGGAGCGGGATCGTGATCCTCTTTGCCGTGGTGGGCTTTGCCAAGTTCTCCGCCTTTGCCGGGGATCCCCAGATACTGGCCATCTTGGACGATCTGCCCGATGCCCTGCTGTCGGCGCTGAACATGAACGCCTTCAATCTGACCACGGTCTCTGGCTTCTACGGCATCATGTTTCTCTACTTTGCCGTGCTGTTGACCGTCTGCGCGGTGATGTGGGGGAGCGATATCATCGTCAAGGAAGAGCGGGACAAGACCGTGGAGTTCATCCTCACCC
The DNA here is from genome assembly GCA_964551895.1 of uncultured Caldilineaceae bacterium. Taxonomy (GTDB): domain Bacteria; phylum Chloroflexota; class Anaerolineae; order Caldilineales; family Caldilineaceae; genus JAGNDO01. The sequence continues at coordinate 3,702 of CAZKEX010000047.1, read as the reverse complement.
TGCCCATCCGCCGTTCCCAACTGGTCACGGGCAAGGCATTGGCGGCAGTCGTCAACAGTGCGGCCCTGCTGTTGATCACCTGGGGCGCCACCCTGGCCGGGGCCGCACCCTATGGGCCAGACAGCGAATTCTACTCTTTTGTGGCTCTGTCCATGGTCGCCCTCTTTATCCTGCAACTGATCTTTCTGGCCGTGGGCATCCTCCTGGGCAGCGCCATGAAGCGTTACAAACAGGCCGGGTCCGCCGCTATCTCCCTGCTGCTGGCTACCTTCTTCCTCTCCATCATCCTCGGCCTGAACGACAGGCTGGGTGGGCTGAAGGCGCTGACCCCCTTCAAATACTTTGACGCCGCGGCCATCTTTCACCAGGCCAAGCTGGACATGCCCTATGTCGCCCTCTCCGCCGTCATCGTCGTCGTCTGCATGATCGGCGCCTACGTGGCCTACGCCAAGCGAGACATGTACATCTAACGCCCTTGTATTGGGAGAAGTCATGAATATCTTTTTTCGAGAATTGCGGGCAAACTTCCGCTCCCTGTTGATCTGGAGCGGGATCGTGATCCTGCTGGTGGTGCAGGCCTTTACCGAATTCGCCGTCTATGCGGGGGACGAGTCGATGCTGGCCATATTGGACGAAATGCCGCCAGCCATGTTGGACGCCTTTGGCATGAATACCTTCAACCTGACCACGGTGACGGGCTTTTTCGGCGTCGCCTCTGCCTACTTTGCCCTCTTGCTGACCATCGCCGCCATCATGTGGGGCAGCGACATCATCACCAAGGAAGAGCGGGACAAAACCGTCGAATTCACCCTGGCCCTGCCCATCCGCCGTGCCCGGTTGATCACGGCCAAGACCGGGGCGGCGCTCACCAACTGTATCATCCTGGCCCTTGTTGCCTGGGGAGCCATCCTGGTCAGCGCCGCCAAATATGGGCCGGACAGCCAGTTTTACACCTTTGTGGCCATCTCCATCCTGTCCTTCTTCATCATGCAGATGGTCTTTTTGGCTGCGGGCATCCTCCTGGGCAGCGCCATCGGCCGGCACAAGCTGGCCAATTCGGCCGCCGTCTCCCTGCTGTTGGCCACCTTCTTTCTCTCCATCGCCGTGGGGATGAACGCCAAATTGAGCTTCCTCAAGATCCTCACCCCCTTCAAATACTTCGACCCCCTCACCCTGCTCCACGAATCACGCCTGGACATCACCTACGTCCTGCTCTCGGCGGCCATCATCACCGTCTGCATGGCCGGCGCGTACATGGCCTACGGCAGGCGGGATATGTATGTTTAGGGATCGGGGATCGGGGATCGGGGATCGGGGATCGGGGACTGGGGATCGGGGACTAGACCACGACTTAATCTCTCAATCTCCCAATCTCCCAATCTCCAATCTCCCAATCTCCCCAATCCCCAATCCCCAATCCCAACAAATGGGTGTGGCCTTTGTCGTCTGATGCCCCCAGTCCGGATGCGGGAATCCACGTGTCGGGATGATGCATGAGCCATTCGGCCAGGGACGACTCGATCCGCCGGGCCGTGTGGATGGCGATGACGTGGGTCAAGCTGGCTTCGGGTTGCTCCAGCAGATAGTCCACATGCCAGCGCAGGCGCTTGGCCGGGGGCGGGGTGAGGCCGAAGTGGTCGATCAACGCCGGGCGCACGGGGTGCGCGCTGCCGTCCGAGCGGGTGGCGTGCCGGAGCAGCCGCCTCCCCAGGCCCCCCAGAGCAGACCCCACGTAAATGTATTCGCCAGCCGGAATGGGGATGACCACGCCCTTCCGAAATCTCCCAAAGACCACGGACAAAGGCTCGGTGACCTGGATGCGCAACAAATAGACCCCGCCGGGCGTGGGCGTTTGCAGCGCGGGGTCGGTCAAAACGATCAGTTGTGGCACAGTTTGAGATTGCATCAGCCTTGACCTTGGTACAGGGATTGGCGATAATCAATCATTGTCTTAAATGCTCGGAGCCGGTCCGTGACCGGCGGGTCGATCCCAGATCGACTCAAAACCGCCCCATTTTACCATCCCGAAAGGACAACCCATGTCCATCATCCTGGAAGAACTGACCATTTCCGACATGCAAGCCCTCATGGTTGCGGGAGACCTGACCGCCGTGTCCCTGACCGAGGGCTACCTGGCCCGCATCGACGCCATCGACCGGACCGGTCCCACCCTCAACGCGGTGATTGAACTCAACCCGGACGCCCTGGCCATCGCCGCCCAGTTGGACGCCGAGCGGGCTGCCGGGGACGTGCGGGGACCCCTCCACGGCATCCCCATCCTGCTCAAGGACAACATCGACACCGGGGACCGCATGGCCACCAGCGCCGGATCCCTGGCCCTGGCCAACCACCACGCCGCCCAGGACGGCGCGGTGGCGGCCAACCTGCGCCGGGCCGGGGCCATCATTTTGGGCAAGACCAACCTGAGCGAGTGGGCCAACTTCCGCTCGTCCAAATCCTCCAGCGGATGGAGCAGCCGGGGCGGCCAGACCCGCAACCCCTACGCCCTGGACCGCACCCCCTGCGGATCCAGCTCCGGCTCCGGCGTGGCGGTCTCGGCCAACCTGTGCGCCGCGGCCATCGGCACGGAGACCGACGGCTCGGTCGTCTGCCCGTCCCACCACGCCGGCATCGTGGGCATCAAACCCACCGTCGGCCTGGTCAGCCGGACCGGGATCGTGCCGATTTCGCATAGCCAGGATACGGCCGGACCCATGGCCCGCACGGTGACGGACGCGGCAATTCTCCTCGGCGCGCTGACCGGCGCAGACGAGCGAGACCCTGCCACCGCCGCCAGCCAGGGCCGATCCACCGATGACTATACCCAATTTCTGGATCTCGACGGGCTGCGGGGGGCGCGCATCGGTGTGGCCCGCAATTACTTTGGCTTCCATCCCCTGGTGGACGCCATCATGGAGCGGGCGATTGTCACCCTGCGGGCCGCCGGGGCCGTGATTGTTGACCCGGCCAACATCGCCACCGCCAAGCAGTTTGGCGACGACGAATACACTGTGCTGCTATACGAATTCAAAGCTGGCCTGAACGCCTATCTGGCCGACATCGACCCCGCGCTGCCCGTCCATTCCCTGGCCGAGCTGATCGAATTCAACCATCTGCACCGGGAGCGCGCCATGCCCTACTTTGGCCAAGAGCTTTTTGTTTTGGCCCAGGAAAAGGGCGATCTTGCTGAGGAGACCTATCGTCAGGCTCGCAGCGAGAGTCTGCGGTTGGCGGGCCGGGGGGGCATCGACGCCACCTTGGACGAATACGATCTTGACGCCCTCATCGCGCCCACAGGCGGCCCGGCTTGGCTGGTGGATTGGGTCAACGGCGACCACTACGGCGGGGGCAGCTCGTCCGCGGCCGCGGTGGCCGGCTACCCCAACATCACCGTCCCCGCCGGCGCTGTGTACGGCCTGCCCATCGGCCTCTCCTTCATCGGCGCCGCCTGGCAAGAAGCCACCCTGATCAAACTGGCCTACGCCTTCGAACAGCGCACCCAGGCCCGCCGCCCGCCTGCCTTCTTGAGCGGGGATCAAATTTTCGCATAGAGAAACAAAAAATAGGCCACGGATTGAACGGATTTGACGGATAAAAAAACGGATTTCTTTTTGATCTGAGAAAGATCCGTTTTTATCCGTTCGATCCGTTCAACCCGTGGCCTATTTTTTGTTTCTCGCTACCTTCGTATGCTTTGAAGCA